>CAIMOR010000363.1 GCA_903843125.1 uncultured Rhodospirillales bacterium
AGCCGGTGCTGTGGCGTGCCGCGGCCCAGCTGATGGCCGGCGACCGGCCCGAAGTGGTGCATCGTGGGCTGGCTCGGCTCGGCCGCCGCCCGGGCGCCGCCGCCCGGCTGGCGCTGGCCGACCGCCTGCTGGACGCCGACCGCCCACGCAGCGCGGCGGCCGAGTTGCGCCGGCTGCTGGCCGACCCCGACGTGGCGGTTCTGGCTGCCGAGCGGCTGGCCCGGCTGGCACTGCGGCAGGGCGACCTGGACGCCGCCAACGCCGTGGCGGTGGAGGTGGCGGCGTTGCCCCCGGCGATCCGGCAGGAGGTGGGCAACGCCACGCGCTTCTGCGCCCGGCTGCGCACCGAGACCGCCGAGCGCGACCCCCGCCTGGCGCTGTGGCACCGGGTGGCGGCGGCGGCGCAGCGCCGCGGGTACCCGCGCTACCTGCCCCGGCGCGACGCCGTGCTGCACCTGATGGCGGCGCCGGACGCCGCCGCCGCCCTGGCCCGGGCCGAGGCCGAGGCCCGGGGCGGCCTGGCGGTCTCGGTGCTGCACGCCGAGGCGACCCCGCCGCCTCCCTTGCCCGGCCTGTACCGCGGCTGCCTGGCGGACCGCGCCCTGGCGGTGCCGGAGGCGCTGGCCGCCCTGCCGGAGCTGGCGGTGCCGCCGGGTGCCTTCGGCGAGGCGCTGCGACCGCGCCTGGTCGGGCAGTTGGCCGCTGCGCTGGCGGCGCTGCAGCCGTCCCGGTTGATGCTGTGGTCGCTGCCCATGCTGGCCGAGGCGGCGCTGGCCGCGCTGGCGCAGGGCGTCCCGCAGCTCGTGCTCTGCGCCACCGGCCCGGCGCCGAACCTGCTGCCGGTGCCGACCGAGGCCGCGCAGCTGCGCCTGGACCATGCCCGCCTGGCGCTGCGGGCCGCGCTGCTGCTGGGCCACGCCCGGCTATGGCACGCCGAGGCGACGGCGCTGGCCGGATGGGTCGCCTGGCTCAACCTGGACGCCGCCGAGGCGGCCGCGCGCTGCGGCACGGAGCCACCGCGATGAACGCCGCGGCGCCCCGCTTCCACGGCTATGTCGAGACGATCGGTACCGACCGCGTCACCGGCTGGTGCATCGACCAGGCGGCGCCGGGGCAGCCGGTGATGCTGGTGGCGATGGCCCATGGCGTGGTGCTCGGCCGTGCGCAGACCAGCATCGACCGGCCGGATGTCGCGCGGGCCGAGGGCTGCCACCGGGTCTGCGGCTTCGACCTGCCGCTGGGCCCCGCTGCCGCCGGCGTGGCGGCGCGGGAGATCTCCGTGCGGCCGCAGGGCGGGCGGCCCTTGGTCTCGCTGGACCCGGCCAGCCAGCCGGCCCGGATGGCCGCCGCAACCGCCCCGGTGCTTCCGCCCGCGGCCACGGCCAGGCTGGCGCCACCGCCGACCTTCCCACCGCTGCACGAGATCGACGCCGCGCTGGCCGACGCCCTGCTGGCGCAGCCCTTTCCGCTCGAACGCGCGGCGGCCGCGCCGGCCGGCGGCCCGGCGGGCCCGTTGCAGGGTCGGCTGGTGGCGGTGGAGCACGGCGAAGCCCGCGGCTGGGCGCGGCGGCGGCAAGCGGGACCGCTGCTGGTGGAACTGCGGGTCGACGGCCTGGCCGCCGGCCAGCAGCAGGCCGCCCGGCCGCGCCCCGGCCCGGTCGGCAGCGGCTTCGCGCTCCCCCTGCCCGATCAGGCCTTCGACAACCAGCCGCACGAGATTGCCGTGGTCGAGGCCGCCACCGGCGAGCCGCTGACCGGCAGCCCGATCACGCTGCGCCTGGCCGCCGGCGGCGGTTCGGTCCGGCTGCGGCGCGGCGTGCTGGAGGGCCGGGTCGACTACGGCGACCGCGCCTTCGCCCGGCTGGAGCTGGTGGTGGACGGCGAGGCGCTGCACGGCGCGCCGCCCAGCTTCCTGCGCGCCCAGGCCAATCCGAGCGGCAGCTTCGCCATTCCGCTGCCGGTCGGCCTGCACGACGATCTGCCGCACGCCGTCGCGCTGCGCGACCTGGGCACCGGCGCGCTGCTGGAGGCCGGGCCGGCGGGTCCGACCCTGCTGCACCACAGTCCCCTGCGCGGCCGGCTGGAAGGCTTTGTCGGCGGTGTGCTGCATGGCTGGGCACTGGACCTGCGCCAGCCCGGCACGGCGGTGACGGTGCGGCTGTACGACGCCGACCGCCTGGTGGCGGAAACCCGCACCGGCGAGACGCGCCCCGACCTGGGCGACGGCGCCATGGCGACGGCCGGCTTCCGCCTGCCGGTGCCGCGGGCATTGTTCGACGGCACCGCGCATCGGCTGCGGGTCAGCCTGGGCGCGCTGG
This sequence comes from uncultured Rhodospirillales bacterium, assembly GCA_903843125.1. Taxonomy (GTDB): domain Bacteria; phylum Pseudomonadota; class Alphaproteobacteria; order Acetobacterales; family Acetobacteraceae; genus CAIMOR01. Next base: position 2,319 of record CAIMOR010000363.1, read on the forward strand.
ACCTTTGCCTGGAGAACCAGCGCGAGATCACCGGAAGCCTCGGCGCCGCCGAGGTCGATGACGCCGACCACCGCTTCCGCGGCCAGTTGGAGCAGGCGACGCCCGAACGGATCAGCGGCTGGGCGGTCGACACCCTGGCCGCCGACCGCCCGGTACAGGTGGTCATCGAGCTCGAT
>CAIMOR010000364.1 GCA_903843125.1 uncultured Rhodospirillales bacterium
ACCTGAACCACCTGGTCCACCGCGCCCCAGTCGATGCCGAGGTCGAGCGAGGCCGTGGCCACCACGGCGCGCAGCCGGCCTTCCGACATGGCGGCTTCCACCTTGCGGCGCTGCTCCACCGTCAGGCTGCCATGGTGCAGGGCGATGGGCAGGTTGGCGTCGTTCAGCTTCCACAGTGCCTGGAAGATCAGTTCCGCCTGCGCCCGGGTGTTGACGAAGACGATGCTGACCTTGGCCTGCACCAGCCGGGCGTAGATATCCGGCGCGGAGGCCAGCCCCATGTGGCCGCCCCAGGGCAGATGGCCGTCGGGCAGCAGCACGGAAAGCCTTGGCGCCACGCCGCCACGGCCGATCACCAGGCGCACGTCGGCGGGCCGGCCGCGCGAGGAAAGCCAGGCGCGCAGCGCATCCGGGTGCGCCACCGTGGCGGAAAGCCCCACTCGACGCATGCCCGGCGCCAGCGCTTGCAGCCGTGACAGGCAGAGCGAAAGCTGGTCGCCGCGCTTGGTGCCTGCCAGGGCATGGGCTTCATCCACCACCACGGCGTTGAGGCCGGCGAACATCCGGTCGGCATCGGGCAGGGAGAGCAGCAGCGTCAGGCTTTCCGGCGTGGTCAGCAGCAGGTTGGGCGGTGCCTCGCGCTGGCGGGCGCGGCGGTTGGCCGGCGTGTCTCCGGTGCGGGTCTCGATGCTGATCGGCAGCGCCATCTCCGTGACCGGCGCCATCAGGTTGCGGGCGATATCCACCGCCAGCGCCTTCAGCGGTGAGATGTAGAGCGTGTGCAGGCCGTCGCGCGGCGCCGCGGCCAGGTCCACCAGGCTGGGCAGGAAGCCGGCCAGCGTCTTGCCGCCGCCGGTCGGCGCTACCAGCAGCGCACTTTGGCCAGCCTCAGCGGCTTGCAGCAGCGCCAACTGGTGCGGCCGTGGCGACCAGCCTCGGGCAGCGAACCAGGCGGCGAAGTGTTCCGGCAATGTTCCCATTCATGGCCATAATGGCGATCATTCAGCGAAGGCGGAAGCGGCTTGCGGCACCGCAAGGCGCCGTTCCGGTTGGCGTTGCAATCCTGGGGGCGCCAAGCAAGGAGCGACAGCGATGCGCAAGTCCGATTTCGACCTGACCGACCCGGCGGTGGTGCTGCGGCTGTTCCTCGGCTTGGGCTATCTGCCGCACATCCTGGCGAAGCTGGAGAACATGGCGGGGTCGGCCGCCTTTTTCGGCAAGGTGCTGCCCTATCCGGAGGTGTTCCTGTACCTGGCCCTGGCGGCCGAGACGGTCAGCCTGCTGGGCCTGACCTGCAACATCCTGGTCAAGTGGGTGGGGCTGGTGTCCTGCGGCGTCATGGGGATTGCGGCCTATGCCATCTGCGCCACCAAGGGCGTCGGCTGGATGTGGAACCTGGGCGGGGTGGAATACCTGGTGCTGTGGGGCCTTGGATCGCTCGTGCTGGCGGTGGCGGCCTGGAAGCGCGAGATGGCCACCTATGGCCGCGCCTCGGTGTTTTTCCCGCAACCCCAGCCGGCCTGAGGCGGCTGCCCGCCGGTGCTACGCTTCAGCTGCGAGGCACCAGCGGCAGCCGCACCACGTTGCTCGACGCGGTTGGGCCAGGGCGGTCCACCACACGGCCGATCAGCGCCGCCAGGGCTTCCTGCCGATAGGGCTTGTCCAGGCGCGGCAGGGTGGTCTCGGCGGTCACCGCCAGGTCGGCGAAGCCGGTGGCCAGCACCACCGGCAGCAGCGGCCGCAGCTGGGTGGCGCGCCGGGCTAGGTCCAGCCCGTCCATGCCGGGCATGGCGAAGTCGGTGATCATCAGGTCGAAGCCGTGGCCGGCGGCCAGCAGCTCCAACGCCGCAGCGCCCGAGCCGGCCAGCGTGACGCGGTGGCCGAGGTCCTCCAGCATGGCCGCGCTGCCGGATTGCACCAGCGGGTCGTCGTCCACCAGCAGGATCGCCAGCGGCCGACTGGCCCGCGGCGCTTCGGGCGGCGGTTCGGCCGGGAGCGGTTCGGCCGGGGCCGCGCCGGTACTGTCCACCGGCAGCCACAGCTCCACCGTGGTGCCGCGACCCGGCGTGCTCTCGATATGCAGCACCCCGCCCGATTGCGCCGCCAGCCCGTGGACCATCGAGAGCCCGAGGCCGGAGCCCTTGCCGACGCCCTTGGTGGTGAAGAACGGCTCGGTCGCGCGGGCCAGCGTGGCGGCATCCATGCCGGTGCCGCTGTCGGTCACCGCCAGGCAAAGGTAGCGGCCGGGCGCCAGCGCCGGCGGGGCGCCAGGGGCGGTACTGCTGGCGGCGCGGGCGGTGATGCGGAGGTCGCCGCCGAGCGGCATCGCGTCCCGCGCATTCACCGCCAGGTTCAGCAGCGCCAGCTCCACCTGGTTCACGTCCGCCCGCGCCTGGGGCAGGCCGGGCGGAATCTCGGTGACGATGCGGCAGAGCGGGCCGACCGTGCGATGCAGCAGCTCGTCCATGCCGGCCATCAGCCTGGCCAGGTCGATCGCCTCGGGTCGCAGTTCCTGCCGGCGGGCGAAGGCAAGCAGGCGCCGGGTCAGCGCGGCGCCGCGCTCGGCGCCCTGGGTGGCGCCATCCAGCAGGCGGGCAATGCGGGCGTCCTCGGTGCCCAGGCGCTTCTTAATCAGGGCAAGGTTGCCCAGCACCACCATCAGCAGGTTGTTGAAGTCGTGCGCCACGCCGCCGGTCAGCTGGCCGAGCGTCTCCAGCTTCTGCGCTTCATGCAGCTGGGCCTGGGCCACCTTCAGCTGGGTCACGTCGCGGCCCTCGGGCACCAGCAGCACCAGCTCGCCGGCCCCGTTGCGCACCGGCTTCAGCGAGAAATCGATCGTCGCCGCGGTCTCGCCGCTGCCGCGCACCGTGACCTCGTAGCGCACGAACTCGCCCTGCGCGGCGCGGGCGATGGCCTGGCGCAGCTGGTCCTGCGCCGCCGGGTTGTCGCGCCACCAGGGGGTTTGCCAGAACGGCCTGCCGACCACCTCGGCGGCCGTGGCCCCGGCGAAGGCCAGCGCGGTGTCGTTCGCCTCCAGCACCGTGCCGTCAGGCGCCAGCAGGCCGATGAACTGGAAACTGGCATTGAAGATGCCGCGGTAGCGCTCCTCGTTGTGGGCCAGCCGGGCATTGGCCTCGGCCAGCTCATGCGTGCGCTCCTCGACGCGGGCCTCCAGCGCCGTGCGCGCCTCGGCCACCGCGCGGGCGGCGCCTTCGGCGGCCAGGCTGAACCGCAGCGCGAACCAGGTGAAGGTGCCCACCGCCAGCAGCGTGGCGACGACCACCCAGCCGCTCCAGCCATGCGCCTTGGCATAGGGCGCCAGGCTGGTTCCGACCGGCAGGCTGGCGGAAGCCAGCACCGGCCAATCGGCGACGCGCCGGAACGCGATGACCCGGTCGCGGCCGTCATAGGTCGAGGTGGAGCGGCGGGAGGCGGCGCCGTCGTGCAGGGCCTGGTCCAGCAGCGCCATTTCGGTTGTCCGGGTGCCGATACGGCGCCGGTCCAGCTGGGTGCGGGCAATGACCTGGCCGTCTGCCGCCCAGAGGCCGAGCACCGCCTGGCGCCCGGTATCAGCGGTGAGAGCCACGTCACCGAAGAATTGCGGCCGCACGGCCACCTGCACCACGCCGTCCAGCGTGCCGTCCCGCCGGCGGATGGCGCGGGAATGGGCCAGCATCACCTCCTGCGAGACGCGGCCGAAGATGGCCTCGCCGACGCGGCCGTCGGCGCCGGCGAGGTGAGCCTGGAACCAGGGCTGGTCGGCCAGGCTGGTGCGGTTGGCCGGGGTCGGCCCGTAATTCGCCACCACGGGTATGCCCTGGGCGTCGACCACGACGATGAAGTCGTAGTGCGCGCGCCCGGCCAGGGCGTTCAGGTAGCGCCAGGCGTCCGGGTCTCGGTGCAGCGCCGCCACGCCGCCGAGTTCCTGGACATGCTCGACGACATCGGTCGTCACCAGGTCGGAAGTCTCGAAGGTGCGCCGGGCGTATTGCTCGACGATGCGGGCCAGATCCTCGGCGGCCGCGGTGGTGCGGACCAGCGCCGCCTCGGTATCCTGCCGCATGAACAGCGCGCGCGTAACCACGAGCGCCAGCGCAAAAGCGGCGGCCAGCAACAGGATCATCACACGCAGGTGCCGCATGCCGCCCCGGACCAACCAGACCGGCGGGAGGGTGCCGCCATGTCGTCCCGCGCGCCAGTCGGTTCCGGGCTGCAACGCTCAATCCTGCGCGAGGTGCCCGGTGCGGTCCGGGGCGGCAAAGGGCAGGCGAAACCGGGTGCCGGCGGCGCGGTCGCCTGCGGCTTCCACGACCAGCTGGCTGCCGGCCTGCGCCGCCAGCCTTCGCGCCAAGTGCAACCCAAGCCCGGCGCCGGCGTCCGGCGAGACACGCGCCGGGTCGGCGAAGCCGGAATGGCCAGGGTTCGCAAAGGCACCGGCGCCCGGATCGGCAAGGCCGATGCCGACCGGGTCGCCGAAGACACTGGCGCCCGGGTCGGCGAAGCCGATCCCATCATCGGCCACTTCCAGCTCGGCCTGGTCGGCGGCCACCCGGCGGAGCGTGACGCGGACCACCCCGTCGCTGTCCGGCGGAAAGGCGTGGTGCAAGGCGTTGGTGACGAGTTCGTTGACGATCAGCGCCAGCGGGGCCGCCTGGCGCACCGGCACCGCGACGCCGGCGGCCACCACGCAGTGCAGCCGCGCCCGATGCTGCCCGGCCAGGTCGCAGGCGGCCTGGGCGGCGGCGATCACCTCCGGCCCCAGCTCCACCGTGGCGGAGCCGGCCATGTGGAACATGCGGTCCTGCACCTGCGTTGCCAGCAGCACCCGCGCGGCGGCGCCGCGCAGCGCGGCGGCCACCGCCGGGTCCCGGCTGCGGCCGGCCTGCAGGTTCAGCACCGAGCTGGTGGCCTGGGCGTTGTTGCGGACCCGATGCTGCAACTCCTGCACCAGGCCATCGCGTTCGGCGCGGATGCGATGCCGCTCGACCAGTGCCTGGATGTCGGTGATGTCGATGCACTGGGCCAGCAGGTGCGCCAGGTGCCCGGCGTGGAACAGCGGGCGGCCTTCCTCGACCACGCCGCGCCAGGCGCCGTCCGCCCGACGCAGCCGGTATTCCAGCCGGAACGGCCGTTGTTCCGCCAGCGCATGGTCCAGCGTGGCCCGGCAATCGGCCAGGTCGTCCGGATGCACCGCGGCTTCCCAGCGCCGTCCGCGCGCCTGCTCCAGCGACAGGCCGGTGAAGTCCTGCCACGCCGCGTTCACGAAGCTGCAATGCCCGAGCAGGTCGGTGCAGCGCAGCATCGCCGGCATGCCGTGGGCGGCCTGCGCCCATGGCATCTCCGTCGACTCGGCACCTGAGGCCCCGAGGCCCGCAACCTGGGACACCTGCATCCACCGCTCCGCTGGCCTGGAAAGGGCGTGGTCGATGCCTGACGCCCCAGCACCGGGTTGGTTCCGTGCGCGATGCGAACCGACAGCCGCCCCTTGACCCGGCTGGCGCCGTGCGCACCTTGGCGACATGGCCCCTGCCGCGCCGCACCCCGAGACCTGGCTGAAGGTGACGCCGGCCGGATTGTACTGCGAGCCCGGCGGCTTCTTTGTCGACCCGGTGCGCGCGGTTGACCGCGCCGTGATCAGTCACGGCCATGCCGACCACGCCCGCCCCGGCCATGGCGCCGTGCTGGGTACCGCGGAAACCCTGGCGATCATGGCGGCGCGCATGGGCGCGGAACGGATTGGCCGGCCGCAGGCGCTGGCCTATGGCGAGGTGCTGGAGGTGGGCGGCGTGCGGCTGTGGCTGGCGCCGGCCGGGCATGTGCTGGGCAGCGCCCAGGTCTGCCTGGAATGGCGCGGCAGCCGGGCGGTGGTCTCGGGTGACTACAAGCGGCAGCGCGACCCGACCTGCGCGCCCTTCCTCGTGACCCCCTGCGACGTTTTCGTGACCGAGGCGACCTTCGCCCTGCCGGTGTTCCGCCACCCCTCGCCGGAAGGGGAGGTGGCCAAGCTGCTGCGCAGCGTGGCGCTGTTCCCGGAACGCACGCACGTGGTTGGCTGCTACGCGCTGGGCAAGTGCCAGCGGCTGGTGATGCTGCTGCGCGAGGCCGGCTGGGACCGGCCGATCTTCCTGCACGGCGCACAGCAGAAGCTGTGCGCATTGTACGAAGAGCTGGGCGTCCGGCTCGGCCCGCTGCCGGGTGCCACGGTGGCGAAGAAGGCGGAGATGGTCGGAGGGATCGTGCTGGCGCCGCCCTCGGCGGTGCAGGACCGCTGGGCGCGGCGGCTCAGCGACCCGGTGGTGGTGGCGGCCAGCGGCTGGATGCGGGTACGCCAGCGGGCGCGCATGGGCGGTGTGGAACTGCCGTTGGTGATCAGCGACCACGCTGACTGGGACGACCTGAACCGCACGATCGACGAGGTGGGCGCGCCTGAGGTCTGGGTGACCCATGGCCGCGACGACGCTCTGGTGCACGCCATGGCGCAGCGCGGCATCCGCGGCCGGGCGCTGCACCTGGTGGGGCTTGGCGAGGAGGACGAAGCGGAAGTGGCACCGGAAGCGACGGAGCCGGTGGCGTGAGCGCGACGACAGCGTTGCCGCGCCCTGGCCTAGCCGAAGCGTTCCCGCGCCTTCGCGCGACGTTTCCGCATCTGCCGCCAGGACTTCCAGCGGTCGCGCAGGCCAAGCGGCAGGATCACCCAGGTAGCCGTGGTGCGGATGCGCCAGCGGCGGCCGAACAGCGCGGCGTATTTGCGCTGGAGCCTGTCCTGCACGTCGCAGAACGCCAGGTCCACCCGGCCGCCGCTGAGATGCCGCAGGTGGAAGTCGATGACCCAGACGCCGCGCCCGGCGAGCTTCGCGTGCAGGCACAGGTCCGGCCCGTACATGTGGAAGCCGCCGATATCGGCGCTGATGCCGACCGGCGAGGCGCGCCGCAGCACCATGAAGTTCTCGTCCAGGGCCACGGCGCGGATCGGCAGCTTGCCGCGCCTGGTGTCCTCGCCATGCGGGTCCGAGATGCGGATCGCGGCGTCGCCGTTGGCCAGGCCGCCGGCATTGCCGGCCAGTGCCCAGGTCGGGTCAAGCCGGTCCAACTCCGCCAGCCGCGCCAGCAGGTCTCGCGCGCCATCGGCCAGCAGGCGGACATCCTGGTGGCAGTAGATGACGTAGCGGCCGCGGGCCTGGCCGAACATCTGGGCGAAGCCGGAATAGGCGTCCCAGGCATTGCCGGCCGAATTGTCCAGGTACAGGTATTCGGCGACATCGGCGGTGAAGCCGCCGGCCAGGAAGGTCGCGGTCATCTCGGCGTAGTCGGCCGGGCGGGTCACCAGGGTGCAGATGGTGAACAGCAGCGCGTGCTGCGCATCGGCGGCATCGCGCGCCGGCACCGACAGGGGAGGGAAGGCGACCATGGCCGGAACATGCCCGATTTCGCCGCGAGCGCAACCGCATGAGCCTGCCGGCCTTCGCCGAACTGCTGGAGCGCCTGGTCTTCACCCCCGGCCGCAACGCCAAGCTGGCGCTGCTGCGGGAATGGTTCGCGCAGCAGCCGGACCCGGACCGCGGCGTTGGCCTGGCGGCACTGACCGAGGAGCTGAAGTTCTCGACAGCCAAGCCGGCGTTGGTGCGGGAGCTGGTCGCCTCGCGCGTCGACCCGGTGTTGCTGGCGCTGAGCCATGACTATGTCGGCGACTTCGCCGAGACCGTCGCGCTGATCTGGCCGCAGCGGGAAGGCGTGAACGCGCCGCCGCCGACCCTGGCGGAAGTGGTCGCGGCGTTGGAGACGACGCCCAAGGCCGACCTGCCGGCGCTGATCGCCGGCTGGCTGGATACGCTGGACGCGACGGGACGCTTCGCGTTGATCAAGCTGGTCACCGGCGGCCTGCGCGTTGGTGTCTCGGCCAGGCTGGCGCGGGTGGCGCTGGCAGAATGGAGCGGCCAGCCCGTCGCCGAGATCGAGGAGGTCTGGCACGGCATCGCGCCGCCCTATGTCCCGATCTTCCGCTGGCTGGAGGGCAAGGCCGAGCGGCCGGACCCGCTGGACACGCCGGTGTTCCGGCCGCTGATGCTGGCGCATCCGCTGGAGGATGCCGACGTCGCCACGCTGCGGCCGGAGGAATGGCGCGCCGAGTGGAAGTGGGACGGCATCCGCGTGCAACTGGTCAGCGGTCCCGGCGGCCGGCGGCTGTGGAGCCGTGGCGGCGAGGACGTTTCCGGCGCCTTCCCCGAGATTGTCGCGGCCATGGATTTCCACGGCGTGCTGGACGGCGAACTGCTGGTGGTGCGGGACGGCGTGGTGGCGCCCTTCGCGGACCTGCAGCAGCGGCTGAACCGCAAGGTGGTCGGCGCCAGGATGCAGCAGGACCATCCGGCCGGGGTGCGGCTGTACGACCTGCTGTTCGACGGCACCGAGGACCTGCGGGCGCTGCCCTTCGACCAGCGGCGCCAGCGGCTGGAAGCCTTCGTCGCGCGGGAGCAGCCGCGCCGCATGGACCTTTCGGTGCAGATCGCCTTCGCCAGCATGACGCAACTGGCGGAAGTGCGGGCGGGGGCGCGCGCCGCTTCGATCGAGGGGCTGATGCTGAAGCGTGGCGACAGCCCCTACGTCGCCGGGCGCGTGAAGGGGCTGTGGTGGAAGTGGAAGCGCGACCCGCTCAGCATCGACGCGGTGCTGATGTACGCGCAGCGCGGCCATGGCAAGCGCAGCAGCTTCTACAGCGACTACACCTTCGGCCTGTGGCGGCCGGACGGGCAGGGTGGCGAGGAACTGGTGCCGGTCGGCAAGGCCTATTCCGGCTATACCGACGAGGAACTGGCCTGGCTGGACAAGTGGATACGCAACCACACCACCGCGCGCTTCGGCCCGGTGCGGGAGGTGGAAAAGCACCTGGTGCTGGAGGTGGTGTTCGACGCGGCGCAGCTTTCCGGCCGGCACAAATCCGGCGTGGCGCTGCGCTTCCCGCGCATCGAGCGCATCCGGCGCGACAAGCCGGCGGCCGAGGCCGACCGGCTGGAGACGCTGATGAACACCATCGAAAAGCGCGCTGTCGTTGCCAGCGCGTGACGGGAGCCTGTGCTGCGCGACCTTCGGCGATCAGCCGCCCGGCGCGTAGGTGTTCGCCAGCGTGCCCACCCCGTCGATGCTGACTTCCACCAGCATGCCCGGCCGCATCGGCAGCGCGCCCACGGACGTGCCGCAGGCGATGACGTCGCCCGGCCGGAGCGTGACCTCCCGCGACAGCAGGCTGACGATGCGGGCCGGCGGCAGGATCATGTCCGCCAGCGGATAGTCCTGCCGGCCGCGGCCGTTCAGCGCCACCTTGCAGCGTGCCGCCGCCCAGTCCAGGCCGGTGGCGATGGCCGGGCCGATGGGGCCGAAGCCGTCGCAGCCCTTGGCGCGCGCCCATTGCGGGAAGCTGGGGTCGCTGTGCAGCAGGTCCAGCGCGGTCACGTCGTTGACGCAGGTGTAGCCGAAGATCGCCGCTTCGGCCGCGGCTTCGTCGGCATCGCGCGTGGTGGCGCCGATGACGATGCCGAGTTCGCCCTCGTAGATCACCTTGCCCTGGTAGCTGCCGGGGGGGCGGATCGCGTCACCGGGGCCGGCCAGGCTGCCGGGCGCCTTCAGGAACCATAGCGGCGTTGCCGGAATGGCGTTGCCGGCTTTGGCGGCGGCCTCGTGGAAGTTGTTCCACAGCCCGATGAACTGCCCCGGCACCACCGGCGGCAGCAGCGCCAGAGCCTCGGCGGCCAGTGTTTCGCCGGTGGGCGTGGCGCCGGCGAACATGTCGCCGCCATGCACCGCCACCTGGCCCTCCGCCAGCGTGCCGAAGCCCGTGCTTCCGTCCGCCCTGGCGAACCGCACCCAATGCGCCATCCGCGCCTCCCATCCCTTGCCGACCCACCTTTGCCACAAGCCGCGGCAGCAGGCACCATGGAGGGCAATAATCGAGGAAACGCGGTGCGGCTTTTCGCGCAACCGGACTTCTGCCGGCTTTGGTATGTCGGCCTCGTCATCTTCGTCGTGCGCTGGCTGGAGACGCTGGCGGTGGCGGTCTTCGTCTGGCGCTCCACCGAAAGTGCCTTCCTGGTGGCGATGATGACCATGCTGCGGCTGCTGCCGATGGGACTGTTCGGCGCCGTGCTGGGCGCGGTGGCGGAGCGGCTTGACCGGCGCTGGGCGATGATCGTCGTCGTCGGCGCCTCGCTGGTGGTTTCGCTGACCCTGGCGTTGCTGGCCTGGTGTGGGGCCTTGGCGGTGTGGCACCTGGCGGTGGCCAGCTTCATCAACGGGCTCAGCTGGGCGGCCGACAACCCGGTGCGCCGGTTGATGATGGGCGAGGTGGCCGGCCCCGAGCGCATGGGCGCGGCGATGTCGATCGATGTCGGCAGCAACAACGCCAGCCGCATGCTGGGGCCTACCGTTGGCGGGTTGGTACTGGCGTCGCTTGGCATCGAGGGGACCTTCCTGCTCGGTGCAGCGCTTTATGCCACCGCGCTGCCGGCGGCCTTCCTGGTGCGGGTGCGCTCGCCGCGGATCACCGCCGCGGTTTCGGTGCTCGGCCGCATGGCGGAGGGGCTGCGCGCGGTGCGGCAGGACCGCCGGTTGGTGGGTATCCTGACCATCACGGTGATCTTCAACGTGTTCGGCTGGCCCTTCACCAGCATGGTGCCGGTGGTGGCGCAGCAGGTGCTGGGCCTGGACACGGTGGCCACCGGCATCCTGGCCAGCATGGATGGTGTGGGCGCCTTCTTCGGGGCCGTTGCCATGGCGCTGTGGGCGCGGCCGGCCTGGTACAAGCGGCTCTATGTCGGGGGCATGGCCAGTTTCCTGGTCGTCGTCATGGTCTTCGCGGTGGCGCCGAATGCGGCGCTGGCGGGGGCGGCGCTGTTCGTCATCGGCTTCGGGCAATCCGGCTTTTCCATCATGCAGCCGACGCTGATCTACCTGGCGACGCCGACCGAGCTGCGCAGCCGGGTGCTGGGCATCCTGACCGTCGCCATCGGCATGGGGCCGTTGGGCTTCGTGCATATCGGGCTGCTGGCGGATGCCTTCGGCGTGCAGGCCGCCACCGCCGCCACCGGCGCGGAAGGCCTGCTGCTGCTGGCGCTGACCCGGCGGTGGTGGCGGGCGATCTAGGCTGGTGGCCGGCGTCCCGCGCGAAGGCAGGCAGGGGCGGCCCGCTAGGGCGCCAGCAGCCGCAGCAGCCGCTGGATGTCGCTGGTGGGGTCCAGGTACTGGTCCAGGATGCTGAAGTGATGGAAGCCCGGCGCCACCAGCAGGCCGGGCTGCAGCCCGTGGCGGCGCAGATGCTGGGCATAGCGCAGGGAATGGTCGATCCAGTGGATCGGCTCCTCGCCGCCCACCATCACCCAGCAGGGGCAGGCGCAGCGCGGCGGCATCGCCTCGTAGTCATGCCGCGCCGAAATCTCCGGCGTCAGGTGCAGGTCGGCGTTCACCGTGGTCAGCATGGCCGGCGCCGGGTTGTAGATGCCGCTGGTCAGCAGCGCCCCGGCGAAGGGGTTGGCCGGCAGGCCACGCGCCGCCCAATCCGTCGCCAGCGCCGCCGCTACCAGGTGGGCGCCGGCGGAATGGCCGGAGAGCGTGAAGCGCGAGAGGTCGCCGCCATGCGTCGGCGCCTGGCGCAGCAGCCATTCCAGGCCGCCCAGCGCGGAGGCCACCGTGCCGTCCAGCGTCACCGCCGGGCAAAGGTCGTAGTTCAGCACCGCCACCAGGATGCCGCGCTGGTTCAGCTCGGTGGCGGTGAAGGCGAAGTTGCGCTTGTCCTGCGCGCGCCAGTAGCCGCCATGGATGAAGGCGTGCACCGGCCAGGGGCCGTTGCCCTCGGGCGGGTAGAGGTCCAGGCTGTTCAGCCCCTGCGGCGCCCAGGCCAGGTCCGCGATGCGGCGCGGCGCGGCCAGCGCGCGCTCATTCGCCGGGGCGCGTCGGGCGCCGTACTCGGCGCTGTTCGGCACGCTGCGCTGCGGGTTGAACTGCACCTCGGCTTCATCGGGCGTCAGGTTGTCCCAAGGGGTCATGCGGTCTCCAATTGGCAGATGCGGTCGAGGAAGAGGCGATAGCCGACCCCGCGCGGCTTGGCCGCTTCCTCCGGGCTCCAGGCGCGGAAGCTCGGCAGCCCCAGCAGCGCGGCGTCAAGCACCATGGCGCGGATGAAGGCGGTGCCGGGCGCCAGCACGCGGCCCACCACCGGCTCGACGCCGGTTTCGTGCCAGGCCTGGCCGGGGGTGATGCGGCGCTGTTCCTCGCCCAGTTCGGCCAGCAGCAGGCCAGAGAGCAGGCGGCGGATGCCCGGCCCGGCGTGGCCGTGCTTCGGCGTTACGCCATGCTCGGCGAAGTCCACCCGGTCCAGCCGCAGCACGAAGGGCTGGGCGGGGTCGCGCGGCAGGCTGTGCGCCAGGATCAGCGAGGCGCGGTCCAGCGGCGCAGCGGCGCGGCAGACGGTGAAGCACCAGGCCTCGCCCGTGCCTTCCAGCAGCGCCCCGCCCGGCGCCAGCACGGCATCGTCCTCGGCCAGCGGCGCGCCGGCCACCCGTAGCGCCCCGCGCCGCAGATAGAGGCCGTGCACCCCTGCCGGCAGCGTCGCCGTGCCGGTCACGGCCAGCTCATGCAGAGCCAGCCGCATCATCGGCCGAGCCTTGCCCGCAGCCCATGGCCCAGCAGCAGCATCGCCAGTGCCGAGGCCAGCACGAATACCCCGGGCCAGAGCGACATCCACCACGCCACCAGGATGAAGTTTTTCCCTTGCTCGAGGATCGCGCCCCAGTCCGGCGTCGGCGGCAGCACGCCCAGGCCCAGGAAGCCGAGCGCGGCCTCGATCTGCAGCGCCAGCGGGAACAGGATGACGAAGTTCAGCACCAGCACCGGCAGCGTGTTCGGCAGCACCTGGCGCAGCAGCACCGCGGCCTCGCCGAAGCCGGCGGCGCGGGCGGCTTCCACATAGGTCAGCTGCGCCTCCGCCAGCGCGGCGGAACGGCCGATGCGGAAGAAGCTGGGCAGGTAGATGACGCTGAGCGCCAGCACCAGGTTGGAGGCGCCGGGGCCGAGCACGCCGGTGATCATGACCCCGGCGATGATCGGCGGGAAGGTCTGCACCATGTCCGCCAGGCGGGCCAGCGCCAGGTCGAACCAGCCGCCGGCGAAGCCCGCCACCACGCCGAGCCCGCCGCCCAGCAGCAGCGCCAGCAGCAGCGAGGAGGTGACGAGGCCGAGCGTGATGCGCGTGCCATGCACCACACGCGCGAAGACGTCGCGGCCGACATCGTCGGTGCCGAACCAATGCGCCGCGCTGGGAGGTTGCAGTGCCAGCGCGGTGTCCAGCGCCAGCGGCGATTGCGGCGCCACCAGCCCGGGCGCCAGCAGCAGCACCGCGAAGACCAGCGAGAGCGCGAGGCCGAGCCGCCAGGCGGTCATGACTTCAGCCTCGGGTCCAGCAGGCCGTAGAGCAGGTCCACCACCAGGTTCACCACGGTGGCGATGATGACGACGAAGAACAGCGCGCCCTGCACCACCGGGTAGTCCCGCCCCTGGATGCCCGAGAGGATCAGCCGCCCGAGCCCGGGCAGCGAGAACAGGCTTTCGATGACGACGACGCCGCCGAGGATCTGGATAAGCACCAACCCCATGAAGGTGACCAGCGGCACCATCACGTTGGCCAGGGCATGGCGGAAATGGATATCGAACGGCGTCATGCCCTTGGCGCGGGCGGCGCGGATGTAGTCGCGCCCCAACTCCTCCACCATCAGCCCGCGGACGAACTGGCTGTAGGCGGCGGCCTGCAGCACCGCCAGCGACAGCACCGGCAGGACGAGGATGCTGAGGTTCTCGCCCAGGTCCTCGCCCGGCCCGGACCAGGCGAAGGGTGGCGACCAGTCCAGCGCCTGGCTGGCGCCGACCAGCAGCATCAGCCCCAGCCAGAACACCGGCGCCGAGAGGCCGACGAGGTTGAAGCCCTGGATCAGCGCATCCAGGCGGGAGCCATGCACGATGCCGGCGACGACACCGAGCGGCACGCCGACCAGCGTGGCCAGCAGCAGCGTGGCGCCGGCAACCTCGGCGGTGACGAGAAAGGCCTCCCACACCATCGCCCACACCGCGCGGCCCTGGTACCAGCTGCGGCCCAGGTCGCCGCTCAGCGTCGCGCCGACCCATTGCAGGAACTGCCGCCACAGCGGCCGGTCCAGCCCGAAGAAGCCGCGCAGCGCCTGCTCGGCCGCGCGGTCGGTGCCGGTCTGCCCCAGCATCTGCGCGACGATGTCGCCGGGCACCGCGCGCAGCAGCAGGAAGACCGCCAGGCTGGACAGCAGCGCCGCAATGAGCGCCGCGCCCAGCCGGCGCGCCAGGAAAAGCGCCAGGGCGTCAGCCCTCCACCCAGGCCTTGGCCAGGCCGAAATACCAGCCGGTGCCGTGCTGCACGTAGTTCTTCAGCCGGGTGCGGTTGGCGGTCAGCACATCGGCCGAGAACATCATGATGGTCGGCACTTCCTCGGCCATCAATTCCTGGAACTCGGTGTAGATCGCGCGGCGCTGCACGGTGTCCGCGGTCTCCTGCCCGCGTTCCAGCAGGGCGTCGGCGCGGGCGTTGTTCCAGTTGCGGAAGTCGGCGCCGGCTGGCACCGAATGGAAGTGGCGGAAGAACAGCAGCGCCGGGTCAGGGATGGTGCCCCAGTCGTTGAAGGTGAAGCCCAGCTCCCGCGCCCGCAGGTTGCGCACCCAGACGCCGAGGTCGAGCTTGCGGATGCTGATGCGAACGCCGATGCGCTTCAGCTGCTCGCTGATGGTCACCGCCGCCGCGTCCATCCAGTCGTAGCCGATGATGGTGGTCAGCTCGATGTCGAGCCCATCCGGGTGGCCGGCCTCGCGCAGCAGCGCGCGCGCCTTGTCCAGGTCCACGGTCTGGAAAGCCAACTTGTCCAGCGCCACGCCCCAGGCCGGCTCCATGCCCGCCACCATGGTGCCGATCACCTTGCCGTAGCCGGCGATGGAGGCATCCATCACCTGCTTCTTGTCGATCGCCAGCGCCAGCGCCTGGCGCACCCGTACATCCTTCAGCGGCGCGTAGTTGCAGTCGAGGTCGAGCGATTTCTGGTTCAACGAGGGCCAGCGATGCACCTCCACCCCCGGCGCGCTTGCCAAGGCCTGGGTGTCCTGCGGGCGGGAGAACATGGCCATGTCGATGCGGCGCGACTGCAGCCCCACCACCATGGCGGCGCTGTTCGGCATGGTGGCGAAGGTGATCTCGTCCAGGTAGGGGACGCCGGGCTGCCAATACTCGGCGAAACGTTCCATGATGATGACGCTGTTGGGGCGGAACTGCTTCAGCTTGAACGGCCCGGTGCCGACCGATATCTCGTTCATCCGCGGGCCGGAATTGGCGTCGTCCAGGAAGCCGTTGGGCACCACGGCGCCGTACTTGTTGGTCAGCGTCATCGGCAGCGCCGAATTCGGCTTGGCCAGGTGGAACACCACGGTGTGGTCGTCCGGCGCCTCGATGCTCGCCACCGAGGACAGGTCGCCGGCACCGGGCGAGCCATTGGCCGGATTGCGCATGAAGTCGTAGCTGTACTTCACGTCGGCCGAGGTCATGGCGGCGCCGGTGTGGAATTTCACCCCACGGCGCAGCTGGAAGGTCCAGCTCTTCGCGTCCGCGCTCGGCGTCGCGCTCACCGCCAGCAGCGGCCGGGCCACGCCGGTCTGGTCCTCGAAGAACAGGCCCTGGTACATCAGCACCGAGACGCGGACGCGCGCATCGGCGGCCTGGCGGAAGGGGTCCAGCGCCGGCGGTTCCACCAGGTTGCCGATGGTGACCTTGCCGCCGCGCTTGGCGTTGGGGTCGGTCGGGCCGTACAGCAGCGGGTCGATCGCCGCCGCCGGCTGCGCCCCGGCCGGCAGCGCCAGGCCGGCCAACGCGAGCGAGAGCGCCGCACGGCGCGAGATGTCGAACTCGGTCATCTGTCCCTCCTCAGCCGCGGATGGCGGCGACGAATTCCACTTCAACCGGCACGTCGCGCGGCAGCGCGGCGACCCCGACGGCCGAGCGTGCATGCTGCCCGACCTCACCGAAGATTTCCGTGAGTATATGCGAGGCGCCGTCCACCACCGCCGGCTGGTCGAAGAAGCCGGGCGCGGAGCTGACGAAGCCGACGAGCTTGACGATGCGCTGCACGCGGTCCAGCGAACCCAGCGCCTGCTGCAGCACCGCCAGGCCGTTCAGCAGGCAGCAGCGCGCCACGGCGCGGCCGGTTGGCACGTCCACCTCGGCGCCCAGCCGGCCCTTGGCCAGCAGGCCGTCGCCGGCCCAGGGCAGCTGCCCGGAAACCCAGGCCAGTCCTGCCTCCACCGCCACGGGCACGTAGCCGAAGACCGGTGCGCGCGGCGGCGGCAGGGTGATGCCGAGTTCGGCCAGGCGTTGCTCGATGCTCATGCGCAGTCCTCCCGCAGGGCGCGCAGCGTCGCGCGCAGGTCGTGGGCGCAGGTGAAGCCGGTATCCTGTTCCAGCCGCGCCTGGCTGACGAGGGGCCACGTGGTGCCCGACGGCGCCGGCAGCAGTTGGGTGTCGCAGAGCGTGGCGATTTCGCGCCATGTCGTCGTATGGCCGGCCAGGTGATAGAGCGGCGCCAGCCCCGGCCGCGCCACCAGCAACGCAAACAACCGGGCGACATCGCGCACATCGGCGGCGTCGAACGGCTGGTCGGGCGCGCTGACCGCCGCCGGTTGGCCGACCGCCAATCGCTTCACCGCCGCCGCCGCGCCTTCATACCACAGGCCTGGGCCGAAGATCAGCGGCAGGCGGATGCCGGTGATGTCCATGCCATGCACCCGGCGGAAGAAGGCCGCCACCTGCTCGGCCAGCAGCTTGGAGAGACCGTAGCTGTTCGTGGGCGCGCAGGCCACGTCCTCGGCTTCGCGTGCGCCATGCGTCGCCGGGCCGATGGCGACGGTGGAGGAGGACCACAGCACGCGCCTGACGCCGGCCTGGTGGGCGGCCTGCAGCAGCGCATGGAAGCCCAGCGCATTCACCTCCAGCGCGCGCTCGGGCGCCGCCTCGCCGGAGCGTGCCAGGCCCACCGCGCCGGTGGAAAACGCGGCGAAGTTCAGCACGCAATCGGGCCGCGCCGTCGCCATCGCCGCGGCAGCGTCGGTGATGCCGCCCGGCAACAGCGTGGCGCCGTGCGGCACCGCCTGCGGTCGTGCGGGCTCCAGCGCAAAGACCGCATGGCCCTCGGCCAGCAGCGCCCGCGTGCACGCAGCGCCGACGAAGCCACCGGCGCCGACGACGAGCAGGCTAGAGCGCGAGGTCGTCACGGATGCAGGCCATCTCATGCTGGGGCGCCACGGTGCGCGGCAGCGGCACCTCGGCGGCGCAGGCGGGCAGCGCGAAGGGGCAGCGGGTGCGGAACACGCAGCCGCTCGGCGGGTCGGCGGGGCTTGGGATCTCGCCGCCCAGCGTCATGGCGGGCCGGTGGCTGCCCGGAGCGGCGGCCAGCAACGCGGCGGTGTAGGGATGGCGCGGTTGCGCGAAGACCGCGCGGGCCGGGCCGCTTTCCATCACCCGGCCGAGGTAGAGCACGACGATCCGGTCGGCCATCGCCTCCACCACGCGCAGGTCGTGTGAAATGAACAGCATGGCCAGGCCGAGTTCGGCGCGCAGCCCCTGCAGCAGCGCCAGAATTCCTGCCTGCACCGAGACATCGAGTGCCGAGACAGGTTCATCCGCCACCAGCAGGCGTGGCTGCGTCGCCAGCGCGCGGGCAATGGCGATGCGCTGGCGTTGGCCGCCGCTGAACTGGCGCGGGCGACGCACGGCATCGCCAGCCTCCAGCCCGACACGGCGCAGCGCCACCGTCACCTCCGCCGCGCCATGCGGCAGGCCGTGCAGCGCCAGCACTTCGGCGATGGCGCCACCGATGCTGCGGCGCGGATTGAGCGAGGCGAAGGGGTCCTGGAACACCATCTGCATTGCCCGCCGCCGGGCGCGCAGCGCGCTGCGGGACAGGGTGGCGAGGTCATCGCCCTCGAACATCACCGTGCCTGCGCTCGGCGTCAGCAGGCGCAGCGCCAACCGTCCCAGCGTGGATTTGCCGGAACCGCTTTCGCCGACCAGGCCGACCACCTCGCCAGCCTGCACCGAAAGCGAGACCTGCTGCACGGCGCGCAGCATCGGCGCCGGCGCGAAGCCGCGGCGCGGCAAGGCGAAGTGGCGCGAGACCGCGCGCAGCTCCAGCAGCGCGCTCATGCCAAGGCCGCCCACCGGTGACAGCGCGCGCCGCGTCCCGGCTCGGACTCCAGGAGCGCCTGCGGCCGGTCGCAACCCGCGGTGCTGAAGCCGCAGCGCGGCGTAAATCGGCAGCCAGCCGGAAAGCTGCCGCGCGGTGGCGTGCCGGGAATGGCAGCGAAATGCACCGCGCCATCGGCGGCGCGATGCGGCCGGCAGGCCAGCAGCGCACGGGTATAGGGATGGCGCGGGTGGGCCAGCACCTCGCCAGCGGGGCCGCTCTCCACCACCTGGCCAGCATACATCACGGCGATGCGGTCGGCGATGTCGGCCACCAATTCCAGGTCATGGGTGATGAACAGCAGCGCCATGCCATGCGCCACCTGCAATGCCTTCAGCAGCCGCAGGATCTGCGCCTGGATCGTCACGTCCAGCGCCGTGGTGGGTTCGTCCGCGATCAGCAGCTGCGGTCCACAGGCCAGCGCGATGGCGATCATCACCCGCTGCCGCATGCCGCCGGAAAGCTGGTGCGGGTAGCTGCGCAGCCGTTCCTCGGGGTCGCTGATACCGACCTCACGCAGCAGGCGCAGCGCTTCCGCCGCGGCTTCGGCGCGCGGCAGGCGCTTGTGGCGGCGCAGCACCTCGGTGATCTGCCGGCCGATGCTGAACACCGGGTTCAGGCTGGCGCCGGGGTCCTGGAAGATGATGCCGATATTCCGTCCTCGGCGTTCGCGCATCGCCGCTTCGGGCAGGGCCAGCAGGTCCTCGCCGCGGAACAGGATGCGCCCGGCGGTGCGAACCCCGTCGTCGCGGGCGAACAGCCGCAGCGTGGCCAGCGCGGTCACGCTCTTGCCGCTGCCGCTTTCGCCGACAACCGCCAGCGTTTCCCCGACGTGCAGCGCCAGGTCAACGCCATCCACCGCCTGTATCGCGCCGTCGCGGAAGGCGACCGAGAGCGACTGCACCTCCAGCAGTGGCTGGCTCATACCCAAGGTCTCACACCCGGATGCTCATGCCGGGGCGAAGCGGCGCAGCGCGGCCTCATCCAGCGTGATGCCGAGGCCCGGGCCGCGCGGTATTTCCAGCATGCCCGCGGTGTAGCGCAGCGGCTCGGTCAGCACGCCGTCGCGCAACAGGTTCTCGCCGGTGTCGTATTCCAGCAGCGCCGGCAGCGGCACGTGGTCGCCGGCGGGGTAGCTGGGCTGCGCCGCCATCAACTGCAATGCCGCGGCCAGGCCGACGCCGCTGCCCCAGCAATGCGGCGAAAGCCGAAGGTGCTCCGCACACACCAGCGCACCGATGGTCTGCGCCACAGCGAAGCCGCCGCACAGCGTCAGGTCCGGCTGCAGCACGGCTGCCAGCCGGCCGTCGATCAGGCGGCGATGCTCGAACAGCGCATAATGCGCCTCGCCGGCTGCCACCGGAATGGGCGCGCGGTCCCGCAACTGCGCGTAGCCGGCCCAGTCCTGCGGCGCGACGGGTTCCTCGTACCAATGGATGTCGTGCGCGACGATCGCGCGCATGCTGGCCAGCGCGGCCTCCGCGGTCATGTTGCCATTGCCGTCCACGGTCAGCAGCGCATCCGGCCCGATGATGCGCCGCGCCAGCGCACAGCGCTCGGCGTCCTGCCGCGCGTTGCGGCCGATCTTGATCTTGTGGGCGATGTGGCCTGCGGCGACCGCCGCTTCCAGCTGCCGGGCCAATGCGCGCGCCTGGTCGTCCTCACCGGTAAAGTAGCCGCCGCTGCCATAGACCGGCACCTGGTCGCGCAGCCGGCCGCCGATGAGTTCCGCCACCGAGACACCGAGCCGCTTGCCCATGGCATCATGCGCGGCGATGTCTATGCCGCCGAGCAGCGCGATCAGGCCATTGGCCGTGCCAAAATGGTAGTGGCTGGCCAGCACCTGCTGCGCGATGCCACGGTGGCTGAACAGCGGCGCGCCGAGGAAGCGGGCCTTCACCGTCTCCAGGTAAGCCGCGGTGACGCCGGGCGGGCCCCAGGCCTCGCCGATGCCCTCGATGCCGTCATCGGTCCGCAGGCGGATGATGCCGGCCTGGCGCTTCTGTACCAACCCGCGGGAGGCGCCATAGGGCACGGCGACCGGCGCCTCGACCGGAATCACGTCAATGCTGCGGATACGCGTCATCGCCAACCCCCGGCTTCGGGGAAGCTTAGGCATCACGCAGGGTCAGCGACAAGCCGTGGCAAGCCGGGCCGGGCCGTCAACCGCTGCGCCTGTGCTCGCGTGCAATGACGGCACGACACCACCGGCTTGCGCCGAGGCAGGGCGAGGCATGATTTTTGCAATTCCCGCTGCGTTTCACCCTGTGCGGCTGGGCGTTCGCCTCCTAACCTCGGCTGGCGCCCTCCTGGCTGGAGTACCCGACGTTGAACGTCATCGCCCCGCAGCTCACGGTTCGGCGCGTCTCCGGTGCCATCGGCGCCGAGGTGCACGGCATCGACCTGCTCGCGCCGGTTTCGGACGACTTGGTGGCCCAGCTGCGCGCGCTTTGGCTGGAACACGGCGTGCTGTTCTTCCGCAACCAGCAGCTCTCGCCGCCGGCCTTCGCTGCCTTCGCCCGACGCTTCGGCGAGGTTGTCCACTACCCCTACGTCAAGGGCCTGCCGGAGGCGCCGGAAGTGATCGCGGTCGCGAAGCTGGAGCACGACCGCATCCCCTTCGCCAGCACCTGGCATACCGACACCACCTACCTGCCGGCGCCGCCCTCGGCCACCATGCTGATCGCCCGGGAGGTTCCGCCGCAGGGCGGCGATACCTGTTTCGCCAGCGGCTACGCGGCGTATGAGGCGCTCTCGCCGGGCATGCGACGCATGCTGGACCCGCTCAAGGCAGTGAACAGCTCGACCAAGGCGGAGAAGACGCGGACGCGGGAGGACGCCGATCCGTCGCTGCATCGCCAGGTGTTCGAAACCGAGCACCCCGTGGTGCGCACCCACCCCGAGACGGGGCGCAAGGCGCTGTTCATCAGCTTCAGCCACACCACCCGCTTCGCCGACATGACCGAGGCCGAGAGCGCGGGGCTGCTTGCCTTTCTGTTCGAGCACCAGACCAGGCCCGAATTCACCTGCCGCTTCAGCTGGCAGCCAGGCGACATCGCCTTCTGGGACAACCGCTGCACGCTGCACAATCCGGTCAATGACTATGACGGCCATCGCCGAATCCTGCACCGCGTCACCATGGCCGGGGACGTGCCGCGGTGACCGGCGCGCAAGCCAAGCCGGGCGCCCTGCAGGGCCTGCTGGTGGTGGACCTCACCAGCCATCTGTCCGGCCCCTACTGCACCATGCTGTTGGGCGACATGGGCGCCGACGTCATCAAGGTGGAGCGGCCCGGCGCCGGCGATGACAGCCGCGCCATGCCGCCGGTGGTGGATGGCATGGGCGCGCCCTTCGCGCTGTGGAACCGCAACAAGCGCAGCATCGCGCTGGACCCGAAGCAGCCTGCGGACGCCGCCGTGCTGCGCCAACTGGTGGCGCGCGCCGATGTGCTGGTGGAGAACATGCGCCCCGGCGCGTTGGCGCGGATGGGGTTGGACTGGGCCAGCCTTTCGGCGCTGAACCCGCGGCTGATCCTGGCCTCCATTTCCGGCTTTGGCCAGACCGGCCCCTGGGCGGACCATGGTGGCTTCGACCTGATGACCCAGGCGATGTCCGGGTTGATGGCCGGCAACGGCCCGGCCGATGGCGAGCCCTACCGGCTGCCGGTGGCGATCTCGGACGTGTCCGGCGGCATGTTCGCCTGCATCGGCATTCTCGGCGCCTTGCAGGCGCGGGCGCGCACCGGGTTGGGCCAGCAGGTGGAGGCGACGCTGTTCGAATCCGCCCTGGCCTTCGGCGTGTACGAGGCCGCGCAGGTGCTGGGCACCGGGCAGCGGCCGGCGCGGCTGGGCCAGGCGCATCGCGGCACCGCGCCCTACCAGGTGTTCCGTACGGCCGATGGCTGGATCACCATCGGCGCCGGGCAGAACCATTTCTTCCGCAAGCTGTGCGAGCTGCTGGCGTTGCCGGCGCTGGCCGCAGACCCGCGCTTCGTCACCGTGGCCGCGCGGGTCGCCAACAACGCGGCGCTGATGGCGATCCTGAACGAGCAGGTGGCGCAACGGCCCAGCGCCCATTGGCTGCAGGCGCTGCTGGAAGCCGGCATCCCGGCCGAGCCGGTGCTGGAATACGACGAGGCCCTGGCCCACCCGCAGGCGGTGGCGCGCGGCGTGGTAGCCGAGGTGCCGAATGCCGAGCAGGGGCTGCGGCGCACGCTGGCGCCGGCGGTGCGGCTTTCCGCCACGCCTTCCGCGGTGCGGCGTGCGGCGCCGCGGCTGGATGAGCATGGCGACGAGATCCGCGCCTGGCTGGCCGCCGGCGAACCATAAGGGGAGATAAGGCATGTCCGCTTCGATGAAACGCGAGGCCCACAACATGACGGAAGCCGAGTGGCAGGCGCGCTGCGATCTGGCCGCGCTGTATCACATCGTCCACCACTTCGGCTGGACCGACATCATCAATACCCACCTGTCCGCCCGCGTGCCCGGCGAGCCGAACGCCTTCCTGATCAACCACTACGGCGACATGTTCGACGAGATCACCGCCTCCCGCCTGGTGAAGATGGACCTGGAAGGCAACGTGATCGGCGAGCCCGGGCCCTACAACGCCGCCGGCTTCACCATCCACAGCGGCGTCTACAAGGCGGTGCCGGAGGCGATGTGCGTGATGCACACGCATACCCGCGCCGGGGTCACGCTGGCGCTGATGCCGGGCGGGCTGCGGCCGATCAGCCAGGACGCGATGTACGTGATCGACGATGTCGCCTACCACGAGTTCGGCGTGCCGGCGACGCAGGACGAATGCGATGCGCTGGGCGAGAGCTGCCGCAAGGGCGGCGCGGTGGTGCTGCTGAACCACGGCCTGCTGGCCTGGGGCCGCACCATCCCCGGCACCTTCAAGCACATGTACTACCTGGAGCGCGCCGCCGAGATCGAGGTGGCGTCGCGCAACCTGGGGCTGGAGCCGAAGCTGGTGGAGCCCGAGGTGGTGGCGCAGTTGGCAGTGCGCAACAAGGCGTGGCGCGCCGCACCCAGCTACGGCGTGGCGGAGTTTGCCGGGTTGCAGAGGGTGCTGGAGCGCAAGGGCGTGCAGTACCGCTGTTGAAGCCGGTGCGGTGGGAGGCTGCCGCGGGCACCTGCCCGTAAGGCGGCCCCGGGGAAGGAATGCCTGGCGCCCCAGTGGTGCGGTCATGCGGCGGTGCAACCCGTCGGAGGCTGAAGCATGACGTTGACCAGGCGCCTGTTCGCAACCCTTGCGGCCGCCGCGGTGGCACGACCGGCGCTGGCGGATGCGTTTCCCGACGCCCCCATCCGCATCGTCGTGCCCTTCGCGCCAGGGGGCAGCCTGGACGTGCTCGGCCGCTTCTACGCCCAGCACCTGAACCAGCGGCTGGGCTGGCGCGTCGCGGTGGAGAACCGCAGCGGCGCCGGCGGCAACATCGGCACCGAGGTGGTGGCCCGCGCGCGGCCCGATGGCTACACGCTGCTGCTGAACGCCGAGAACATCGCGGTGGCGCCGGGGCTGTTTCCCACCTTGCCGTTCGACCCCGTGACCGACCTGGAGGCGCTGGCGCTGGCCGCCCGCATCTCCCACGTGCTGAGCGTTCCCGTCGCCTCGCCGATCCGCAGCTTTGCCGACTACGTGGCGCTAGCGCGGGCCCGGCCGGGCGAGATGGCGGCGGGCAACCCCGGCGCCGCCTCCACCGGGCATCTCTGCGCGGCGCTGCTGGGCCAGGCGGGGGTGCCGATCACGCCGCTGCCCTACCGCGGCGGCGGCCCGCTGGCGCAGGACATTGCCGCCGGCCATGTCCAGTCTGCCTTCCTGACCGTGCCCTCCGCGCTTGGGCTGTTGCGCAATGGCAGCATTCGCCCGCTGGCCGTCACCTCGCCCCGCCGGTCGCTGTTCTTGCCGGAGGTGCAGACGATGGCGGAGACCTTCCCCGAGGTGAGCATCGACAGCTGGCAAGGTTTCTTCCTGCCGGCAGGAACCCCGCCGGAGGTGAGCCAGGTGCTGCACCGCGAGATCAACGCCACCACGGAACTGCCGGCGGTGAAGGAATGGCTGCTGGGCCAGGCCTTCGAGCCGGTAGTGCTGCCTTCCAGTGAACTGGGCGGCATCATGGCGCGGGAAGTGCCGCGCTGGCGCCGGGTGACGCACGAGGTTGGCATGCAGTCGTTCTAGCTGGGTATCGCGGAGCCGCCACCCCCGGCCCGTCGCGTTCACGCCACCTTTGCCGGCGCAACCAGGCCGCCGTCGGCGGCGTGCTGCACTGACGCTACGGCCAGTGCAGACCGCCATCGGCGGCGATGCTGCCGACCCGCGCCGCCGTTCGCAGCGGCGCCCCGGTGCAGGCCTGCAGCTGATCCAGGCCAATGCCATCCAGCAATGCGGAAACCTCCAACCCCTCCGCCGTCACCTCGATGACCGCAAGGCTGGTGAAGATGCGCTTGACCACCCGCGTCGCGGTCAGCGGCAGCGTGCATTCCGCGACCACGCGCGCCGCGCCGTCACGCGCCACATGGTCCATCATCACCCAGATCGAGCGGGCACCCACCGCCAGGTCGATGGCGCCGCCGATGCCCGGTGGTTCGCCGTCATCCAGGCCAGTGCTCCAGTTAGCGAGGTCGCCGCGCTGCGAGACCTGGAAGGCGCCGAGCACGGCGACGTCGATATGGCCGCCGCGCATCATGGCGAAGGCGAGCGAGGAATCGAAGAACGCGCCGCCTGGGGCCAGCGTGACCGGCGACTTGCTGGCGCTGATCAGGTCCCAGTCCTCATGGCCCGGCAGCGGCGCCGGCCCCATGTTCAGCAGCCCGTTCTCGCTGTGCAGGATGACGCCCGCTGCCGGCGGCACGAAGTCGGCGATCTGCGTCGGCGCACCGATGCCGAGGTTGACGAAGCTGTCGCGTGGCAGCTGCGAGCCGACGAGACGGGCGAGAGCCTTGCGGCCGAGCGGGTTCATGCGGTTACCCCGACGAAGACGCGGTCGACGAAGATGCAGGGGGTGACGATGCTCTCGGGGTCCAGCGCACCTGGTTCGACGATGCGGTCCACCTCGACCGCCACGGTATCGGCGGCCGTCGCCATGACGGCGCAGTGGTTCCGCGCCGCCTTGTTGTAGGTGACGTTGCCGAGCGTGTCGGCCTCGCGGCCCTTGACGAAGGCGAAGTCGGCCCGCAGCGGCAGTTCCAGCAGGTAGTCCCGCCCGCCGACGCTGATGCTTTGCTTGCCCGCGGCGAAGAGGGTGCCGACGCCGACCGGGCTCAGGAAACCGCCGATGCCCGCGCCGCCGGCACGGATGCGCTCCACCAGGGTGCCCTGCGGCACGAGTTCCAGCTCCACCGCCCCGGCGCGATACTGCGCGCCGAAATCCTTCGCGTTGCGCGGATAGGAACAGATGATCTTGCGCACCAGCCCCTGGCGGAACCACAGCGAGAGGTCATCGCCCGAAGCGCCCGCATTGTTGGAGACGAGCGTAAGGTTCCGGACGCCGAGATCCGCGACGGCGCGGACAATGGCCGGCGGCATGCCGGCGCCGCCGAAGCCGCCGACCATCACGGTGTGCCCGTCGCGCAAGCCGGCGATGGCGGCGGCGGCGTCGGTGACGACCGCGTTCCTCATGGCGCTTCCCCCGCGTAGTCCTTGGTCAGGCTGCGGCCGATGCGGTCCAGCAGCATCTCGTTGGTGCCGTCGCCGAAGGCGGCCAGGCGCACCTCGGCCGACAGCATGGCCAGCCGATGACCGGCGCCGGCGCCCACAGCGCCCATCGCGCGCAGGCATTGGTCGATGCCCCAGATGGCGGTATCCACCGCGAACTTCTTGCACTGCGCCGCGAGCGTGACGGCCGGGCGGCCGGCATCGACCAGCTGCGCCGCCCGGAACACCAGCGCATTCGCGGCTTCCAGCCGAACCGAGACCTCCGCCAGCTCCCATTGCAGGCCCTGGTGCGCGATGACCGGCTTGCCGAAGGCGTGGCGGGCGGCGCAGTAGCGCGTCGCTTCGGCCAGGGCGGCGTGCAGGCTGGCCACCGCCATGGCCGCAACATGCACCCGCGCGGCGTTCACCGTCGCCATCGCCGCCCGCAGCGCGTCGCCGGGCTGGCCCAGCAGCGCCCAGGCGGGCACGAAGTGGTCGGTGAAGGTCAGTGTTGCCAATCGGAACGAGCGCGCGCCGGGCATCAGGATCTCCTCCCGCCGCACGGTATCGCCACTGCCAAGCAGCACCATGAACGTAGCCAGCTGGCCGTCCGCGGCGTTGCGTGCCAGCAGCGTGACCGCATCCAGGATGGTGCCGTTGGTGATCCAGGCCTTGCTGCCGTTCATGCGCCAGCCGCCTTCCACGGGGGTTGCCGTGGTGGTCAGCGCGCCGACATCGCTGCCGCCGCCCGGTTCGCTCATGGCGGGCGCCGAGAGGATGGCGCCGGCGAGCATTGGCCGCAGCAGCCGCTCGCGCTGCGCGTCGCTGCCCTGGCGGGAGATGCGGGTAACCTGGCCCTGCAGGTTGTTCAGGCAGAAGGCCGCGGCGAAGCCGTGCAGCGCCATTTCCTGCGCCACGCGGATCTTGCAGAGGAAGGAGGCTGCATGCCCGCCATCCGCTGCCGTGGCCTGCAGGCCCAGCATGCCCGCCGCGGCCCATTCATCGATCCAGTGGCGGCCGAAGGGTTCGCCTTCCAGCCAGGATGCGTGCAGCGCCGAGGCGAAGCCGGCGTTGCAGAACGTCCGGGCGCGCGCCACCAGGTCGCGTTCCGGCGCGGTCAGCTGTTCGTCGTATTGGTCGAAGAATGCCATCGGCTGGCTCCGTTCGCCGTCAAGGCGACTGCGGCTTATTCTGCTCGGCCCATTGCGTCCAGAAGATGATCTCCTGGCCAACCTCGCGCCGGAAGCTTTCCGGGTCCGAACTGCGGATCGGCACGGCGCCTATGGTCTCGATCTGGTCGCGGAACGACGGGCTCTGGCTGACGGTCTCGGCGGCCTGGTAGAGCCGCGCGGTCACCGCCGCGGGCAGGCCCTGCGGACCGACGAGGCCGAACCAGGGCGAGACGTCCACGGCGCCGCCGCCAGCTTCCGTCACCGTCGGCAGGTCGGGGAAGGCGGGCGAGCGTTCCGGCGCCAGGATGGCCAGCGCCCGCAGCCGGCCCACCTTGATCAGTTCAGCAACGGTTGATTCGGTGAAGAAGCCGACATCGAGGGTGCCCGACATCAAGTCTGTGATCGGCTGGTTGCCGCCGGCGTAGCTGATGAACGTCATCTCGGTGCCGTTGACGCTGTTGAAGATGGTGCCGCCGATGTGGGAGCTGGTGCCGACCGTGCCGCCATAGGTCAGTCGGCCTGGATGCGCCTTGGCTTCGGCGATCAGCGCGGCCACGCTGGTGAGTGGCAGCCGCGGATTGACCACCACCAGGTTGCGCTGCTTCGCCAGCTTGCGGATGAAGCTGAAGTCCTCGACCTGGTCGTAGCGCAGCGTCGGGTAGAGCGCCTTGCCGCGGGTCTGCGACGATTCGACGCTGACCAGCAGCGTGTAGCCATCGGCCGCGCTGCGCGCCACATGGGCGGCGCCCACCGTGCCACCGGCGCCGCCCATGTTCTCGATGATGACCGGCACGCCCAGTTCGCGCGTCATGTGGCTGGCGATGATGCGGCCAATCACGTCGGTCGGGCCGCCCGGCGGAAAGCCGACCACCAGCTTCACCGGGCGGGCCGGATAGGCCTCCTCGGCGGCGGCGGACCAGGCCGCGACGGCCAGGGGAAGTGCGGCGAGGACCGACCTTCGGCGCAGCGCAGGCCGCCCGTCCTTGCCGGCGGGACCGGGCTCGGCGGCGAGGTTGGCCGGGTGGGCCGGCGGGCCCTTCAGCTGGTGCATGCGCAACGCCTCCAATCCTGGGAACCTGGCCGCCAGCTGGGCGGTACTGCAGCGACACCGGATACGCCGGCGCCGGCGATCCCGCCTTTGACGGCTGGTGCGGCCATGGTGATCTCCGGCGAGCTGCGGCCCTATCGAGCTAGCAATCCGCATGCCGGGACCTGCGACCGCGCCTGCGGTCGGACTGCCTGCCAGGGCGGGGCGCGCCCACCGAACCTCCGGCCTGACCGGCAACAGCCTGCCCGTCGTCGGAGCCGCCCGGCTGCGCTTGCCGCGCGCCTTCGGGCCGAACACCGGGTCGACATGCATTGAAGCGGCGTCGGCCTGCACGCCTTCCGGCCGACGCCTCGTTCGAATGATGGCACCTGCGGCCGGTTGCGCCGGATGCACACAGCGGCCACCATCCCAGCCGTGGACCGAGGGCGGGTGGGTGACGGCGAAAATTCGGATCGACGCGCTGACCAAGCGATTCGGCGAAGGTGACCGCGGGCACCTGGCGCTGCAGGAGTTCTCGCTGGATGTTGCCGAGGGCGAGTTCGTCTGCCTGCTTGGCCCCAGTGGCTGCGGCAAGACCACGGTGCTTCGCATCATGGCGGGGTTGGAGCAGGCGAGCAGCGGGGCCGTGGTCACCAGCCCGCCGCCTCCCGGACGGCCGGCCAATTCCATGGTGTTCCAGGAGCACGGCCTGTTCCCGTGGATGACCGCGCTGGAGAATGCCGCCTACGGGCTGGAGATGCGCGGCGTGCCGCGGCGCGAGCGGGAAGCGCGGGCGCTGGAATTCCTCGCCCGCATCGGGCTGGTGAAGTTCCGCAGCCACTACCCGCATCAGCTCTCCGGCGGCATGCGCCAGCGGGTCAGCCTGGCGCGCGCCTTCGTCAACGACCCCGACATCCTGCTGATGGACGAGCCCTTCGCGGCGCTTGATGCGCAGACCAAGCTGGTGCTGCAGCAGGAACTTCTGGCGCTGTGGGAGGCCGAGCGGAAGACGGTGGTCTTCGTCACCCATGGTATCGACGAGGCCCTGTCGCTCGGCGACCGGATCGTGGTGATGACCGGCGCGCCGGGCCGGATCAAGCAGGTGGTGCCGGTGCCGTTCGAGCGCCCGCGCGACCCTGCGAGCCTGCGCGCAGACGCAGAATTCGGCCGGCTCAGCCTGGAGATCTGGCACCTGATCGAGCGCGAGGTCCAGGCGGCATGAGGGGGGGCGGCATGACGCCGGCGACCCAGGAGCGTCTGGTCGCCATCGCCTCGCCACTGGCCGCTCTGCTGGCGTGGCAGGCGCTGGCCGATGGCGGCGTGCTGGATACGCGCTACCTGCCCTCGCCCTGGCGCATCCTGCTGGCCGGGGAGCAGCTGGCGCGCTCCGGCGACCTGTGGGCGCACACCCGCGCCAGCCTGTACCGGCTGGCGGTCGGTTTCGCGCTGGGTGCCGTGCCGGGCATCCTGATCGGCATGATGATGGGGCTGAACCGCTTCCTGCGCGCGGCGCTGGACCCGCTGATCGCGGCAACCTACCCGATCCCGAAGATCGCCGTGCTGCCGCTGCTGATGCTGGTCTTCGGCATCGGCGATGGCTCCAAGATCGCGGTGGTCGCGGTCTCCGTTCTGCTGCTGTCGGCGATCAACACCATGACGGGGGTACTCGGCATCGACCGCGTCTATTTCGACGTGGCGAAGAACTTCCGCTCGCCGCCATGGAAGCTGTTCACTCGCGTCATCCTGCCGGCAGCGCTGCCCACCGTCTTCGCTGGGCTGCGGATCAGCCTGGGCGTGGCACTGGTGGTGCTGGTCGGCGCTGAGTTCGTCGCCTCGCGCGCCGGGATCGGCTACCTGATCTGGTCGTCATGGGAGACACTGGCGGTCGAGGACATGTTCGTCGGTATCATCGTCATCACCATGCTCGGCGTGGTCACAACACAGGTGCTCAAGGAATGCGAACGCTTCTTCCTGCCCTGGCGGCACTGAGCCTCTGGCTTGGCGCCGCCCAGGCCCAGCCGGTCAAGTTCGCTGAGCTCGGCATCCTGGCCGATGCGCCGGTCTACCTGGCCATCGAGCATGGCTATTTCCGCGAGGCCGGGATCGAGGTGACGCTGGAGCGCTTCGGCTCGGCGGTGCAGGCAACCGCGCCGCTCTCGACCAACCAGGTGCAGGTGGCCGGCGGTGCGGTCAGCGCGGCGCTGTTCAACGCCTTCGCGCGGGACTGGCCGGTGCGCATCGCCATCGGCCGCACCGGCGACCGCCCGGGCTTTTCCGGCGATACGCTGGTGCTGCGGCCGGACCTGCGCGATCGGATGCAGCGCATCCGCGACCTCAAGGGCCTGCGCATCGCGGTCAACGCGCCCTCGGCCGCGCTGCACTACATGCTCGGGCGCATGCTGGAATCGGACGGGTTGAGCATCCGCGACGTGGAGCTGGTGTTCATGCCCTGGCCCAGCATGGGGCCGGCGATGGAGACCCACGCGATCGACGGCGGCACGGTGGTGGAGCCCTTCGCGGCGCTGTTCGCGCAGCGCGGCCAAGCAATGCCGTTCCGCCGCGCCGCGGACGTATTGCGCGACCCGCCGTTGGAGGTTTCGGTCATCCTGTTCAGTCTGGACTGGGCGAATGCCAAGCCGGAGCAGGCCCGCGCCTTCGCCCTGGGCTACCTGCGCGGCGCGCGGGAATACTGGCAGGCCATGCGCGGCGGTCCCAACCGGGCCCAGGTGGTGGCCCTGCTGGCCCGACGCACCACCATGACCGACCCGGCGCAATACGACCAGGCGCAGTGGAGCTACGCCGACCCGAATGGTGATATCG
The DNA here is from genome assembly GCA_903843125.1 of uncultured Rhodospirillales bacterium. GTDB lineage: Bacteria > Pseudomonadota > Alphaproteobacteria > Acetobacterales > Acetobacteraceae > CAIMOR01. The sequence continues at coordinate 30,942 of CAIMOR010000364.1, forward strand.
TGCTGGCCAGCCTGGCGGACCAGCAGGCCTTCTTCGTCAGCCAGGGCAGCGTGCGCACGCCGCAGCCGGTGGAACGCATGCTGGACCGCCGCTTCCTGGATGCGGCCATTGCGCAGCTCGGGCGCGTGGCGACCGATTGAGGAGACCGTGATGACGCCGATGGCGAACGCCCCGATCCGGGTAGAGGATTGCCTGCACACCGGGCCGGGCACGCTGGCCGGGCAATACCTGCGCCGCTTCTGGCAGCCGGTGTTCCACGGCGTGGACCTGGCGCCCGGCCGTACCAGCCCACTGCGCGTGTTTGGCCAGGACTATTGCCTGTTCCGCAGCGAGGCGGGCACCGCCTACCTGCTTGACCCGCGCTGCCCGCATCGGCTGACGCTGCTTTCGGCCGGTTGGGTGGAGGGGGAGGCGCTGCGCTGCTTCTACCACGGCTGGAAGTTCAACGGCGCCGATGGCGCCTGCCTGGAACAGCCGCCGGAGGAAGACAGCTTCTGCCACAAGGTACAGCTGCGGCGCTATCCGGTGCGGGAGTATCTTGGCCTGATCTTCGCCTATCTTGGTGAGGGCGAGCCGCCGCCGTTTCCGCTCTATCCGGAGTTCGAGCGTTTCGAAGGGCTGCTGGAGATCGACAGCTACCTGCGCGAATGCAACTACTTCCAGAACCTGGAGAACGCGTTGGACATGAGCCATGTCGGCTTCGTCCACGGCGACAACCGCGCGGCGTTCAACGGCATTGGCCTGGGGCGCCGGCTGGCGGCCGAGGAATCCGCCTGGGGCGTGACCTACAGCTTCACCCGGGCCGATGGCGCCAGGCGCGTGCAGCAATTCGGCATGCCCAACATCTTCTACATGAACGCGCTGCCGACCGACCCCGACATCGGCTGGCAGGAATCGCTGTTCTGGTGGGTGCCGGTGGATGACCTGCGGCACATCCAGTTCAGCCTGCACCGCGTGCCTGCTACCGGGGAGGCCCGGGCGCGCATCCATGCCCGCCGCACCCGCCGGCGCACGGAGATGGACCAGGCGCACCAGGACATGGCCGAGGAGGTGCTGGCCGGGCGGCTGCGCATCGCCGAGGTGGACGGCAGTCGTTGCGACATGGTGCGGTTGCAGGACGACGTGGCGCAGCTCGGCCAGGGCCGCATCGCCGACCGCAGCGGCGAGCGCCTCGGCCGCGGCGATGTCGGCGTCATTGCCATCCGCAAGCTGTGGACGCGGGAACTGACCGCGCTGCGCGATGGCCGCGAGACGCTGCACTGGCAGCGCGGGCCGGAGATAGTGCCCGCCGTCTGGGGGCTGGAGGGCGGTGCCGGGCGTGCTGGCGGCGAAGGCACCAGCGAGCAGGCGCGGGCGGATATCGAGGATGTCCGCCCCTTCCTGGCCATCGATTACCAGTTGCGCGCGCTGCGTGGCGAGGCGCGGGCCCGATGACCCCGCCGCGGCTGACCTTGGCGGAGCGCGACCGTCGCTGGCAGGGCCTGCAGGCGCTGATGCGCGCGCGGGAGATGGAAGCCATCGTCGTCGGCAGCTTCCAGGGGCGAGAGCGGCTGGAGAGCTACCTGATCGACGACTTCTACGATTCCATCGTCATCCTGCCGGCCAAGGGCGAGCCGACCGTGCTGACCTTCGCCACCGGCCGCGTCTCCCGCAGCCATGAGAGCGCCCGGCGCGGCGAGGATATCTGGGCGCGGGACATCCGCATCGGCTTTGGCGGCGCGAAGGCAGCCGAGGTGCTGCGCGAGAAGGGCGTGGCGCGCCGGGTGGGCCTGGTCGGCTTTGGCCCCACAGCGCCTGGGGAGGCGGAGGGGCTGGTGCCGCTGGGCCTCCATCGCAACCTGACGGCCGCGCTGCCGGGCGTAGAGGTGGCCGACTTCACCCGCGACTTCACCGACTTCATCCTGCTGAAGAGCGAGGCCGAGATCGCCCTTTTGCGCCGTGCCGCCGCGGTCAGCGAGGAAGCCTGCGCGGCGATGGTCGCGGCGTGCAAGCCGGGCGCGACCGAGGCCGAGGTCTTCGCCGATATCGCCCATGCGGTGTACCGGCGCGGCTGCGATCTGCGCTACCCGTTCCTCACGCTGCAATCGGGGCCGGACAACATCGGCTGGGGCGTGCCGCGCTGGACCATTCGCGCCGAGCCGCCGCGGGTGCTGGCCACCGGCGACCTGGTGCAGGCCGAGATCCACACCTGCTACGGTGGCCAGGAAAGCCAAGTGCAGATGTGCGTGGCGATCGGTCCGCTCAGCGCGACCCATCAGCGCTGCGCCGACGCGGCGCGCGCGAGCTACGAGGCCGGGCTGGCGGCGGTGCGGCCGTGCGCCACCTTCGGCGAGGTGGTGGCGGCGATGGCGGCACCGTTGCAGGCCGGCGGATTTTGGTCGAAGACGCCGCTGCTGCACACGCTCACCTTCGGCTCCACCGGCTTCAGCGGCGCCAACCGGGAAGGTATTCCGCCGGGTTTCGAGCAGGAGGTCGAGGGCCGCCAGCGCCCGGGCGTGCGCCGGCCCGAGCTTGTGCTGCAGCCCGGCATGGGGCTGGAACTGGAGCCCAATGCCTGCCTTGGGCTGCACCGCGTCAATATCGGCGGTGCCGTGCTGGTGACCGCGACCGGTGCCGAGGAACTCAACCGCCTGCCGACACGCCTGCAGCGCGCGGGCTGACGCAGCGATTTGCGGACGGGACCGGTACGGGTCAGGAACCCGGGTGCGCCAGGGCGTGCCGGTTGGGTGGTCGTTGCAGGCCGAGCGAATCCCGCAGCGTCGTGCCTTCATAGGCGGTGCGGAACAACCCGCGTTCCTGCAGCACGGGAATCACCTGGTAGACGAACTCATTCAGCCCTTCCGGCAGCGTGCTGGGCTGAATGAGGAAGCCATCCACGCCACGGCCCTCGAACCACAGCTGCATGTGGTCCGCCACGTCCTCAGCCGTGCCGATGACGGTGCGCTGGCCGCGCGCGCCGCCGAAGCGCTCATAGAGTTGGCGGATCGTCAGCCCTTCGTCGCGCGACCAGGCAAGGATGTTCCGCATCTGCGTCTGCCCGCCCTCGGTGCTCAGCCGGTGCACCTCCGCCGGCAGCGGGCCGTCAAGGTCGAAGGGCCGCAGGTCGAAGCCGTTGAGCTCATTGGAGAGCAGCTCCAGCCCGACATCGGGGTGGATGAGGCGCTGCATCGCGCGATGCTTTTCCTGCGCTTCCTGGGTTGTACGGCCGATGATCGGGTTCAGCCCCGGCATGATCTTCAGCTGGTCCGGTGTGCGGCCATGCTTCGCCATGCGACCCTTTACGTCCTGGTAGAAGGTCTGCGCGGCCTCCAGCACGTGCAGCGGCGTGAACACCGCCTCGCAGGATTTCGCCGCCAGCTCTCGCCCGGGCACCGAACCGCCGGCCTGGAACAGCACGGGGTGCCCCTGCGGCGGCCGCGCCGCGTTCAGCGGGCCACGCACGTTGAAGTAGGTGCCCTGGTGGTTCAGCGCGTGCACCTTGGTGGGGTCCAGGTAGCGGCCGGTGCTGCGGTCGCGCAGGAAGGCGTCGTCTTCCCAGCTGTCCCACAGGCCCTTGACCACGTCGGCGAATTCATCGGCGCGGGCATAGCGCTCATCGTGGCCGAAGTGGTCGTCGCGACCGAAGTTGCGCGCGGTGGCGCTGCTCTGCGAGGTCACCACGTTCCAGCCTGCGCGCCCGCCGCTGATATGGTCCAGCGAGGCGAACATGCGTGCGGTATTGTACGGCTCGGAGTAGCTGGTGGAGGCGGTGGCGACCAGGCCGATGTGCTTCGTCGCGCAGGCGATGGCCGACAGCAGGGTGATCGGCTCGAAGTACACCATGTATTGCGGCCAGCGGCTCAGCGCTTCCATGCGGCCACCACGGACCGCCAGGCTGTCGGCCAGGAACATCAGGTCGAACAGGCCACGCTCTGCGGTCTGCGCCAGGCTGAGGTAGTGCGCGAAGTTGGTGCCGGCGTCGATCTGCGCGCCGGGATGCAGCCAGGCGGCGACGTGGTGGCCGGTGGGGTGGAAGAAGGCGCCGAGCTTCATCCGGTCCGGGCGACGTGCGCTCATGCGCGGCTCCTCATGGCGGTGGAATTGGCCAGGCCTTTTCCGGCAGCCACCAGGCGGTAACGGTGCTGCCTTCGCTGGCCAGCGCGGTGGCGGAAACCGGCGCGCGGATGCGCAACTCGCGCCCGCCATGCTGCCCGATAAGCAGCAGGTGCGGGCCCATGTTCAGCACGCTGAGCACCTGCAGGGTCAGTGCATCGGCGCCGCTCGGTGGCGGGCCGAGGTGCATGTCCTCGGGCCGCACCAGCAGGCTGGCGCCGCCGCCGGGGTTGGGCAACAGCGGGCGCGCGGCGTGCAGCAGGGTGCCGTCGGGCAGGCGGAGTTGGTTTGCGGCCGTGCCGACCACGCCATCGAGGATGTTGCTGTCGCCGATGAAGCTGGCGGCGAAGCGGCTGGCCGGGCGGGCATAGACCTCCAGCGGTGCACCGACCTGTTCGATGCGGCCGCGGTTGAACACCACGATACGATCGGACAGCGTCATCGCCTCGCTCTGGTCGTGCGTGACGTAGAGGGTGGTGATGCCGACCTGGCGATGGATGCGGCGCAGCTCGATCTGCATCTGTTCGCGCAGGTTCTTGTCCAGCGCGCTGAGCGGTTCATCCAGCAGCAGCAGCTTGGGCTGGTAGACCAGCGCGCGCGCCAGGGCGACGCGTTGCTGCTGGCCGCCGGACAGCTGCGCCGGCCGCCGCGCCGCCATCTCCTGCAGGCCCACCAGGGCCAGGGCGCCCTGCACCGCGGCCTCGGTCTCCGCACGCGACCGACCGCGTACCTTCAGGGGAAACGCGATATTGGCGGCGATACTGAGGTGAGGGAACAGCGCATAATTCTGGAACACCATGCCGATGTCGCGCCGGTTGGGCGGCACGTGATGCACCTGCCGACCGGCCAGCTCGATGCTGCCCGTGCTCGGCTCCTCGAAGCCCGCGATCATCATCAGCGTGGTGGTCTTGCCCGAGCCGCTTGGCCCCAGCAGGCTGACGAACTCCCCGGCCTGCACTTCCAGCGTGGCGTCGATGACGGCCTGCACGGCGCCGAAGCGCTTGGAGACCTGGCGGAGATGCAGATGGGTCATCTAGCGCAGGATCCGGTCGATGCCGACCAGGCGGTCGTAGACCGTCAGCAGTACCAGGACGGCGGCCAGCAGCACCATGGCCAGGGCGGATGCGCTGCCGAAGTCCAGCAGGGTCTCGATCTCATTGGCGATCAGGCTGGAGATCATCATGTCCCTGGGCGAGCCGAGCAGGGTCGGTGTCACGTAGAAGCCGACGCAGAAGATGAAGACAAGCAGGCAGCCGCTGACCACCGCCGGCAGCGACAGCGGCAGCACGACGCGGGAGAAGGACTGCCAGTGGCTGGCGCCCATGCCGTGCGCGGCGCGGATCAGGTTGGCATCGATGCGCGCCAGCACGACGTAGAGCGTCAGCACCATGTAGGGCAGCAGGATATGCGTCATCGCGATCAGCGACGCGGTGGTGGTGAACAGCAGCACCGGCGGTGGTTCCACGCCCAGCCAGCGCGCCAACGCGGTGACCGGTCCGCGATTGCCCAGGATGACGGTCCAGGCATAGGTCCGTACCAGGTAGCTGATCCAGAAGCACAGCCCGCAGGCGCCCAGCAGCAGCGCCGCCACAACGCCGCTGCGGCGCGCCATGTAGTGCGCGAGCGGGTAGCCCAAGCCGAGGCACAGCAGGGTGACCGTTGCCGCCACCAGCACGGTGCGCAGGTAGACGCGGGCATAGAGCGGGTCGGTCAGGATGCTCGCGAAATTCTGCAGCCCCAGGGTCGGCTCGCTGATGCTCATCCAGAAGGTGTTGCCGAGCGGCACACCGAAGACGAGCAGGAGATAGGCCACCGCCGGCAGCAGCAGCAGCCAGGTCGGGACGCCGCGCCTCATGCCGGGCGGCGTTGGCGAAGGAAGGTGGCGATAGCCATGGCGAGGATGGCGGCATAGATCATCAGCGCCGAGACCACGGCCACCACCGGGTCGGCTTCCAGGTGGATGCTGGCGAACATGCGCTTCGGCAGCGTCGAGACCTCGCGGCCGGAGATGAACAGCGAGATGGTGGCTTCGTCGAAGGAGTGGATGAAGGCGAAGAAGCCGGCGAGGATGAAGGCCGGGCGCAGCAGCGGCAGCGTCACCAGCCGCAAGGCCTGCGCCGAGGTCGCGCCACAGATGGCCGCCGCGCGTTCCAGGTTGCGGTCCAGGTTGCGCAGCGAGGCCGACAGCGCGATCAGCACGACCGGGATGGAAACGCAGCCATGCGCGAGGATGATGCCGGCATAGGTCTGGTTCAGCCCCAACTGGCCGAACACCGAGTAATAGCTGATCGCCATGATGATGCTGGGCACCAGCATCGGCGTCAGCAGCATCACCTGCAGCGCGCGGCGCCCGGCGAATTCCCGGCGGTTGACCGCGAAGGCCGCCGGCGGCGCCACCAACAGGGTCAGCACGCTGGAGGCGATGCCGATGACGAAGCTGTTCAGCGTCGGCAGCAGCCAGCCTTCCGAGCTGAAGTAGGTGCGGTAATGCCCGAGCCAGTAGTGCACGGGCGGGAATTCGAAGGAGGTCGACGCGCTGAACGACATCGGCACGATGATGGCGAGCGGTGCCAGGATGAAGCCGACGACGCACCAAGCGAACAGCGCATTGGCCAGGCTCGGAGCTTCCGGGCGGCGCATCGCTATTGCTGTAGCCAACGCTCGAAGCGGCGTGACGCCTGGGTCATCACGTCGCCCATGCGGCGGCCGTCGAACTCCACCGCGTACGGCGTGTACTTCGCGTTGGTTGGCATCGCCTCGGCCTGCTCGGGCGTGACGAAGTCGAAGGCGCGCGGGTTCAGCGGGCCATAGAAGCCGTCGATGCAGAAGCCGGCATTGCGCTCAGGCTCCAGCGCGAAGTTGATGAACTCCCACGCAAAGCCCGCGCGCGGCGTCCCGCGCGAGACGATCCAGTAGGTGCGGTCCATGGTGAACTCGTTCCAGACGATCTCGACCGGCGCGCCGCTGTTGCGCAGCGCGGTGCCATGCGCGTGCCAGACCGAGCCCATGTCCACCTCGCCATCGCCCAGCAGTTGGCGGATCTGCGGGCCGGTGCTCCACCACACCCGGACCTGCGGCTTGATGCGGTCCAGGCTGCGGAAGGCGCGGTCCAGGTCAATGGGGTAGAGTTTGTCCTTCGGCACGCCATCGGCGAGCAGCGCGAAGACGATTGTTTGCGACAGCGTGCGCCCGAGCGAGCGGCTGCCGGGAAAGCGCTGCACGTCCCAGAAATCCTGCCAGGTGGTGATGCTGCCGGCCGGATACTTCGTGGTGTTGAAGCAGATGTTGGTGCCATAGGCGTGGTTGCCGACCGCATTCTCGAATACCAGTTCCGCCGGCACCGCGGCGCGGTTGAACAAGCCGAAATCGACCGGTTCAAGCAGGTTTTCGTTCATGCCCTGGACCACGCTGGGGGCGCCGACGGTGGCGATGTCGAACTCGTACACCTTGGTGCGGGCCTGCACGGCGAACTTGGCCAGGGTTACTCCTGGGGCGGTCTTGATCTCGACGCCGGTCTTCGCGGTAAAGGGGTCGAACAGGTGCTTCTTCGCCGCTGCTTCCCACGGCCCGCCCTGGGAGTTGATGTACAGCACACGCGGTTGAGCCCGGCCGATGGTGGGTGCCGCCAGCAGGCCGAACAGCGTGGCGCGGCGTGTCGCGTGAAGCATGGTCAGGGCCCTTTCCGCTCAGGTCGCCGAACCAGCGGGCACGGCAGGCGCTCGCTGCGCACGGTGGCGGATGGCAGCCGGGTGCGCATAGCGATAGCGGCGGCAACTGCCCATGATGCGCGCTGTCTCCGATGGTCGCGCCGAGCTGTGGCGGCAGTTCCAGGCTGGCCATGGCCTGGACCCTGGACTGGTCTGCGGCGGATAATCGAATCAGCGGCTTCGTTGCGCCGTACCATCTTCGCTTCCTACGGCAACGGGCTGCACAGGCGCAACTCGGCTCGAGCGAAGGATGATCAGCATATTCCGTGCCAGAGAGCGCCCCGTGTGCCAGCGCCAGGCAAGGCGCCTGGGGCACGACCGGATTGCGTGTGCGGCCCTACGCTGTAGCTTGCGAGAGGCCGCCACTGCAGCCGCCCACCCCGGTAGCGGCCTGGTAGCGCAGGGACCGCATGCTTCAGGCAGCAGGCGGAGCCGTTGCGGGGCGTCCGGGTTTGCCGTGAACGCGATGGCTGCGCGGTGCAAGATCGCGGCTCCCCGACCGAATGCGCCCGACGAGCCTGGCTTCCGAAGCCAGTACGGTGCTTGCACCGCCGGCATCCCAGCATGTGAACTGTTGGAACGTCTCGCACTGCCGCTGCCACCAGTCTCAGCTCGGCTCCCCTGCCGTGCCGTGGCGATGAACCCTCCGTTGGATGGTCCACGCGAGGCGCGTCCTGACGTCGGATCGTCGCCGGTGGAATCATCGGCGGCGTCAATCAGCCGCTCGAAACATGGCCTGGTGTTTGTCGGACGCGTCAATAGTCGTGACAGACTTCAGCCGGCGGCACCGACCAAGGCTGCCGGCAGCGCCGCCAAGGCGCGACGGACGGAGGCCTCGCGGTCCCCGGCTGCCTGGTGCCGGGCATCGAGGACGATCGCGGTGACTGCGGCGCCGACCCTGCGCAGGAAGGCGTTCTCATCGCCTTCGCCAGATGGCGGCAAGGTCAATACCGTGTCGTGGCAATAGGTTGCTGCACCAAGCGGCCCCGGGGTCCCGGGCAACGCGCGAATGCCACGGCGCAGCAGCCGGCGCAGCATCGCCACCCCCTTGTCGCAATGGGTCAGGTGTTCCGCCGCATGCACCGCGATGGGGCGCTGCGAGACGATGGCGTCGTAGTCGCCCGGCTCGCGCTGGCGCTGCTCGTAGGGCGTGCCGAAGCCGGTCTGGCCATAGAAGTCGACGCTCTCCACGCCGCAGGCCTCGCGCCGGCCGATCCCGCGC
>CAIMOR010000365.1 GCA_903843125.1 uncultured Rhodospirillales bacterium
CAGCCCAGCTGCCCTCGGCACCAGCGCCCTCGGCCAACTGAACCGGGCCGGCCAGGAAGCTTTCCGCATGACCTTGCTGTTGCAGGCGGCGCCGCTGCTGGTGCTGCTGCTGTTGCTGGCCTCCGGCCGCGCCGGGCCGGTGGGGGCTTGCCTGGTGGCGCTGGGGCTGGCGGTGCCGGCGGCGCTGGCCAGCCTGCCCGCCGGGGCGGATGTCGCGGGCTTCCTGGCCACCGAGGCGGGGCGCGGCGCCTTCCTGGCGTTGCAGCCGGTGGCGGTGGTGGCCGGCGGGCTGCTGTTCCATGCCGCGGTCTCCGGCGGGGAGGCGGCGGCGGCGCGGCCGGCCACGGCGGCGCGGGTGTTTGCGGTGACGCTGCCGCTGGGCGCCTTCCTGGAGAGCGTGACCGGGTTTGCGGTGGGCGCGGTGTTCGCGCTTTCGGCGTTGCGGGGCATGGGCATTGCCGGCGCCGTGGGCGGCGCACTGGCCTTGCAGGCGCTGGTGCTGGTGCCCTGGGGCGGGCTGGGGCCGGGCACCGCGCTGGGCGCGGCGCTGGCCGGGCTGCCCGGGCATGACGTGGCGCTGGTGGCGGCCTGGCCGAATGCCGCCTGGCTGGTGCTGCTGGCGCCCCTGCTCTGGGCGCTGATGCGGCGCGCCGGGGTGGTGGTGACCGGGCGCGAGAAGCTCGCACAGCTCGGCGTGCTGGGGCTGGTGGCGGCGGTGCTGCTGCTGGCCAACCTGTACCTGCCGTTCGAGATTGCCGGGGTGCTGGCGACCGGGGTGGGCATGGTGGTGGCGCTGTGGCGGGCGGACCCGCCGAGCGGCTGGCGCGGGCCGTTGCGGGCGGCGGCGCCCTACCTGGTGCTGACCGCCGGGATATTGCTGGCGCGGCTGTGGCGGGAGCCGCCGGCGTTCAAGCCGTTCGCCGCGTTTCCGGGGTTTCCGCTGACCCATGTGGCGGTGGTGCTGTGGCTGGTGGCGCTGGGGCTGCTGTGGCGCGGCGGCGCGCTGGGGCGCGTGGCCCCTGCCCTGGCGCGGGCGCGGAAGCCGGCGCTGGCCATGCTGCTGTATGTGCTGCTCGGGCGCGTGCTGGCCGGCAGCGGCGCCGCGGCCGGGCTGGCTGCGGCGCTGGCCGAGGCGATGGGGCCGCTGGCGCCCTATGCGGTGCCGGTGATGGGGCTGGTCTCGGGCGTGGTGACGGGCAGCAATGTGGGGTCCAACGCGGCGCTGACCTCGATTCAGGTCGGGCTGGGGCAGGCGGCGGGGCTGCCGCCGGCGCTGGCGCCGGGGCTGCACAATTTCAGCGGCGGCGCCGGGGCGGGCATGAGCTTCGGCGTGACCGCGATGCTGTGCGGGCTGCTGGCGGACGGCACCAGGCCGGCGCAGCTGTGGCGGCTGGTCTGGCCCTCGATGGCGCTGGTGGTGGTGCTGGGCTGGGCGGCGGTGGCGGTGCTGCGGTAGCGGGCGGCCGGCGCACCCGGCCCGAGCGTGAGCGCTTTTGTCACGCCCGTTGCCGGGCTAGACAGCGCCCAGAGGAGACGACCCATGTTCACGCGCCGCTCTGCCATCGGGCTGTTCGCCAGCGGGCTCGCCGCCCCCGCCGTCTGGGCGCAGGGCGCGTTTCCGGCGCATCCGCTACGGGTCATCGTCGGTTATCCGCCGGGGGGCGTGACCGATATCGTCGCGCGGATCGTCGCCGAGCCGCTGGGGCGGGCGCTGGGCCAGCCGGTGGTGGTGGAGAACCGCGCCGGCGCCGGGGGCAACATCGGCGCCCAGGCGGCGCACGCGGCGGAGCCGGATGGCTACACGCTGCTGCTGGCGACCGCGGCGATGTATGGCGTGAACCCGGTGCTGTACCCGAATTCCGGCGTGGAGCTGGAGCGCGACTTCCACCTGCTGGGCACCATCAACGACATGGCCAATGTGCTTTCGGTGAACCCGAAGCGGCTGGACGTGCGGTCGGTGGCCGAGCTGGTGGCGCGGGGCAAGGCGGGCGGGCTGGTGTATGGCTCGGTCGGCAATGGCAGTTCGTCGCATCTCTGCGCCACGCTGTTCCAGCGGCTGGCGGGGTTCGAGGCGACGCATGTGCCGTATCGCGGCTCCTCGCCGGCGGTGGCGGCGTTGCTGGCGGGCGACTTCGACTTCCTGTTCGACACCACCGCGACGTCGACGCCGCAGATCCAGGCCGGCAGCTTCCGGGCGCTGGGGGTGAGCACGGCACGGCGGGCCTTCGCCCTGCCCGAGGTGCCGACGCTGGCCGAGGCCGGGGTGGCGGGCTACGCGGTTTCCGTGTGGAACACGCTGCTGGTGGGCAGGCGGACGCCGGCGGCCGTGGTGGCGCGGCTGGGCCAGGGCTTTGCCGCGGCGATGGATGCGGCGACACAGGCGAAGCTGCGGGCCAGCTTCGTCGACCCGCTGCTGGTGCCGCCCGGGGAGTTGCCGGCCTGGCTGGCGCGCGAGACGGCGACGTGGACGCGGATGGCCCGCGATTCGCACCTGACGGTGGACTGAGGCGATGGCGACGATTCCGTTCGGCGATGCCGCCAGCCTGAAGCATCTGCGGACCGACCCGGTACTGAAGGCGGTGATCAAGCGCATCGGGCCGTGCGACCTGGGCGTTTCGGCCTACGAGCCGTATGAGGCGCTGGTGCGCTCGATTGCGCATCAGCAGGTGCATGGCAAGGCCGCGGAGGCGGTGCTGGGGCGGTTCGTGGCGCTGTACCCCGGCGAGGCGTTCCCGCCGCCGGAGCTGGTGCTGGCGACCGAGTTCGACGTGCTGCGGGGGTGCGGGTTCTCCGGCAGCAAGATTGCGGCGATACGCGACATTGCCGAGAAGGCGGCGGCTGGGTTGGTGCCGACGCGGCGCGCGGCGCAGCGGTTGAGCGATGCCGAGCTGATCGAGCGGCTGGTGGCGATCAGGGGCGTGGGGCGCTGGACGGTGGAGATGCTGTTGATCTTCACGCTGGGGCGGCCGGACGTGCTGCCGGTGGATGATTTCGGCGTGCGCGAGGGCTGGAAGCACGCGGCGGGGCTGGAGGCGCAGCCGAAGCCGAAGGAGCTGGCGGCGATTGGGGAAGCCTGGGCGCCGTACCGCAGCACGGCGGCGTGGTATTTGTGGCAGGTGGCCAATGCGGCGAAGGTGAAGCCGGCGGCGAAGGCCGGGGCGGCGCCGTAGCGGCGGCGGGATTTCCGCGGCGCCGCGCTTGCTATAAGCACCCGGGCCATGAGCCAGGCCTCCTTCATCCTCACGCTGTCCTGCCCGAACCGGCCAGGCATCGTCGCCGCCGTCGCCACCGCCATTGCCGAGCAGGGCGGCGATATCCGCGAGGCGCAGCAATACGACGACAGCGCCACCGGGCGCTTCTTCATGCGCGTGGTCTTCGTGGTGGCGGGCGGCGAGCTGGCGGCGCTGCGGGAAGCCCTGGCGCCGCTGGCGGAACGCTTCGGCCTGCGCTGGACGCTGCGCGACGCGGCGGTGCCGCGCAAGGTGATGGTGCTGGTCAGCAAGCCCGACCATTGCCTGGCGGACCTGCTGTATCGGCGCCGGCTGGGCGAGCTGACGATGGATTTGCACGCCATCGTCTCCAACCACCCGGCCGAGACCTTCGGGCACCATGACCTGAAGGGCATTCCGTTCCATCACCTGCCGGTGACGCCGGAGACCAAGCTGGAGCAGGAGACCGCGCTGTGGCACCTGATCCGCGATACCGGGACCGAGCTGGTGGTGCTGGCGCGCTACATGCAGGTGCTGAGCGGCGGGCTGGCGGCCAAGCTGACCGGGCGTTGCATCAACATCCACCATTCCTTCCTGCCGGGGTTCAAGGGCGCCAAGCCGTATCACCAGGCGCATGAGCGGGGGGTGAAGCTGATCGGCGCCACCGCGCACTACGTGACCGCCGATTTGGACGAAGGCCCGATCATCGAGCAGGACGTGGAGCGGGTGACGCATGCGGATACGCCCGACGACCTGGTGCGCAAGGGCCGCGATATCGAGCGCCGCGTGCTGGCGCGGGCGGTGGCGTGGCACCTGGAGGACCGGGTGCTGCTGAACGGGCGGAAGACGGTGGTGTTCGGGTAGGGGTGGCTTCGCCGGCGCCGCCTACAGCCGCATCACCCGCATCGGGTCCGCGCGGCCGCGCAGCAGGTCCCACAGGCCGGCCAGGTTGCCACGGAAGCGCCCCCAGCGGTCCACCCAGGGTTCCGGCGCCGGGCTGCGCAGCAGGTTCATCAGCAGGTGGCGGCCGATGCTGCGCAGGCCGCGGTTCCACGGGTAGGTGCCCTTTCGGCCGAGGTAGACCGGGTTGATGACCTGGCTGTAGCCCAGCCGCACGCCGGAGCCGCGGCCGAACTTGACGCCCAGGTGCACGCCGCGGGCAGTGGGCAGGCGGCAGATCTCCCCGTGGCGGCCGAGAAGACGCGTAAAATCCAGGTCCTCGTACCAGGCGTAGAGCGGCAGGCGTTCATCCACGCGGATGTCGTGGGCGCGGACGGTGGCCATGCGGACGGCCATGTTGCAGCCATAGCCGTTGAAGGCCGGCACCGGGGTTGGGTCGGCCGGGGGCGTGTCGGCCGCAAGGATGGCGCGGCCTTCGGCCACCTGCAGGCCGGGGCCCTTGGCGCCATCGGCGATGACCTGGCCGGTGGCCACCACCAACCGGGCATTGGCCAGGAAGGCGGCTTCCAGCGCCCCGAGGTAGCCGGGCTGCGGCAGGAAATCATCGTCCAGGAACAGCACCACGTCGCAATCGGCGGCGGCGTCCAGGATGCGGTTGCGCTGCTTGGGCAGGCCGGGCGTGCAGGTGAGGAACTCGGCCGAGGCCCAGATGCCGTCGCAACCTTCCACATCGGCCGGCTTGGTGTGGCAGATGATGACGCGGTCCGGCGTGCGGGCCTGGGTGTGCAGCTCCGCCAGCACGTCGCGCAGCACCACGGCGCGGCCGATGGTGGCGATGCCGATGGCGATGCGCATCAGAGCGGCCCCGTCAGCGGATGGTCGGAGCGCATCGGGCTGAGGCGGAACGGCAGCAACGCGTTCTTGTCGCGGAAGCCCGCGAGGCGGCCGCGCAGCGTGGCGGCGTAGTAGCGGGCGGCGAGCAGGTTGAAGCGCAGCAGGCTGAGCACGATGCCGCCGACCGGGCGGACGAAGTAGGGCAGCCAGACGCCCGAGCGCACGCCATGGCGGCGAAGCACGAAGCCGAGGCCGCGGCCGTAGGTTTCGGCGCGCTTGGTCGCTTCCGGCGTCAGGCGCTTGTCGGGGTGGATGATGCGGAGCTCGGGGTCGTAGATGGCCTTTTGGCCGGCGCGGATGCCGCGCAGCACCAGGTCGTTGCCCTCGGCGCTGCCCAAGGGCGTGCCGGGGCCGAGCTTCTCGTCGAAGCCGCCCAGCGCCAGCGCGGCGGCGCGGCGGAGGAACAGGTTGAACTCGATGACGCTGGTCCAGACGTTCTCATCCGTGATGGCGCCGCCGTCCTGGCGCCAGCGGCCGGAGCCGAGGCCGCCTTCCGGCGAGGCGGCGGGGCCGGTGAGGATCTGCAGGCGGATGTCGTAGCTGAAGGCGGCGTCCACCAGGTCCAGCACGCCGGGGGGCAGGATGCAGTCGTCGTCGGGGAAGCCGACGATGCCGCCGCGCGCCATGCCAAGGCCGAGGTTGCGCGCGTGATTGGCGTTCAGCACGTCCGAGCGTTGCCAGAACAGCGGGAAGCGCTGAACGTAGCGGGTGATGACCTCGGCCAGGCGCTCATCCTCGTTCTGGTCGACGACGATGACCTCGACGTCGCTGCGGCCCTGGGCGAGCAGGCTGGCGAAGAGCTCGTCCAGTTCCCGTACGCGGCCACGGGTGGCAACGATGAGGGAGAACCTCATCGGCTCGCGCCCGCGGGCGCGCGGGCGGTGGCCCCGCGCTGGGCAGCGGCCAGGATGGCGGCGCGGAAGGCGGCTTCGGAGAAGCGCTCGGCATTGGCGCGGCAGGCGGCGGGGGAGAGCGACATGGTGGTGAAGTGCTGCACGGCCTGGCGCAGCGACGCAACCGTTTGCTCGGGGAACAGCACGCCGGTTTCGCCAGGCAGCACGATATCGGCGGCGCCGCCACGGCCGAAGGCGATGACCGGCGTGCCGCAGGCCTGGGCTTCGACCGTGGCGATGCCGAAGTCTTCCTCGGCGGCGAAGACGCAGGCGCGGGCGTCGCGCGTCAGGCGCACCAGTTCGTCCTGGCTGACGCGGCCGCGCAGTTCGATGTTGGGCGCGCCGTGGGCCGCGGCCTGGACCAGCGGCAGGGAGGGGCCGTCGCCGCAGATGACCAGGCGATGGTCGGGCATGGCGGCGAAGGCTTCGGCGACGAGCTCGACCCGCTTGTAGGGCACCATGCGGGAGGCGATGAGGAAGTAGCCCTGCTTTTCCACCTGCAGGGTGAAGCGCTCGGTATCCACCGGTGGGAAGACCACCTGGGCCTCTCGGCGCCAGCATTTGCGGATGCGTTCGGCGATGTAGCTGCTGTTGGCCAGCAGCACGTCCGGCCGGGCGGCGGAGAGCTGGTCCCAGGCGCGCAGGCGGTGCAGCAGCCAGCGGGTGTAGGCGCCCTTCGGGCCGCGTTCGAGGTTGGCTTGCCGCAGGTACTGGTGCTGCAGGTCCCAGGCGTAGCGCATGGGGGAATGCACGTAGCTGACGTGGTGCTGGCCGGGGCCGGTCAGCACGCCCTTGGCGACGGCGTGCGACGACGAGACGATGAGGTCGTAGGCGCTGAGGTCGAACTGCTCGATGGCCAGCGGCATCAGGCCGAGATACCAGCGGAACCGCCTGGCCGCGCCGGGCAGGCGCTGGATGAAGCTGGTGCGGACCGGGCGGCCGGCGAGCCAGCCGCGTTCCCGCGCGGGCATGAAGTCGCAGACCGCGTACAGATCGGCTTCGGGCCAGACCTTGAGGAGCTGTTCCACCACGCGCTCGGAGCCGGCGTAGCTTTCCAGCCATTCGTGGACGATGGCGACCTTCATGCGGATGCTTCCAGGTGGCGCAGCAGGGCGCGGGCGCCGCCCCGCCAGGTGTAGCGCTGGGCCTGGGCGGCGCCGCGTTGGCGGAGGGTCTCGGCCAGGGTGGGGGTGTCCAGCAGCGCGGTGAGGGCGGCGGCGAGGGTGGCCGGCTTGGCCGGGTCGAACCAGAGGGCGGCGTCGCCGCAGACCTCGGGCAGGGAGCCGGCCTGCGCGGCGATGACCGGGCAGCCGCAGTTGAAGGCTTCCATGGGGGGCAGGCCGAAGCCTTCGTAGCGGCTGGGGAAGATCAGGCAGAGCGCGTTTTCATACAGGGCGCGGAGTTCGGCGTCCGAGACGCGGCCGAGCGGGATGACGGCGGCGCCCTGGGCGGCCTCGGCGCCGGCGAAGACCGCGCCGCCACCGCCGACCGCGGCCAGCTTCAGGCCGCGCTGGGCGAGCAGCGCGGCGGCCGGGCCCTGGCCGCCGAGGTTCTTGTGGGCGGCGCGGTTGCCGACGTTGAGCGCGTAGCGCCGGGGTTCCAGGCCATACTGCGCCAGCACCGAGAGGTCGGCGGGGTCGCGCAGGATGTGCTCGCCGCCCTCCCCCACCACGCCGATGCGCGCCGGCGGCAGGCCGAGATGGTGGGCGATGCGGCCGCGGGAGAACTCGGAGACGGTGAGGATGCGGGCGCCGCGCCAGGCCAGGCCGTGGTGCAGCAGGCGGTACCAGGTGCGGAAGGCGCGGGAGTAGCTCTCGGGCGTGTCGAAGACGCCGGCGTCGTGGATGACCACGGCCTGGTGGCGGCCGGCCAGCAGGGGGGCGGTGTTGCCGAGGTTGACCAGGAAGCGGTTGCGCAGGGCGCGGGGGAGTTCGGCCTGTTCCCAGAGTTGGCCGGCGCGGCTGCCGACGCGTTCGCTGGGCAGCGGCCAGGGCGGGTTGGGCGCGGCGGCGGGCAGCAGCAGGGTGGGCCGCGGCGCATCCGGCAGGGCGGCCCAGGCGGCGGTGATCTCGGTGGCGAAGCGCTGCACGCCGGAGAAGCGTTGGCCGACGAAGCGGCCGTTGATGGCCAGGCCGGTCATGCCGGCTGCGCCTTCAGGTGCAGCTTCACCAGGGCTTCGTCGCGCTCGGCCGGGGTAACGGCGCGCCACAGGGCCAGGGCGAAGCCGGCCAGGGCCAGGGCGGCGGCGGCGGCTTCCAGCGCCGGCACCGGCCGCAGCGCGGCCACCGCGAGCAGGCCGGCGCCGGCGGCGACCAGGGGCGGCAGCAGTTGGCGGGCGGCGGGGGCGGAGCCGGGATAGACCCGGGCGGCGAGCCAGAGCTTGG
>CAIMOR010000366.1 GCA_903843125.1 uncultured Rhodospirillales bacterium
ATCTCCGGGCCAGCTGGGCCGGGCTGCGGGGCCGCGGCGCGGCCTCGGGCGCGGGGGCCGAGGCGGCGCCCGGCGTTGGCGCCGGTGGGCCAGCCGGTTGGGCCAGGGCCCCTGGCGGGATCAGCCCGATGAGGATTGCCGCGATCCAGCCTCGCATCCCTGCGCCCCCGCCCTTTGCCTGCCCGGCCAGGGTAAAGCCGCCGCCGGCAGAAAAGCCAGCCCGCGGCGGCTCAGCGCTGCCGGCCCGGTGACGGGCCGCCGCCGGCCAGATGCGCCAGGGCCAGCATGGGCAGGATGCCGGCCGCCGGGGCGACCAGGCAGGCCAGCCCGGCGCTGATGGCGGCGTGCCAGTCGCCGCCCTGGTGGCGCAGCAGCGACGGGGCCAGCAGGGCATTGCCGAGCAGCAGCAGCCAGGGCGCCTCGGCCCGCCAGTCGATCCGCCGCTGCATCCGGATGCTCCGCCGCTTGCCTGTGCCGGGCATGACGCGGGCCGTGACCCGGCGTTGCCGCGGGCGGCGTTCACGGCCCGGGGGCCTGCGGCGAACCCGGCCGGGCCTGGCGCGCTGGGGCTGGCGGGAGACGCCGATGGCACGCAGCCGGGTACCGCGATGGGTCTTGTGGGCGGCGGCACCTGTTCTGGTGCTGGCCGTGCTGCTGCTGGTGTTCCGTTGGGATTGGCTGATCCCATTGGCGGAGCGCCGGGCCAGCGCCGCGCTGGGGCGGCCGGTGAGCATCCAGCATCTGCACGTGGCGCTGGGCCGGCGGCTGGTGGTGCGGGTGGCGGGGCTGCGGGTCGGCAATCCCGTGGGATTCGCCGCCGACCCCCCACTGGCCCAGGTGACGCTGGTGGAGGTGGAGGTTGCGCCTGGCTCGCTGCTCGGCGGCCGGCTGGTGCTGCCGCGGGTCACGCTGGAGCGGCCGGCGCTGGCGCTGCTTGCCGGGGCGGATGGCCAGCGCAACTACCTTTTAGGCAACACCGGTGGCGGCGGCAGCGAGCCGCCGGCGATCGGGCGGCTGCAGATCAACGACGGCACCGCGCAGGTGGCGCTGGCGCCATTGCGGGCGGACTTCCAGGTGCGGTTCGGCACCGAGGGTGACAGCATCGCCGCCACGGCCGAGGGGCACTACGCCGGGCAGCCGATCAGCGCGCACGTCACCGGCGGGGCGCTGCTGTCGCTGCGGGATGCGGCCAGCCCCTGGCCGGTGACGCTGGACCTGGCCAATGGGCCCACGCGGCTGAAGCTGGCGGGCACGGTGGCGCAGCCGCTGCACCTGGCGGGCGCCGACCTGAAGCTGGAACTGGCGGGGCCGGACCTGAAGCAGCTGACGCCACTGAGCGGGGTGCCCTTCGCCAGCACCCCGCCCTTCCGGCTGGCCGGGCAGCTCGATTATGCCGAGGGCCGGGTGCGGTTCAGCGGCATGCGCGGCCAGGTCGGGCGCAGCGACATTGAGGGTGAGATCAGCGTTGCCCCGGGGGCCGAGCGGCCGCTGGTGACGGCGACGTTGACCAGCCATCGGCTGGACCTGGCCGACCTGGGCGGCTTCATCGGCAGCCAGCCGGGCCGCCGGGACACACCCGGGCAAACGCCGGCGCAGCGCGAGGCACTCGCACGCGCCGAGGCCAGCCCCAGCCTGCTGCCGAACACGCCGCTGAGCCTGCCTCGGCTGCGCGCCGCCGATGTGCGCGCGACGCTGCGGGCGGAGCACTTCGACGATCAGCGGGTGCCGCTGGACGCGCTGACGCTGGATGTGTCGGTGCAGGACGGTGCGGTGCGGCTGGACCCGGTGCGCGTGGGCGTCGGCCGGGGCTTCATCGGCGGCAGCCTGGCGCTGACCCCCCGGGCGGAAGGCGGCCTGGCCGCGCATGGCAATTTCGAGCTGCGCCGGGTGGATGTCGCCCGGCTGCTGGCGCCGATGGGCGTGCGCGGCGGCGGTACGCTGGGCGGGGTGGCCAATATCGACGGTACCGGGAATTCCCTGGCCCAACTGCTGGGCAGCGGGAACGGCGCGCTGACCGTGGCCATGGTTGGCGGCAACCTGAGCGCGCTGGTGGTGGACCTGTCGGGGCTGCAGTTCGGCCGGGCGCTGCTCTCGGCGCTGGGGGTCCCGACGCGGACCAGCATCGGCTGCATGGTCGGCGATTTCGTGCTGCGGCATGGCGTGTTGGAAACGCGGACCTTCCTGGTGGATACCGACAGCTCTGTCATCAACGGCAGTGGTACGGTGGATCTGGCGCGGGAGGGGCTGGACCTGCGGCTGCGCACCGCCTCGAAGGGGGTCACCATCGGGTCGCTGCCGACCAGCATCGGCATCACCGGCCCCTTCAAGAACCCGAGCATTGCCCCGGATGCCGGCGAGTTGCTGGCCCGTGGTGGGCTGGCGGCTGGGCTGGGGCTGCTGGCGCTGCCGCTGGCGGTGCTGCCGACCATCCAGCTGGGCGTGGGCGAGCAGCACCAATGCGAGGGGGTGATCGCCGCGGCGCGGCGTGATTCCACCGAGACGGCGCGGGGCGCGGGAGCCGGCACGCCGCGGACCCGGACGGAAGGTGGTGGGCGCCGGCGTTAGCGGGGTCGGCACGCCTCCGCCGCGCGCCGCCGTTTGGGACAAGCGCGGATGGTTCCGCGGCTGGCGTGTTGTTCCTGCCGCAGGGCGGCGCCGATGCCGCAGGCGGTAGGTTTTCGGTAAGGGTTCGCGGGCATGCTCAGCAGGGCGGCAAGGAATTGCCGACATCCCTTTGATCCAGAACGGAACTCACCATGCCCCTCGATGGTCGTCCTGCCCGCCGGCGCTACGAGAACGACGACGATATGGACCGCGCGATCATGGCCGGCTCGCCCTTTGCCATGCCGGCGCCGCAGGCCAGGCCGGAGACGCGCAGCGCCATGCCGGCGGGTGACCTGCTGCGCGCGCTGACCGCGCTGGGCATGGTCTTCGCCATCGTCGCCGGTATCGGCGTGGTGATCATGGGCTGAAGAACGGCCGGACCAGGCCCGCGATGCAAACGGCGCTGCCGCTTCGGGCTTGACCGGCGGCGGCGGCGTGCCAAATCTCGGTCATGGCCGAGATCGAAATCTACACCCAATACTTCTGCCCCTACTGCGACCGCGCCAAGGCGCTGTTGGACAGCAAGGGCAAGCCGTACCTCGAGCACGACGCGCCCGGTGGCTCGGCTGCCCGACGGGCCGCGATGGAGCGGTCGGGCGGCCGCAGTTCGGTGCCGCAGATCTTCATCGGTGGCCAGCACATCGGCGGCTGCGACGAGCTGGTGGCGCTAGACCGTGCGGGCAAGCTGGATGCGCTGCTGGCTGGGTAACGCGCCCTGTCACCATTTCGTCGCTAGGGGCTGGCACTCCGTGATCGCGAGTGCCAAATTGCGCTCGGGGTGCCACCCTGAGGCCCCAGGGATTGCCGGATGATCCATTACCAGTTGCGCTGCGCCGACGACCACGCCTTCGACGGTTGGTTCAAGGACAGTGACGCCTTCGACAAGCAGGCCAAGGCGGGCTTCGTCGAATGCCCGGCCTGTGGCAGCGCCAGGGTGCGCCGTTCGCTGATGGCGCCGGCGATTCCGAAGAAGGGCCGGCCGGCCCGCAACCAGGCCGTGGCGGCGGAAGCGCCGCCCGCCGTGCCGGCACCGGCGCCGCCCGTGGCCGATGCCGTGGCCGCCGGGCCGATGCCGGCCCAGGTGATGGCGCTGCTGCAGCGCGTGCGGGCCGAGGTGGAAAAGCGGTGCGACTACGTCGGTACCGATTTCGCCGCCGAGGCGCGCCGTATCCATCGCGGCGAGGCCGATGTGCGCGGCATCTATGGCGAGGCCTCGGCCGATGACGCCGCGGCGCTGCAGGATGAGGGGATAGACATTGCCCGCGTGCCCTGGGTGCCGCGGGCCGATGGCTGACGCAGGGGCCGCCCGCCGGGCCTCAATGCGGTGCGGGCTGGCTGCGAGCGCGAAGCCTGGGGCCGTCTTCCGCGCCAGCGGTTGCCTGGTGGCGGGCGTGTTGCTGGCGCTGGCGCAACCGGCGCTCGCCCAGAAGGAGTTCTCGACCCGGGACTATGATTCCAGCGGGCGCCAGGGCGGCCGGGCCGAGCATCGCGACGGCACCACCCAGTACTACGACCCGTCCGGCCGCCAGAACGGCCGAGCCGAGACACGGGACGATACCACCCGCTACTACGACCCCTCGGGGCGGCAGGCCGGCCGGGCGGAGACCCGCGGCGACACCACCCAGTTCTACGACAGCAGCGGCCGGCAGAACGGGCGGGCGGAGCGGCGCGGCGACACCACGCAGTTCTATGACAGCAGCGGCCGCCAGGCGGGGCGGGACGAGACCCGCGGCGACACCGTCTATCACTACGACGCCAATGGCCGCCTGACCGGGCAGACCCGGCGCTGAGCCGGGCTCAGGCCTTCTGCGCCAACATCAGGTAGTTGACGCCGACATCCTTGCTGATGCGCCAACCACCGCCCGGCGCCAGGCCGATGCCGGCGATCCGGCGGACATGCAGCCCGGCGGTGCGGCAATCGGCGCCCAATTCGGCCGGGCGGACGAAGCCGTTCCAGTCATGCGTGCCGGCCGGCAACCAGCGCAGCAGGTATTCCGCCGCGATCTTGGCGGTCAGCAGGGAACGCACCGTGCGGTTCAGCGTGCTGAGCACCACCAGGCCAGCCGGCTTGGCCAGGCTGGCCAGGCTGGTGCAGAAGACGGCGCGGTCGGTGACATGCTCCACCACCTCCAGCGCGGTGACCACATCGAACGGGGCGATGCCCTCGGCCAGCAGTGTCTCCGGGGTGCCGTTGCGGTAGTCGATCGTGAGGCCGCCGACCGCGGCGTGCTGCCGGGCGACACCCAGCGCTTCGGCCGCCGCGTCCAGGCCGGTCACCTCGGCGCCGGCGCGGGCGAGCGATTCGGCCACCAGCCCGGCGCCGCAGCCGACATCGAGGATGCGCAGCCCGGCCAGGGGCAGGGCGACGTTGGTCTCCCGCGCCAGGGTGGCGCAGATGCTGGCGATGACCCATTCCATCCGGGTCGGGTGCATTCGGTGCAGCGGCGCCATGGGGCCCTGGGGGTCCCACCACTCCGCCGCGATCTCGTCGAACTTGGCGATTTCGGTCGCCGAGGCTGTTCCGTTCATGGCATGCGCTCTCTCTGTGTTGCAGGGCGCCGCCTGCCCCGGTATTGCTGCCCGCCCTTTTCCGCCCAGCCGCGCAGAACCGCAACCGCTGGGCCAGCCGGTCAGCACTGAAGACACGCCATGTCCCGTATCGTCATGAAATTCGGCGGCACCTCCATGGGTGACCTGGACCGCATCCGCAACGTCGCCGGCCGGGTGAAGCGCGAAGTCGAGGCCGGGCACGAGGTGGCCGTGGTGGTCAGCGCCATGGCCGGTACAACGAACCAACTGGTCAAATGGTGCCAGGACCTGTCGCCGCTGCATGACGCGCGGGAATATGATGTGGTCGTCGCCACCGGGGAACAGGTGACCATCGGGCTGCTGGCGATCGCGCTGCAGGGTATCGGCGTGCCGGCGCGCAGCTGGCAGGGCTGGCAGGTGCCGATCCGCACGGACGACGCCCACGGCAAGGCCCGGGTGACCGAGGTTGAGGGCGCCACGCTGATCGCCCGGATGCAGGCCGGCGAGGTGCCGGTGGTGGCGGGCTTCCAGGGCGTGGCGCCGGATGGCCGGGTCTCCACGCTGGGGCGCGGTGGGTCGGACCTTTCGGCGGTGGTGCTGGCGGCGGCGATCAAGGCCGACCGGTGCGACATATATACGGATGTGGACGGCATCTACACCACGGACCCGCGGATGGTGCCGCGGGCGCGGAAGCTGGACCGCATCAGCTATGAGGAGATGCTGGAACTGGCCAGCGTCGGCGCCAAGGTGCTGCAGACCCGCAGTGTCGAGATGGCGATGAAGGCACGCGTGCGGGTGCAGGTATTGTCCAGCTTCGAGGACAAGCCGGGCAGCCTGGTGGTTGACGAGGACGAGATCATGGAAAAGCCGATCGTATCCGGCATCGCCTATTCCCGCGACGAGGCCAAGGTGACGCTGCGCCGGGTGCCGGACCGGCCGGGCATCGCCGCCACCGTCTTCGGCCTGCTGGCCGGCGCCAATGTGAACGTGGACATGATCGTGCAGAACATCGGCGCCGATGGCAGCACGGACATGACCTTCACCGTGGGCCGCGCCGACCTGGCCCGGGCGCAGGACGCGCTGGACAAGGCGCGGGCCGAGGTTGGGTTCGAGGCGATTCTGTCCGACCCGGACGTGGCCAAGATCAGCGTCGTCGGCATCGGCATGCGCAGCCACGCCGGCGTGGCCAACACCATGTTCCGGACGCTGGCGGAGAAGGGGATCAACATCCAGGTCATCTCCACGAGCGAGATCAAGGTCAGCGTGCTGGTGGCGGCTGATTATACCGAGCTGGCGGTGCGCGCCCTGCATACCGCCTACGGCCTGGACGGACCCGCCGCATGAACGAGATGACGCTGCCCGGCCTGGCCGGGATCGACCGGCTGATGGCGCGCGGCGCGGCCTTCCTCGGCACCCGCTACGCGATCATGGGCGGGGCAATGAGCTGGGTCAGCGAGCGCCACCTGGTGGCGGCGCTGAGCAATGCCGGGGCCTTCGGCGTGATCGCCTGCGGCGCGATGGAGCCGGACCGGCTGGCGCAGGAGATCGCCGGCACCCAGGCGCTGACGCAGATGCCGTTCGGCGTGAACCTGATCACCATGCACCCGCGGCTGGACCAGCTGGTGGATGTCTGCCTGGCGGCCAAGGTGGGGCACATCGTCTTCGCTGGCGGCATCCCGCCGGGCTCCGCCATCAAGAAGGCCAAGGAAGGCGGCGCCAAGGTGGTCTGCTTCGCCCCGGCGCTGGCGCTGGCGAAGAAGCTGGTCCGCAGCGGCGCCGATGCGCTGGTCATCGAGGGTTCGGAGGCGGGCGGGCATATCGGGCCGGTCAGCCTGACCGTGCTGGCGCAGGAGATCCTGCCGCATATCCGCGACGTGCCGGTCTTCGTCGCCGGCGGCATCGGCCGGGGCGAGGCGATCCTGTCCTTCCTGGAGATGGGCGCGGCCGGGGTGCAGCTGGGCACGCGCTTCGTCTGCGCCACCGAGAGCATCGCCCACCCGCGGTTCAAGCAGGCCTTCATCCGCGGCAATGCGCGGGACGCCATGCCGACGGTGCAGCTGGACGAGCGCTTTCCGGTCATTCCGGTGCGCGCCCTGCAGAACGAGGGCACCAAGCGCTTCCTCGAGCACCAGGCGACGGTACTGGCGCGCTTCATCGCCGGTGAGGTGGCCAAGGACGCGGCGCAACTGGAGATAGAGCACTACTGGGCCGGGGCGCTTCGCCGCGCGGTAATCGACGGCGACGTCGAGCAGGGCAGCCTGATGGCCGGGCAGTCGGTCGGCATGGTGGGCAAGGAGCAGCCGGCGGCCGAGATCGTGGCCGAGTTGATGGGCCAGGCCGCGGCGGCACTGGCGGCGCGGCAGGCGGCGCTCACAGGCGGCTGATGTAGCATATGGTATATCCTGGGTGATATTCCTGCGGCCAATATCCTAGGCGGCACAGTTGAGATGACGGGTGAACGTCCAGTTTTCGTTACGCGCCGCCGAGTCGTGTCGTCGCCATGAAACACGCGCCGCTTCTTGTGATTCACTTTGCGCTGGTGCAAGCCTCGCGCTACATCGCTCCAGCGTGTCCCATATGAAGCGCCTTTCCCGACCTGACCCCTCCGCTGGCGAAGCCGCCAGGCTCGGCGAGCAACTGCGCGACGCGCGCATCGCCCTGGGCTTGTCCATTGAGGACATGGCGCTGAGCCTTCGCATCCGCCGGGTCTACCTGGCGGCGCTGGAGGAGGGGCGCGTGCGTGAATTGCCCGCGCCGGCCTACGTGCTGGGCTTCGTACGCACCTATTCGCGGGCCTTGGGCCTGGACGACGACGACATGGTGCGCCGCTTCCGCGACGCCGCCTCGACGACGCCGCAGCGCCGGACCGACCTGATTTTCCCCGAACCGGTGCCGGAACGCGGCATTCCCGCCGGCGTGGTGGTGATGGCGGGCGTGGTGTTGGTGGTCGGTGCCTACATGGCCTGGTTCCAGTGGTCCGGCAGCGGCACCCGCACGGTGGACACGGTGCCGCCGATGCCGGCGCGGTTGGAGCAGGCGGCGCGCGAGGCGGCGCCGGCGCTGCCGCCGGGCACTCTTTCGCCGGGCGCCGGGGCCCTGATTGCGGGCGCGATGCAGCCGCCGGGGCTGCGGCCGAATGCCGCGCTGCCGCCAGGGCCGCCGGCCGCGAATGCGGCGACCGCGCCGACGATGCCAACCCTGAATGCCGCGAATTTCGGCGCGCCCTCCCTGGCGACGCCGCCGACGCCGCGCTCCGACGAATCGCGCATTTCGCTGCGGGCCAAGGCCGATACCTGGGTGAGCCTGCGTGACCGCGGCAACAACCAGAGCCTGGTGAACCGGCTGCTGAAGGCCGGCGAAACGCTGCAGGTGCCGCCGCGCGACGGCCTGGTGCTGACCATCGGATTCGCCGCGGGCACCGAGATAGTCGTCGACGGGCTGCCGATACCGGCGTTCCCGGCCAATGCCTCGGTCAAGCGGGATATCCCGATGGATCCGGAACGGCTGAAGGCCGGCAACTTCGCGCCGCTGCCGGCGGTGGCGGTGCCGGCCGGGGCGGAAGCGCCTGCTGCCATGGCCGCGGTTGCGCCGGTGGCGCCGCGGGCAGCGGCCCCTCGCCCGCGACCGACGCGGCCGGAAGACCGCGCCTACGAGCCGCCGCAATAGGCTGGATGGTCAGCGGCACGGCTGGGCCCGGCGGGCTTGGTCCAGGCGCCGGGCACTGCCATATTGCGCGCCAAGCGTGAGGGACCTTCGGACCGATGAGCTATCGCCCCTACCAGCATATCGAGCGTCGCAAGTCGCGGCAGATCATGGTCGGCAAGGTGCCGGTGGGCGGCGGTGCGCCGATCACCGTGCAGACCATGACCAATACGCCCACCGAGGACGCCGCCGCGACCATCGCGCAGATCCGGCGGGCCGAGGTGGCGGGCGTGGACATCGTGCGGGTGAGCTGCCCGACGCCGGAAGCGACCGCCGCGCTCGCGGAGATCGTGCGCGAGGTGAATGTGCCGATCGTGGCCGACATCCACTTCCACTATCGCCGCGCGATCGAGGCGGCGAAGGCCGGGGCGGCCTGCCTGCGGATCAACCCGGGCAATATCGGCAGCGCCGAGCGGGTGAAGGAAGTGGTGAAGGCGGCGCGCGACTATGGCTGCTCCATCCGCATCGGGGTGAATGGCGGGTCCTTGGAAAAGCACCTGCTGGAGAAGTACGGCGAACCCAACCCGGAAGCCCTGGTGGAAAGCGCGCTGTGGCACGCCGACCACCTGCTGCAGAACGACTTCCATGAGTTCAAGATCA
The DNA here is from genome assembly GCA_903843125.1 of uncultured Rhodospirillales bacterium. Classification (GTDB taxonomy): domain Bacteria; phylum Pseudomonadota; class Alphaproteobacteria; order Acetobacterales; family Acetobacteraceae; genus CAIMOR01. The sequence continues at coordinate 9,436 of CAIMOR010000366.1, forward strand.
GCGTGAAGGCCAGCGACGTGTTCCTGGCCGTGGCCGCCTACCAGCAACTGGCCGAGGTCTGCGACCACCCGCTGCACATCGGCATCACCGAGGCGGGCGGCAAGCGCACCGGCACGGTGAAGTCCTCCATCGGCCTGGGCAACCTGCTCTGGGCCGGCATCGGCGACACCCTGCGTGTCTCGCTGAGCGCGGAGCCGGAGGAGGAGGTGCATGTCGGCTGGGAGATGCTGAAGTCGCTCGGCATCCGGCACCGCGGCGTGAAGATCATCTCCTGCCCGTCCTGCGCGCGGCAGGGCTTCAACGTCATCGAGACCGTGGCGAAGCTGGAGGATCGGCTGGCGCATATCGAGACGCCGATCAGCCTTTCCATCATCGGCTGCGTGGTGAATGGCCCGGGCGAGGCGCTGATGACCGATATCGGCCTGACCGGCGGTGGCGCCGGGCGGCACATGATCTACGCGGCGGGCAAGACCGACCACACCATCGACGAGGATGCGATGGTCGAGCACCTGGTTGGCCTGGTGGAGAAGAAGGCCGCCGAGTTGGAAGCCGAGAAGGCGGCCGAGAAGGCCCAAGGGAAGAACGGGGCGCTGGCGGCGGAATGAACGGCTTCGGCGCCTCCGCCCTGCTGGTGCAGGGGCTGCGCGGGCCGGAGGCGTTCGACCCGGTGCGGCAGCAGGCTGCGCTGCGTCGGTTCACCGTGATGCTCAGCCTGCAACTGGCGTTGATGCTCGGCCTGACCCTGGCGTTGCGCTGAACCCTTGCCGGGCGGGGCGCCGCGCGCTACCCCGCCGGAATGGCCCCCACCCAGCTTCAGCCCGCCCGCGGCACGCATGACCTGATCGGCGAGGAATTCCGCCGCCACCACAAGGTGGTGGAGACCGCGCGCCGGATTGCCACGCTGTACGGCTTCGAGGAGTGGGTCACCCCGATCTTCGAGGACACCCGCGTCTTCGCCCGCAGCCTGGGCGATACCTCGGACGTGGTGACGAAGGAGATGTACTCCTTCGAGGATCGCGGCGGGGAGAGCGTGACGCTCAGGCCGGAGAACACCGCCGGCGTCTGCCGGGCGCTGGTTTCCAACGGGCTGACCCAGGGCGGGCTGCCGCGCAAGGTGTTCTATGCCGGGCCGATGTTCCGGTATGAGCGGCCACAGAAGGGGCGCTACCGGCAGTTCCACCAGATCGGCCTTGAGATTCTGGGCGCGGCCGAGCCGCTCGCCGATGCCGAGGCGATTGCCGCGGGATGGCACATCCAGCAGGAGCTCGGCATCAGCGAGGGCACGGTTCTGGAGGTGAATACGCTGGGCGATGCAGCCAGCCGGGACGCCTATCGGG
>CAIMOR010000367.1 GCA_903843125.1 uncultured Rhodospirillales bacterium
CGTGCAGGACTACGTCGCGATCGACCTGCCGGGCGAGAATTGGCAGGTGGCGGAGGGGCTGGGCGCGCTGCTGACGCGGCTGGCGGAGGGGCTGCCGGTGCGGCTGAACGCGCCGGTTTCAGCGGTGGACTGGCGCGGCACGCCGGCGCTGGAAACGCCTGGGGGTACGCTGCGCGCGCGGGCGGTGCTGGTGACCGTCTCCACCGGCGTGCTGGCGGCGGGCAGGCTGCGCTTCACGCCCGAGCTGCCGGCGGAGATCCTCGGCGCGGTCCATGGGCTGCCGCTCGGCCTGCTCAGCAAGGTGGCGCTGCGCATCGCGCCCGGTGCGCTGGACCTGCCGGCGTTCACCCGCTTCGAGCGCCGCGCCGCCGACGAGGCTGATGCGCCGATGACCTTCCTGCTGCGGCCGTTCGGGCGGGACCATGCCATCGGCTTCATCGGCGGCGCGCAGGCCTGGGCGTTGGCGCGCGAGGGCAGCGCGGCGGCCGAGGCCTATTTCCGCGCTGAACTCGCCGGCCACCTGGGCGCCGCCACGGTGCAGGCGGCGCTGCTGCCGGGCGCCACCGCCACCGCCTGGGCGGACGACCCGTTGTTTCTCGGCGCCTACAGCCATGCGGTGCCCGGCGCTGCCGGCGCGCGGCAGGTGCTGCGGGAGGCGGCGCTGGCCGGCGGCCGGCTGCGCTTCGCCGGCGAGGCCTGCCACCCGAGCCATGCGGCGACGCTGGGCGGGGCCTGGGCCAGCGGCGAGCTGGCGGCCGCGGCACTGTTGCAGGATTTGCGGGCATGAGCGTTGCCGCCTTCACCGCCGCCGCGGCGGCCTGCGAGGCGCAGGTGGTCGGCATCGCGCAGCGGCTGGTCGCCGTGGCCTCGCCGAACCCGCCCGGCGATGTCGCCGCCTGTGCGCGGGAAGCCGCGGCGATACTGGCGGAGATTGCGCCCACCGCGCGGGTGGCGCTGCACGCGACGGCGCCGGGTATCGTCAATGTCGTCGCCATTGCGCGCGGCCACGCGGCTGGCCGGCGCCTGGTGTTCAATGGGCATCTCGACACCTTTCCGGTGAACGAGGCGCTGCCCTGGACCGTGGCGCCGCTGGGCGGGCTGGTGCGCGGGGGACGGCTGCATGGGCGCGGCGCGGCGGACATGAAGGGCGGCATCGCCGCCTCCCTGGCCGCCTTCGCGCTGCTGGCGCGGCACCCGCAGCTGTGGCGCGGCGAGGCGGTGCTGACGCTGGCCGGCGACGAGGAGAGCATGGGCACGCTGGGCACCCGCTGGCTGCTGGAGAACGTGCCGGAAGCGACCGGCGACGCCGTCATCATCGGCGATGCCGGCAGCCCGCGCGTGCTGCGCTTCGGCGAGAAGGGCTTCCTGTGGGTTGAGCTGGAAGCGGCCGGGCGCGCGGCGCATGGCGCGCATGTCCACCTGGGCGAGAACGCGCTGGACCGGCTGAGCGTGGCGCTGGATGCGGTGCGCGGGCTGCGGGCGTTGCCGCCGCAGGCGCCGGCCAGCGTGACCGCGGCGATTGCCGCGGCGCGGGCGGTGAGCGAACCGCTTTCCGGTGCTGGCGAGGCCGCCGTGCTGGGCAGCGTCACGGTGAACATCGGCCGGGTGGAGGGCGGGACCTCGCCGAACCTGGTGCCGGCGAGCGCGCGGGCGGCGGCCGACATCCGGCTGCCGGTGGGCGTGCCCTGCGCGGTGGCCGAGGCCGCGCTGCACGCCGCGCTGGATGGGCTGCCGGGCGTGGCCTGGCGCGTGCTGCGACGGTTCGAGCCGAACCACACCGACCCCGGCAGCGAGCTGGTGCGGCTGGCGGCCGAGGTGGCGACGCGGGTGCTGGGCGAGCCCTGCGCGGTGAACATGCGCGTCGGCGGCAGCGATGCGCGGTGGTTCCGCATGGCCGGCGTGCCGACGGTGGTGCTGGGCCCGACGCCGCACAACATGGGCGGGGCTGACGAGTACGCGCTGGTGCGCGAGCTGCACCAGGTGGCGCAGATGCATGCGCTGGTGGCGCTGGAATTCCTTTCGCGCTGAGCCCTGCTGGGCGCTACTCGCGCACGTCCATCAGCTTGCGCAGCAGGCGCAGGAACTCGTGCTGTTCGTCGGGGCTGAGCGGGGCCAGCAGGCGGTGGTTCACCCGGACGCCGCTCGCCTCCATGTCGCGCACCAGCTCCTCGCCGGCCTCGGTCAGGAACAGCTTGCGGCAGCGGCGGTCGGCGCGGTCCACCTCCCGCGCCAGCAGGCCGCGGCGCTCCAGCCGGGCCAGCACGTCGCCGGTGGTCCAGCGGTCCAGGTCCACCGTCTCGGCCAGGCTGTTCTGGTCCACGCCCGGGCGCAGCGCCAGCGCCACCAGGATGATGTATTGCGGGGCGGTGATGTCGAAGGCGCGGCTTTCCTCGGCGAACAGCGCCTGGCTGCGCTGGAAGGCGCGGCGCAGCAGGTAGCCGGCCTTCTCCCGCAGGCCGCGGATGGCTTCCGCCTGTGCCGGCACCGGGCTATTCCGCCGCGGCTGCGGCGGCGGCGGTGCCGGGCGAGGCGTTGGCCAGCGCCGGCATGACCTCGCGCGCGAACATCTCGATGTTCTTGCGCGTCAGCTCCGCCGGCAGGGTGCCGTAGTGCAGCCCGGCCATGACGATGTTGAAGCCGCCCTTGCGTTGATAGTCCGCGAGTTGGTCGATGACGGTCTGCGGGCTGCCGCAGATGAACGTGCCCTGCTCGATCATCTGTTCCATGGTGCGGGCGCTGCCGGTGATGGTTTTCTTGGCTTCCTGGATGCGCTTCATGCTCTCGATGCTGGTGTAGCCGGGGGGCAGCAGCATCTCGGGCGGCATGCGGAGGAACTTGTTGGCGAAGGCTTCCACGTGCGGCTTGGCTTCGCGGCGGGCGATCTCGTCGGTTTCGGCGACATGGATCTTCACGCTCCAGCCGAGCTGGTCGGGGCTGGCCTGGTAGCCCATGCGCAGGGCCTCGTCGCGGTAGGCCTGCATGTAGCGGAACAGCATGACGGCCGGCGTGGCGGTCTGCAGGTAGACGTAGCGGCGGCTGGGATGGGCGGCGAAGGCGATGGTCTCGCTGCTGCCCTGGCTGGGGATCCAGATCGGCGGATGCGGCTGCTGGTACACGCGGGGCCACAGGTTGACGTAGGGGAAGTGGTAGTACTTGCCCTCGAAGGCGAAGGGGCCGTCGCGGGTCCAGGCCTGGGTGATCAGGTCGTGGGCTTCGTGGAAGCGGGCGTGGCTTTCGGTGGGGTTCACCGCCAGGGAATGGTATTCGGCGCCGATGCCGCGGACGAAGCCGGTGATGATGCGGCCGCGGGTGACGTTGTCCAGCACCGCGAATTCTTCCGCCACGGAAAGCGGGTTGGAAAGCACCGGCAGGGCGCGGCCGAGGATGGCGATCTTCGTCGTGGCCGGGATGCGGCGCGCCAGCATACCAGCAAAAACGTTGGGGCAGGGCATCAGGCCGTAGGCGTTCTGGTGATGCTCGTTGACGCCGATGCCCTCGAAGCCGAGTTCGGCAGCGTATTCCAGCTCGTCGAGGTAGCGGTTGTAGAGGTCGGCGCCGATCGCGGGGTCGTAGTAGCTGTTCGGCAGCGTGACCCAGGCGGATTTGTGCGTCTGGTCGTAGTCCGGGTCCAGCGCGGCATAGGGCATCAGGTGGAAGAAGAAGAACCTCATGGCCGGGTCTCCTCGGTTGGGGAGACTGGTTCACCGCTCCGGCGATCCGGCCTCCGCGGATCAGGCTCCAGGAAGGGTTCCAGCGCGGCGCAGACCGCCTCGGGTGCGTCCATCTCCGCCAGGTGGGCGCAGCCGGGCAGCACCACCTGGCGGGCGCCGGGGATGGCGGCGGCGTAGCGCGCGCCATTGGCCGGCGGCACCACGCGGTCCTCGGCGCCGCTGAGGATCAGCGTGGGCAGGCGCAGCCGGTGCAGCCATTTTTCCAGGTGCGGGTCGTGCAGGCGGGGCGCCCAGGCCATGCGGGCGAAGGCGTGGCGGTGCTTCAGCTGCAGGTCCAGCTCCACCGCGTCCATCGGCTGCGCGGCGTTGTGGAAGTTGGCGGCCATGGTTTCCTCGGGCGTCGCCAGGAAGGGGTCCTGCGCGGCCAGGCCTTTCACGTGCAGGCCCATCGGGTTCAGCAGGGCGAGGTGGGACAGGCGCGAGCGGTCGCGTACCGCGGCCTCGGTGGCGACCCAGCCGCCGAGCGAGGCGCCGACCAGGCGCACGGCGTGCAGGTTCAGCGCCTCCAGCAACTCCAGGGTGAAGAAGGCGAGGTCGTGGATGGTGTCGAGCCATTCCGGGGTGGCGCTGCCGCCGAAGCCTGGCAGGTCCGGCGCGATGACGTCGAAGTGCTGCGCCAGGCGCCGCAGCGCCGGGGGCCAGCCGCCGCCATGCTCGGCGTGCAGCCACAGCAGCGGGGCGCCGGTGCCGCCGCGGCGCAGCAGGGTGCGGCAGCCGGCGATGCTGATCTCGGTCTGCCGCATGTCATCCATTCCCCGAGGCTGCCACGGCGCTACGGAATCTGCACCCCGGTTTCGGCGACCACCCGGGTCCAGGTGTCGCGTTCGCGCAGCAGCATGGCGCGGAAGGCGGCGGGCTGGCTGCCCACCGGCTCGAAGCCGATGTCGCGGAAGCGGGCGCTGACATTGGCGGAGGCGACCGCGCGGGAGACGCCGTCGCCCCAGGCATCCACGATGGTTGCCGGCGTTTCCGGCGGCAGGAAGGTGCCGATCCAGATCTGCGGCTCGAAGCCCTGCATGTTGCCGAGGCTGATCAGCGTGGGCAGGTTGGGCAGCACGGAGACACGCTCCGGCCCCGTGACGGCCAGGCCGATGATGTCGCCGCTGCGGAGCTGGGCGATGACGGTGCCGCTGTCGAGGAAGCCGACCTGGACGTGGCCGGCCATGAGGTCCGTCACCAGCTGCGGGCCGGGGTAGGGCACCAGTTCGGTGTTGAGGCCGGCGCGCTTGCTGAACAGCGCGGCGTGGATGTGGCTGGCGGTGCCATGGCCGTAATTGCCGAAGGGGATGACGCCGGTTTGCGCGCGGGCCCAGGTGAGGAGTTCCGCCACGCTTTTCACGCCGAGCGACTTCGGCACGCAGAGCACGCCGGCGGCGGTCATCAGCTGGGAGACGGGGACGGCTTCATTGAAGACATCGAAGGGGAGCTTCTTGTCCACCAGCGGCCCGAGCAGGACCGAGGAGATGCAGGTGATGGCGGTGAGGCCGTCCTTCCGCGCGCGCATGGCGGCCTGGTAGCCGACCACGCCGGCGCCGGCGCCCTGGTTCTCCACCACCACGGTCTGGTTCCAGATGGCGCCGAGGCCCTGGGCGAGGACGCGGGTGACGGCGTCCGAGCCGCTGCCGGCGCCGCCATTGTGGATCAGCCGGATCGGGCGTTCCGTGTCCCACGGCAGGCGGTGCTGGGCGTGCGCGATGGCGGGGGCGGCGAGCGCGCCGGCAAGCAGCGTGCGGCGGGGGAGGGTCATGCTGCGTCCAGCCATTGGCGTTGGAACTCCGGGGAGAAGACCTGGTCTGCCATGACCTGGCAGCGGTGCATCAGGCGTGGTTCGGCGGCGGTGTAGTCGGCCACCGCGGTGTGCAGGGTGGCAAGGTGGTCCCACAGCAGCACGTCGCCGACCTGCCAGTGGTGGGCGTGCTGGAAGCGCGGTTGCCGTTGGTGGGCGAAGAGGTAGCCGAGGATGTCGGCGCTTTCGGCCGGGCTGACGCCGTCGATGCGCTCGGCATAGCCGGGGTTGCAGTAGAGGACGGGGGTGCCGCTGATGGGGTGGCGCAGCACCAGGGGATGCGTGGCGGGCGGGCGCTTGGCGCGCTCGGCGGGCGTCAGCGGCGGGCGGCTGCTGCCGGGGCGGGCCGCCATGTTCTGCCAGAACACGTTGAAGTCGTGCGTGGCGGTCAGCGGCTCGATGCGCTGCTTCCAGTCTTCCGGCAGGGTGGCGTAGGCGGCGCGCATGTCGGCGAAGCGCGTGTCGCCGAGCGGGCGGCCGTTGCGCGTCGGGACCTGGATGGCGTGCAGCACGTTGATGAAGCCGCGCGTGGCGGTATAGGACATGTCGGTGTGCCAGTCCTGGCCGGCATCGGGGATGCCGATGTTGACGCCGTTTTCCACGATGTTGGAGAGGATGCCGACCTCCGGCGCCTCGGCGTGGTGGTAGCGGCCGGAGACGCTGGTCTGGATATGGCCGAAGCGGCGGGAGAAGGCGGCGAGCTGGCGCGGGTGGAGCTGCTGGTTGGGCAGGCGCAGCACCGCGTACTGGCCGAGCGCGTGCAGCACGGCGCGGAACGCGGCGTCGCCCAGGGGCTGGCGCAGGTCCAGGCCGTGGATGGTGGCGCCCAGCGTGGCGGCGTTCGGCTCCAGGCGCAGCATGGGCCGCGACATCCTCCCTCGTTGCCGTCAAGCCGACCATGGCGGCGGCGGGGCTGTCAATGCGCCGCGGTCGCCGCAGGCGAGCGTCGGCCCGCCCGCCGCGAACCGCAGGTTCGTCGGCCCGCCGCGAACCGCAGGTTGGTCGGCCCGCCGCGGTCGCCGCAGGCGAGCGTCGGCCCGCTGCGGTCGCCGCAGGTTCGTAGCCCCGCCGCGAACCGCAGGTTCGTCGGCCCGCGGCGGCGTGGTGACAGCCGGGTGCGGCGGGTCTAGCCTTCGCCGCTCACCAGGTGGGGACGGATGATGGACGAAGGCTTCGATGCGATCACGCTGGAAATCTACTGGTCGCGCCTGATCTCCATTGCCGACGAGGCCGCCGCCGCGCTGCTGCGGACCGCGTTTTCCACCATCGTGCGGGAGTCGAACGACTTCGGCACGGTGTTGATGGACGTGAACGGCGACAGCATCAGCGAGAATACCGGGGGCATCGCCAGCTTCAGCTGCATCCTGCCGCGGACGACCAAGCATTTCCTGGCGAAGTTCCCCGCCGAAAGCTGGCAGCCCGGGGATTGCGTCATCACCAACGACCCGTGGCTGGCGACCGGGCATCTGCCGGATATCACCGCGGTGTCGCCGATTTTCCACAAGGGCAGGCTGGTGGGCTTCTCGGGCAGCATCGCGCATAGCCCGGATGTGGGCGGCAGCCTGTGGAGCGCGGATTGCCGCGAGGTGTTCGAGGAGGGCATCCGCATTCCGCCGACGCGGCTGATACGGGCTGGCGTGCGGAACCAGGAGATACTGGACTTCTTCCTGGCCAATGTGCGCGTGCCGGACCAGGTGAGCGGCGACCTGGAGGCGCAGATCACCGCCAACGAGGTGTGCGCGGCGCGGGTGGACGAGTTCCTGGGCGATACCGGGCTCAGCGATCTTCAGGGCCTGTCGCGCGCGTTGCAGGCGCGGGCGGATTTGGCGATGCGACGGGCGATCTCGGCGGTGCCGGATGGGGTGTACCGCGCGACGCTGGATGCCGATGGGTTCGAGCCGGATGTGACGCATATCGTGGTGGCCGTGACGGTGGCCGGCGAGAGCATGGTGATCGACTTCGAGGGGACGTCGAAGCAGATCGACCGCGGGATCAACTGCGTGATGAACTACACGCACGCTTATTCCGTGTACCCGGTGAAGTGCGCGCTGGACCCCTTCACGCCGCGGAACGAGGGCAGCTATCGGGCCATTGAGGTGCGGGCGCCGGAGGGGAGCATTCTGAACCCGCGCTTTCCGGCGGCGGTGGGGTCGCGGCAGCTCACGGGGCATCTGCTGGCGGGGGCGATCTACAAGGCGCTGGCGGCGGTGATCCCCAAGCAGGTGATCGCGGAGTGCGGCGGGGCGCCGACGATGCGCTGCCTGTTCAGCGGGCAGGACCAGCATGGCGACCGGTTCAGCCAGGTGCTGTTCGCCAGCGGCGGCATGGGCGCGGCGCCGCACAAGGATGGCATGGCGACGACGGCGTTTCCGACCAATGCCGGGGCGGGCAGCATCGAGGCCTTCGAGAATGTCGCGCCGCTGGTGGTGTGGAGCAAGCAGTTGCGGCCGGACAGCGGTGGCCCCGGCCAGTTCCGCGGCGGCATGGGGCAGGAGGCGGTGATCGAGGTGCGCTCGCCGGGACCGCTGCGCTTGTCGTTGATCTCGGACCGGCGGGACCACCCGGCGCAGGGCGTGCTGGGCGGCAAGCCGGGGGCGGCGGCGGAGATCGTGTTCAGTGATGGGACGCGGCCGCATCCGAAGAGCCGGACGACGATCGAGCCGGGGATGAAGCTGCACATGCGCTATGCCGGCGGTGGCGGGTATGGGCCGCCTTCGGCGCGCGACCCGGCGGCCTTGGCGGCGGATATCCGCGATGGCTATGTGACGGATGCGGCCGCCTACCAGGGAGATGCGTGATGGCTGGGACGGCGCGCATCGGGGTGGATGTTGGCGGCACTTTTACCGACCTGGTGCTGCATGATCCCGCGCGGGACCTGGTGCATACGGGCAAGCTGCTGACCACGCCGGATGATCCCAGCGAGGCGATCATCGAGGGCACGCTGCGGGTGCTGCAGGAGGCGGGGCTGACGCCGGCCGACCTGCATTCCATCGTGCATGGGACGACGCTGGTCACCAACACGGTGATCGAGCGGACCGGGGCCAAGGTGGGGCTGCTGACCACGGCGGGGTTCCGCGACAGCATCGAGATTGCGAAAGAGATTCGCTACGATCTGTACGACCTGTTCCTGGAGGCGCCGCCGACGCTGGTGCCGCGGCATCTGCGCCGCGAAATCCCGGAGCGGCTGGACGTGCATGGCACCACGCTGCTGCCGCTGGACGAGGAAGCCGTGGCGCGGGAGGCGACGGCGCTGGTGGCCGAGGGCTGCGAGGCGCTGGCGATCGGCTTCCTGCACAGTTATCGCGATGCCAGGCACGAACTGCGAGCGCGAGAAGTGGTGCGGGCGCTGTTCCCGGACCTGGCCATCACGCTGAGTGCCGAGGTGGCGCCGGAGATACGCGAGTTCGAGCGGACCTCCACCGCCTGCGCCAATGCCTATGTGCAGCCGCGGATGAAGAAGTACCTGGACAAGCTGGAAGCGGATTTGGCGCGGATCGGCTTCGACGGGCGGCTGTATGTGATGCTCTCGGGCGGCGGCATCGCGGCGGTGCGGGAGGCGAAGGAATTTCCGATCCGGCTGATCGAGAGCGGGCCGGCGGCGGGCGCCATGGCGGCGGCCTTCCTCGCCAAGCTGGCGGGGCTGGACCGCGTGGTGTCCTACGACATGGGCGGCACCACGGCGAAGATGTGCCTGGTGGAGGATGGCGCGCCGGACCACAAATTCGATTTCGAGGCCGGGCGCGTCAGGCGCTTCGTCAAGGGGAGCGGGTTGCCGCTGAAGGTCTCGGTGGTGGATATGATCGAGATCGGCGCGGGCGGTGGCAGCATTGCGCGGATCGAGCCGGGGAGCGGCCTGATGAAGGTGGGGCCGCGCAGCGCCGGGGCGAAGCCGGGGCCGGTGTGCTACGGGCGCGGCGGCACCGAGCCCTGCGTGACCGATGCCGACCTGATGCTGGGCAGGCTGGACGCGCGCTACTTCCTGGGTGGCGAGATGGCGCTGGATGGCGGCCTGGTGCAGCGCGCCTTTGCCACGGGCGTGGCCGAGAAGCTGGGCGTGACGGCGCTGGATGCGGCGCTGGGCGTGCAGCGCATCGTCGATGAGACGATGGCGGCGGCGACCCGGATGCACCTGGCGGAGAAGGGCAGGGACCCGCGGGGGTACACGCTGATCGCCTTTGGTGGCGCCGGGCCGGTGCATGCCTGGAACCTGGCGCGGCTGCTGAAGATAGAGCGGATGCTGGTGCCGCTGGGGGCGGGGGTGGCCTCCGCGCTCGGCTTCCTGGTGGCGCCGCCGGCGACCGACATGGTGCGCAGCTACGTGGCGCGGCTGGAGCGGCTGGACTTCGGCCATGTCAACGCGCTGTTCGCGGCCATGGCGGCGGAGGGGCGGAAGCTGCTGGAGGAGGCGGGGGCGGACCCCGCGACGCTGGTGTTCAAGCCGGCGGCGGATATGCGCCATGTCGGCCAGGGCTTCGAGATTCCGGTGCCGCTGCCGGGGCTGGAGATTGGCGCGGCCGACCTGCCGGCGCTGCAGGAGGCGTTCTTCACCAGCTACCTGAAGACGTTTGGCAGGGTGGTGCGGGACACGCCGATCGAGGCGCTGACCTGGCGCCTGGCGGTGAGCGCGCCGGGGCTGGACATCCGCATTGGCGCGGCGACCCTGGCGCCGGCGAGCCTGGCGCCGCGCGGCCAGCGCAGCGTGACCTTCGAGGGGCATGGCACGCTGGAGGTGCCGGTGTATGACCGCTATGCGCTGCGGCCCGGCATGGAATTCGCAGGGCCGGCGCTGGTCGAGGAGCGGGAGAGCACCTGCGTCGTCGGCCCGGGCGCCCGCTGCCACGTGGATGCCCACCTGAACCTGGTGGTGGAGCTGAACGGATGAGCCTCTCGCGTCGCCTGCTGCTTGCCTCGGTTGCCGCGCCGCTGGTTGCCCGCGCGCAGGAGGCGCCCTATCCGAACCACACCGTCACGGTGATCAACCCCTGGCCGGCGGGTGGGTCGTCCGACAGCGTGACGCGCATTCTGGTGCAGCGGATGGCGGCCGACATGGGCCAGCCCTTCGTGGTGGAGAACCGGCCGGGGGCGACGGGGACGCTGGGCCATGCCGTGGTCGCGCGGGCGCGGCCGGATGGCTACACGCTGCTGCTGGGCACCAACAGCACCTTCGCCATTGCGCCGCACCTGTATGCCAGCCTGCCGTACGACTACGAGCACGCCTTCACGCCGATCAGCCTGGTGGGGACCAACCCGCAGATCTTCTGCGTGCATCCCAGCGTGCCGGTGCAGGATTTTTCCGGGTTTCTGGCCAAGGCGCGGGCCGAGCCGGGCAAGCTGAGCTTCCAGTCCTCGGGCATCGGCGGCACCAGCCACCTGGCGACCGAACTGCTGATGAGCATGGCGCGGATCGAGATGCTGCATGTGCCCTATCGGGGCGGCGGGCCGGCGGCGCAGGCGCTGCTGACCGGAGAGGTGAATTGCGGCTTCGTCGACATCATCACCGCGCTGCCCTTCCTGCAGGGGGGGCAGATGCGGCCGCTCGGCGTTTCCAGCACCGCGCGGGCGCCGCTGGTGCCGGCGGTGCCGACCATTGCCGAGGCGGGGTTGCCGGGCTTCCAGTCCTCGACCGATTTCGCGCTGCTCGGCCCGGCCGGGATGCCGCCGGCGGTGGTGGAGACGCTGCACGCCGCGGTGGTGGCGGCGGTGCATTCGGCCGAGGTGAGCGGCAAGCTGGCGGCGGCGGGGATCGAGGCGGTGGGTGGTTCGCCGGCGCAATGGCCGGACTATTACAACCGGGAGTACAACAAATGGGGCGAGATCATCCGTAGCCGAGGTATTCGGGCGCCGGTTTAGCCACGGCCGCCGGGCCGCACTACCATGGCGGGGTGTCAATCCTGACTTTCGACTTGAGGTTGAAAAGCAGGTCAGTTAAACGGATGTTGCACTGCGGGATGGATTGCAGCATGGCGACGACCGGGACCGTTGGAACGCCGCTTGATACATCCACGCCGCCGGCCACCAGCGGCAATTTCATGGCCTGGCGCTTCGGCATTGCCGGCCCGGTACTGTTGCAACCGAAACGGTTCGGCGACCATCGCGGCTTCTTCCTTGAGACGTACAGCACGCGGGATTTCGTGGCGCTCGGCGTGCCGGATACCTTCGTGCAGGACAACCACTCGCTCTCGGCCACGCCGGGCACGGTGCGCGGCATGCACTTCCAGCTGCAGCCGCGGGCGCAGGCCAAGCTGGTGCGCGTGCTGCGCGGCCGGATCCTGGATATCGCGGTGGACCTGCGGCGGTCCTCGCCGCACTACGGCCAGCATGTGGCGGCCGAGCTGAGCGCCGAGAATGCGGTGCAGCTCTACGTGCCCGTCGGCTTCGCGCATGGCTTCTGCACGCTGGAGCCGGATACCGAGGTGGCCTACAAGGTCACCGACTTCTATGCACCGGACTGCGACCGCGGCCTGGCCTGGGACGACCCCGAACTGGCGCTGCCCTGGCCGTTCAAGCCAGGCGAGGCGCAGCTCTCGGACAAGGACCGCCGGCAGCCACGGCTTGCCGACCTGCCCCACTGCTTCGACTGAACGGTAGCCGCATGCGTATCCTCGTCACCGGCGGTGCCGGCTTCATCGGCTCGGCGCTGACCCGGCACCTGGTGCTGGACAAGGGCGCCGAGGTGCTGGTGGTGGACAAGCTGACCTATGCCGGCGACCGCCGCAGCCTGCGCGACTGCGAGGGCAAGCCCGGCTTCCGCTTCCTGCAGGCCGACATCTGCGACCTGGCGGCGATGCAGGCGGCCTTCGCCGATTTCCAGCCGCAGGCGGTGATGCACCTGGCGGCCGAGAGCCATGTCGACCGCAGCATCGCCGGCGCGGCGCCGTTCATCACCACCAACATCGTCGGCACCTTCACCCTGCTGGAGGTGGCGCGCGCCTATTGGGGCGCGCTGGCCGGGGCGGCGAAGGACGGGTTCCGCTTCCACCTGATCTCGACCGACGAGGTCTATGGCTCCCTGGGGGCGGAGGGGCTGTTCACCGAGCAGACGGCCTACGACCCGCGCAGCCCGTACAGCGCCAGCAAGGCGGCCAGCGACCACCTGGCCCGCGCCTGGCACCACACCTATGGGCTGCCGACGCTGGTGACCAATTGCTCCAACAACTACGGGCCGTACCACTTCCCCGAGAAGC
>CAIMOR010000368.1 GCA_903843125.1 uncultured Rhodospirillales bacterium
ATGGGCGCGCACGACGCCTTCGTGGAACTGCACGGCGTGTTCAACGTGCTGGCGGTTTCCCTGAACAAGATCGCCAACGACATCCGCCTGCTGGGCAGCGGCCCGCGCAGCGGGTTCGCGGAACTCACCATTCCCGCCGATGGCCTGTCCTCCAGCATCATGCCGGGCAAGACCAACCCGACGCAGAGCGAGGCGCTGACCATGGTCTGCGCCCAGGTGATGGGCAACAACACCACTGTCACCGTCGCCGGCGCCCAGGGCCACCTGGAGCTGAACGTGTTCAAGCCGGTCATCATCCAGGCCGTGCTGCAGAGCGCGGGCCTTCTGGCCGACGCGGCGGAGAGCTTCGCCAACAACATGGTCGCCAAGCTGCAACCCAACCTGGACCGCATCGCCGAGAACCTGGCGAAGTCGCTGATGCTGGTGACCGCGCTGAACCCGCGCATCGGCTACGACCGCGCGGTGCAGATCGGCAAGAAGGCGCTGGCCGAGAACCTGACCCTGAAGGACGCGGCGGCGCAGCTCGGCTACGTCATGCCAGCCGATTTCGACCAATGGGTGCGCCCGGCCGAGATGGTCCACCCCGGCGCCAGCCTGGGCGAATGAGGCACCTGCGCAAGCGCAGCTTCTCGCTGGGCGGGCATCGCACCAGCGTGGCGCTGGAGCCGGCGTTCTGGGCGGCGCTGGAAGCCCTGGCGCAGCGCCGCGCACTCAGCCTTTCGGCGCTGGTGGCGCAGGTGGATGCCGACCGCGCCCACCCCGCCCTGCCGCTGGCCAGCGCGCTGCGCGTGCTGGCCCTGCGGGAGGCTGCGAGCTGAAACCAGCCCAGGAAATCCGTTCTGGCGATTCCATCAGAACGGATATTGCCCTAGGCCCGGCGGATCGTCGCCAGGAACTCCCCGGCGCGGCTGCGCAGCGCGTCGGCATGCCCGGCAAGGTCGGTCGCAGCGCCGAGCAGCGAGCCCGAGGCCTCCCCGGTCTCCCCCGCCGCGCGGCGCACATCCTCAATGCGCCGCGTCACCGCCCCGGTGCCGTCGGCCACCTGGGTGGCGCTGCGGGCAATCTCGCGCGTCGCGCTGCCCTGCTGTTCCACGGCGCTGGCGATGGCGCTGGTCACCTGGTTCATCCGCTCGATCGTGCCGCCGATGCTGCGCAGCGCCTCCACCGCCTTGGCCGTGGTGGTCTGCACGCTGCCGATCTGCTGGCTGATCTCCTCGGTGGCCTTGGCGGTCTGGTTGGCCAGCGTCTTCACCTCGCTGGCCACCACCGCGAAGCCCTTGCCCGCCTCGCCGGCGCGGGCGGCCTCGATGGTCGCGTTCAGCGCCAGCAGGTTGGTCTGGCCGGCGATGTCGCCGATCATCCGCACCACGTCGCCGATGCGCGCCGCGGCCTGCGCCAGACCCTGCACCGTGGCGTCCGTCGCCCGGGCCGCATCGGCCGCTTCCCGCGCCACCGCGGCGCCCTCGGCCGCCTGGCGGGTGATCTCGGCGACGCTGCTGGCCAGCTCCTCGGCGCTCGCGGCCACCGCCTGCACGTCGGCGCCGGCCGCCTGGCTCACCTGCGCCACCGCATCGGCTTCGCGCCCGCTGGTCTCGGCCGCGCCGGAAAGCGCCCGTGCCGCCTGCTGCACCTGGGTAGCCGCGGCCGCCACCGCTTCCACCACGCCGCCGACATCGGCCTCGAAGGCGTCGGCCATGCGGGCCTGCGCCGTCGCCAGCTTCCACACCAGCATCGGCGCCACGTAGCTGCCAGCGCTGTCGAGGATCGCGGAGATCGCCAGGTCGATGACCTCGCCGCCCAGCGCCATGCGGGTGGTGTGGGGCAGGTTGGCGGGGTCGGCCAGCAGCGCGCGGATGCGCTCGGGGTCGCGGTGGAAGATGTCGATGCTCTGGCCGATGATCTGGTCCACCGGCACCGGCAGCGCGTGCTCGATCCGCTTCAGCACGTCGCGGTTGGCGGCATTGAGGTAGCCTATCCGGAAGCCGTCATGCGGGTCCGCCGTCATCACGCCCACCGGCAGCTGCTCCAGCATCTGCTGCTGCGCGAAGGCGTGGCGCACCGTGCCGCGCAGCCGCTCCAGCGCCTCGGCGATCTGGCCGATCTCGTCGCGCCGGCCGCGGTCCGGCACCGGCTCGTTGGCGTGGCCCTCGGCGATGGCGCCGACCGCGCCGGCCAGCCGGCGCAGCGGCGTGCCGATGGCGCGCGCGGTGAACCAGCCGGACAGCACCAGCACCAGCGCCACGCCGGCGCCGATGTACCGCACCGCGCTGTCCACCCCATCGGCGGCGACATCCGCCGCCGCCTGCTGCTGC
>CAIMOR010000369.1 GCA_903843125.1 uncultured Rhodospirillales bacterium
CAGGGTGCGGCCCTACTTCCGCGCCTCGCGGCGGTTCATGCGCCGGCTGGAGGGCTGACGTAGCCCAGCGCGATATCGCGCGCGACCAGCGCCGGGTCGCGCTGCGTGGGCGGGCCGAAACCGCCGCCGCCGCTGGTTTCCAGCCGCACGCGGTCGCCCTGCTTGAGCACGATGTTGTCGGATTTCGGCGGCAGGTCGTGCTCGACGCCCTGCTGTACATGGATGAGCTTGCCGAGCGAGGCCGCGCCGCCGCCGGCCAGGCCATAGGGCGCGTGGACGAAGCGGTCCATGTTGGCGGTGAACAGGCAGGCGGCGCTGTCCACCCGCCATTCCCGCGCCAGGCCCAGGCCGCCGCGGCGCATGCCGGCGCCGCCGCTGTCGCGCAGCAACTCGTAGCGGGTGATGGTGAGTGGCATCTGGCTCTCGATCATCTCGATGGGGATGTTCGAGTTGTTGTGCATGCCCGACGCATAGGCATTGACGCCATCCTTGGACGGATGCGCGCCGCTGCCGCCGATCTCGATCTCCACCAGCACTTCGCGACTGTTGTCGGCGGCGACGGTCTGGAAGGTGGTGACGTAGCTGTTGCCGTAATAGGCGGCGGGAATACGGTCCGGCACCACCTGGTGCAGCGCGCCGAACATGGCGTTCAGCAGCCGATGCGTGACGGCGACGCGATGCACGACGGGCGCCGGGAACTGCGCGTTCACCACCAGCCCTTCCGGCGCGATGGTGTGGATGGGGCGGTAGCAGCCGGCATTGGCGAGGAAGGCCTCGTCGCCGGAACTGCCGCTCATGCTGGCGCACATGATGGCGAACATGACCGCGCTGTTGCTGCTGGCCAGCGTGGCGTTGGTCGGACCGGTCACCTGCGCCGAGCAGCCGGAAAGGTCGACGGTGATCTCGTCGCCATGCACCTGCAGGCTGACGTGCAGGCGGATCGGCTTGCCGATGTCGATGCCGTCGTCGTCGAGGAAATCGGTGAACTCATAGGTGCCGTCCGGCATGGCGCTGATGGCGGCGCGCATGGCCTGCTCGCTCATGTCCAGGATGCGGGCGCTGGCTTCCATCATGCCATCGGCGCCGTAGCGCGCGGCCAGGCGGTGCAGCGCGGCGGCGCCGACATCCAGGCTGGCGATCTGGCTGGTCAGGTCGCCCAGCAGCAGATCCGGCTTGCGCACGTTCTGGCGGATCATCGCCCAGATGCCGTCGTTGCGGACACCGTTCTCGATCAGCTTGACCGGCGGAATGCGCAGGCCTTCCTGGAAGATCTCGATGGCCTTGGCGGCGTAGCTGCCGGCCGCGAGACCACCGACATCGATGTGGTGGCACAGCGTGCCGACGAAGGCGATGCGCCGGCCTGCGACGAAGACCGGCTTGAAGGCGACGATGTCCGGCAGGTGCTGGCCGCCGCAGTACGGGTCGTTGGTGATGACGACGTCGTCCGGCCCCCAGGTCGCGGGGTCCACGTACTTGTCCAGGATTTCGCGCAGCAGGTGCGACATGCTGTTCAGGTGGCCGGGGATGCGCGCGGATTGCGCGACGTTGTTGCCGGCGGCGTCGAACACGGCGGTGGAATAGTCCAGCAGCTCCCGCACGATGGTGCTGCGGCTGGTGCGCCAGACCGTGACATCCATCTCGGCGGCGGCGG
>CAIMOR010000370.1 GCA_903843125.1 uncultured Rhodospirillales bacterium
CCGCGGCATCGGCGGGGTCCGAGCGCACCTCGAGCACGTGGAAGCCAGCGCCGACCAGGGCATCGGCATAGGGATGGGTGCGGCCATCGGCACCGCCGTCATCCGGCAGCAGGATCACCGCTGGCCGTGGCCGGCCGGATGGGCCGGCTGGCCGCAGCACCAGGCCGGAGACCCCGCCCTCGGCGAAATCCTCCGGCAGCGGCGCCGCCGCGGCGGGCAGGGCAAGCAGCACCAAGGGCAGCAGCCAGGTCAGCACACGCATCTACGCCCCCACGTGAAGGTAAGCGCCGGGCCGCGGTTGAACCGCTGGCGGTGACTGGTTGTGGCAAGCTTGCCTGGCTGCCGTATCGGGCGCCAGCGCGTTCCACCTGCATCCCTGAGTTGTCACCGGCAGGCCGCGCCGCCGGCTAGGCCGCCAACGCAGGCCTGGTCTGCGGGGCATCTATGTCAGCCCCACTTACCTTCCCGAGAATTGCGCGCTATACGGTTCCCACGCAATGAACCCCAAAAAGGCAGCGGCGCCATGACCACGAAGTTTCCGACGACCCTCACCAGCACCCCCAAGCCGAAGCCGGCCGATGACAGTCTGAGCTTCGGCAAGGTGCTGACGGACCACATGTTCGTCATGGACTACGCCGAAGGGAAGGGCTGGCACTCCCCGCGCATCCAGCCCTACCAGCCGTTCAGCATGGACCCGGCGACCACCGTGCTGCACTACGGCCAGGCGATCTTCGACGGCCTGAAGGCCTTCCGCGGCGATGACGGCCAGATCCGCCTGTTCCGTGCCCAGCGCCATGCCGAGCGGCTGAACATCTCGGCGAAGAAGATGTGCATCCCGGAGATGCCGGTGGACATCGTCCGCCAGAGCTTCGACGCGCTGGTGGCGGTGGATGCCGACTGGGTGCCGCGCAAGCCCGGCACCGCGCTGTACCTGCGCCCCACCGTCATCGCCACCGACGTCATGCTGGGCGTGCATCCCGCGCACAACTACATCTACTTCCTGATCCTCTCGCCGGTGGGCAGCTACTACAAGGAAGGCGTGAAACCGGTGAAGATCCTGGCGTCGGACAGCCATGTCCGCGCCGTGCAGGGCGGCCTGGGCGAGGCCAAGACGGCGGCCAACTACGCCGCCAGCCTCTCCGGCCAGGCCGAAGCCGAGGCCGCCGGCTACACCCAGGTGCTGTGGCTGGATGGCGTGCATCGCAAGTACATCGACGAGGTCGGCACCATGAACATCATGGTCCGCATCGGCGACGAGGTGATCACCCCGCCGCTGGCCGGCACCATCCTGAATGGCGTGACCCGCGCCTCCTCCCTGCAGCTGATGCGCGACTGGGGGCTGAAGGTCAGCGAACGTGCCATCACCATCGATGAGGTCATGCAGGCCGGCCGCGACGGCACGCTGAAGGAGATGTGGGGCACCGGCACCGCCGCCGTGGTCAGCCCGGTCGGCACCCTGGGCTACAAGGGCCAGGACATCCTGATCAATGGCGGCGCCACGGGTGAGGTGACGCAGCGCCTGTACGACAGCATCGTCGGCCTGCAATACGGCCGCAGCAACGACGCGCACGGCTGGATGAGCGTGGTGCCGGTCTGACGTCCAGCCGGACCGCAAGCATCCGGATTGCGGTCCGCGCTCGGGGGGGGGGGCAGGCGGCGGGGGCGCGCCAAGTGGCGCGCCCGCTCACGTCAGCCCTTCGGTGCCGGGTGGGTCGGGTCCACCCAATGCACCTCCTCCACCGCCTCGGCCGGCTCTATGTCGAGGTTCACCGCCACTGCCTCGTTGTCGCTGCGCACCAGCACGCAGCGCAGCACCTCCTCGGTGCTGGCGTTGATCTCCTGGTGCGGCACGTAGGGCGGCACGAAGATGAAGTCGCCCGGTCCAGCTTCGGCGGTGAACTCCAGCTTCTCGCCCCAGCGCATCCGCGCCCGGCCGCTGACGATGAAGATGACGCTCTCCAGGTGGCCGTGGTGGTGTGCGCCGGTCTTGGCGTTGGGGTGGATGTGCACCGTGCCGGCCCATAGCTTCTGCGCCCCCACGCGGGCGGCATTGATGGCAGCGGCGCGGTTCATGCCGGGCGTCTGCGCGGTGTTGCTGTCCAACTGGTCGCCGGGGATCACGCGGACGCCGCTGTGCTTCCAGCCGTCCGGCGGCGCTTCCTGCGAATGGTCGTGGCCGTCATGCGGCATGGCTGGATTTCCTCGTCTCGGGGCGGGGCATGTGGCGCAGCTTGCCGCGGTTGACAATCCCGTCCGCGAACCGTAAACGCCGCCCCTCTCAACGAGATCAGTCAGATGAAGATCCGCAACAGCCTCAAGTCTGCCAAGACGCGCGACAAGAACTGCGTGGTGGTTCGCCGCCGCGGCCGTATCTACGTGCTGAACAAGAAGAACCCGCGCCTGAAGGCCCGCCAGGGCTGAAGCCACGGCCTGGCCACAAGGCCGGGCACAGGTTCGCCGAGATCGCCGCCATGGCCCCACCATGGCGGCTTTTTCTGTTCCGAAGGCCGCTGACCACAATCGACCCCCCCCGGCACGTGCAGCGCCGGGGGGCGGGTACGCGGGCGAATGCCGCCGCTGGCGTCCCGTGTGCGCAGTGAACCCGCAGTCCACTGCAAACAAGGCAACTCCACTGAGAACAATGTTCCCAGGACTTGGGATTCAGGTTCCTAGCGCGGTGTCAGCGTCTCGGTGCCAACGCCAGCGCCGATCGTCCAGTAGCCGCTGAGCTTGCCGTCCGCCATGACTTCATAGGTCGCCACACCTACCTGGCCCTGCGTCGAGTAGCCGACCGCCAGCACACCGCTCTGGATGACGCCGACGCCCTGCACGCTCAACTCGCCGATCTGCCAGCCGACCAGCCAGGCATTGCCCGGGC
This sequence comes from uncultured Rhodospirillales bacterium, assembly GCA_903843125.1. Classification (GTDB taxonomy): domain Bacteria; phylum Pseudomonadota; class Alphaproteobacteria; order Acetobacterales; family Acetobacteraceae; genus CAIMOR01. Next base: position 2,879 of record CAIMOR010000370.1, read on the forward strand.
CGATCCGCATCTCCAGCATGCCCTGATAGACCGACCCATCGGGGTTCTGTCCCTCAACGCTGTACAGCCCTTCACGCAGCTGTGCGGCCGCCGGCAGTGGCAGGGCGGCGGCCAGGCCGCAGGCGAACAGGCAGGCAAGGAAAAATCGACGCATGTTTGGGTTCCGTAGCGAAATCGGCGGGAGACTGCCGCGCCGCGACGCCGACGGCAACTGCTTCATGCAGACACCGCTTGCCGAACCGACGCCGTGGCCCGACATTCCCCTGCGCCGGACCCGGGGGCAACCCCTGGCGCCGCATCCCCGCCGTCTCGCTGGAGTCTTCCTGCCATGATCCCCTTGCCGGCCCCGAAGCCAGACGTGCTCGCCCGCCGTGCGCAGATCGTCGCGGCCCTGCAGGCGATCATTCCCGGTGACGGCGTCATCAGCGAGGCCCTGCGGTTGAAGCCCTATGAGACCGACGGGCTCTCCGCCTACCGCCAGCCGCCGTTGGCGGTGGTGCTGCCCACCAGCACCGAGCAGGTGGCCGCGGTGCTGAAATACTGCAACGCCCAGGGCGTGCGCGTGGTGCCGCGCGGCGCCGGCACCAGCCTTTCGGGCGGGGCGCTGCCGCTGGCCGATGCGGTGGTGATGGGCCTGATGCGGATGAACCACATCAAGACCGTGGACTACGAGAACCGCCTGGCGGTGGTGGAGGCCGGCGTCACCAACCTCGGCATCACCAAGCATGTCGAGGCCGATGGCTTCTTCTACGCGCCCGATCCCTCCAGCCAGCTGGCCTGCATGATCGGAGGAAACGTCATGATGAACTCGGGCGGCGCGCATTGCCTGAAATACGGCGTCACCGCCAACAACCTGCTGGGCCTGACCTTCGTGACCATCGAAGGCGAGGTCGTGCAGATCGGCGGCACCTACCTGGATGCACCTGGCTATGACTGGCTCGGCATCATCACCGGCAGCGAGGGCCAGCTCGGCGTGGTCACCGAAGTGACCGTCCGCATCCTGCGCGGGCCGGAAGGGGCCCGCGCCATGCTGGCGGCGTTCGACAGCATCGAGGTTGCCGGCCAGGCGGTGGACGCCATCATCGGCAGCGGCATCATCCCCGTGGCGCTGGAGTTCATGGACCGTCCCTGCATCCATGCCTGCGAAGCCTTCGCCCATGCCGGCTACCCCTTGGATGCCGAGGCGATGCTGATCATCGAGGTCGAGGGCAATGTCGAGGAGCAGGACCGCCTGCTCAGCTGGATCAAGGAAATCTGCAACCGCTTCAACCCGATCAGCCTGAAGGTCGCGGAAACGGCAGAGGAGAGCCTGGCGATCTGGAAGGGCCGCAAGGGCGCCTTCGGCGCGGTCGGCCGCATCAGCCCGGACTACCTCTGCATGGATGGCACCATCCCGACCGGGGAACTGCCCTTCGTGCTGAAGCGCATCGGCGAGATGAGCGCCAGCTACGGCCTGCAGGTGGCCAATGTGTTCCACGCCGGCGACGGCAACCTGCACCCGCTGATAATGTTCGACGCCAACAACGAGGCCAGTTTCCACGCCGCGGAGAACTTCGGCGCCGATATCCTGAAGCTCTGCGTCGAGGTCGGCGGCTGCCTGACCGGCGAGCACGGCGTCGGCATCGAGAAGCGCGACCTGATGCCGGTGCAGTTCACGCCGCTGGAACTGGACCAGATACGCGCGCTGAAGGCGGCCTTCGACCCGCAATGGCTGCTGAATCCAGCAAAGGTCTTCCCGCTGGAGGGCAACCCGATCTTCGCCACCATCCCGGTGCTGAACGCAGCATGATCAGCACCGCTACGCGCCTTCTGGCCAACCGGCCCTCCCGCGATCGGGGGCGGGCATGAGCACCACCATGCTGTCCTCAACCATCGTCCCGAAGTCGGAAGACGCCGTCGCCAGCATCATCGCGGCGGCGGCGGCTGGCGGCGAACGGCTCGCCATCGAAGGCAATGGCAGCAAGCGCGCCCTGCTGCGTCCGGTGCGGGCCACCCGCACCGTCAGCCTGCGCGGCCTCAGCGGCATCACGCTTTACCACCCCACCGAACTGATCATCTCCGCCCGCGCGGGCACGCCGCTGCCGGAGATCGAGGCGGCGCTGGCCGAGCACGGCCAGCACCTGATCGCCGAGCCGCCGGACCTGGCCGCGCTGTTCGGCAGCAGCCGCCCCGCCACCATCGGCGGCATCGTCGCGACCAACCTCTCCGGCCCGCGCCGCATCGCCTGGGGCGCCATGCGCGACCATGTCATGGGCATCCGCGCCGTGAACGGGAAGGGCGAGATTTTCCGCAGCGGTGGCCGGGTGCTGAAGAACGTCACCGGCCTGGACCTGTGCAAGCTGCTCACCGGCAGCCACGGCACGCTGGGTGTCATCACGGAAGTCACGCTGAAGGTGCTGCCGGCGCCCAAGGCCAGCGGCACGGTCAGCATCCACGTGGCTACGCTTGAACAAGGCATCGCCGCGCTCTCGGCCGGGCTGGGCAGCCCGTTCAGCGTCTCCGGCGCGGCGCTGCTGCCGGAAGGCGAAGGCGCCGTCGCGCATCTCCGCATCGAGGATTTCGCCGAAAGCGTCGCCTACCGGTGCGGCCGGCTGCGCGACGACATGGCCCGCTTCGGCGCCGCGAGCGTGCAGATGGAGACGCAAATGCTGTGGCAGGGCATCCGCGATGCCGAGCCGCTCGGCGCCACGCCGGAGGAAGCCATCTGGCGCATCTCGGTGCAGCCCAGCGCCGCGCCCGGCGTGGTGGCGCAGCTGCGCGCCGCCGGCGGCACCAAGTTCCTGCTGGACTGGGGCGGCGGCCTGGTCTGGGTGGCTGCCCATGCCAGTGAGGCGGCTCACCAGGCGGTCGTCGCCGCCGCGCTGTGGGCCCAGGGCAGCTACACCCTGTTCCGCGCGCCGGAGGCACTGCGAAGCACTGTTGCCGTGCTGCCGGACGAATTGCCGGCGCTGGCTGCCATCGCCCGCCGGGTCAAGGCGGTGATGGACCCCGCCGGCCTGCTCAACCCCGGTCGCATGCGTGCCGGCCAGTAACGGATAACGCCTTCCCATGCAGACCAACTTCACCGCCGAGCAGCTTGCGGATTCCGCCACGCGCGAATCCAACACCATCCTGCGCACCTGCGTGCATTGCGGCTTCTGCACCGCCACCTGCCCGACCTTCCAGCTGCTGGGCGACGAGCTGGACAGCCCGCGCGGGCGGATCTACCTGATCAAGGACATGCTCGAGAGCGGCCGCCCCGCCACCGAGGAAGTGGTGCGGCACGTGGACCGCTGCCTGTCCTGCCTCAGCTGCATGACCACCTGCCCGAGCGGCGTGAACTACATGCACCTGGTCGACCACGCCCGGCACTACATCGAGCAGACCTACCAGCGCCCCTTCGGTGAACGCCTGCTGCGCCGGGTGCTGGCCATGGTGCTGCCCAAGCCCGGCCGCTTCCGCCTGGTGCTGCGCGGCGCCGCCCTGGCCCGCCCGTTCACCGCGCTGCTGCCGGCCGGCACCTTCAGGACCCGGGTGCGCGCCATGCTGAAGCTGGCGCCGAAGCGCCTGCCGGCGCCGGACCCGATGCAGGACGCGCAGACCCACAGGGCCATCGGCGAGAAGCGCGGCCGCGTGGCGCTGCTGACCGGCTGCGCGCAGCAGGTGCTGAACCCCGGCATCAACGCCGCCACCATCCGGCTGCTGACCCGCATGGGCATCGAGGTGGTGATACCGCGCGGCCAGGGCTGCTGCGGCGCGCTGACCCACCACATGGGCCAGGCCGGGCAGGCCATGGACAGCGCCCGCGCCAACCTGCGTGCCTGGAGCCGCGAGATGGAGAAGGGCGGGCTGGACGCCGTGGTCATCAATGCCAGCGGCTGCGGCACCACGGTGAAGGACTACGGCTTCATGTTCCGCGACGAGAAGCCGAAGTGGAAGGACAAGGCCGAACAGGTCGCCGCGCTGGCGATGGACATCACCGAGGTTCTGGCGAGGTTCAATTATGCGCCCACCCGACCGGCGCCCGGCCTGACCGTGGCCTATCACAGCGCCTGCAGCCTGCAGCACGGCCAGAAGATCACCGCGCTGCCGAAGCAGCTCCTCGCCCGCGCCGGCTTCACGGTGAAGGAACCCGCCGAGGGACACCTGTGCTGCGGCAGCGCCGGCACCTACAACCTGATGCAGCCGGAGATCGCCGGCCAGCTGAAGGAGCGCAAGCTGGCCAACCTGAACCGCACCGGCGCGCAGCTGGTCGCCGCCGGCAACATCGGCTGCCTCACCCAGCTGGGCGACGGCGCCCTGCCCACCGCGCATACGGTGGAACTGTTGGACTGGATGGCCGGCGGCCCGGAGCCCGCCGCCATCGCCCAGGCACGCCACGCCACCTGATCGCGACTGCGTGATCAACCCTCGCGCAACAACCTCATCACGCGTTCGCGCTTGACGCGGGGTGCCGGCCCCGGTTCGATCCCGCCGCAAAGCGACATGATGGCCAGCATGGCCGTCGGCAGGGCGGGGGTTGGGCATGCGGCAGATGGCTGCGACATGGGTGGCGGCGATGGCACTCGGCGCGGCCTGGGCCTGCCCCGCCGGCGCCCAGGGCCAGGCGGCCACCCCGGCCTCGGATTGCCCGATCCAGACCGCGCCGGCCCGCTTCCCCTACCGCGCCTCCAGCGCCGCCAGCCCGGGCAATGACGGCATCACCCCGCCCGGCTTCGTCGCGGTGCAGGGCTTTACGGTGCTGCACGGCGTCGACGCCTCCAAATGGCAGCGCTCCGCCGACTTCAACCGGGTCAAGGCCTGCGGTGGCAGCTTCGCCTATATCCGGCTGACCGCCGGCCGCCGGCCGGACCTGGAGATCGAGTACCGCTCCCACTGGTCCGCCGCGCGCGCCGCCGGACTGGTCGCCGGGCCGTACCATGCGCTGACCCTGGTCGACCCGCCGGCCGCCTGGACCACGCTGAGCCCGGCCGAGAAGGCCGCCAACCTGGCCGCCAACCTGGCCTCGGTGACGGACCAGGCCAAGCTGTTCACCGAACGCCTGCGCGAGGTGCTGCTGCTGGAGCAGCGCAGCGCCACCACCACCGCCGGCAATGCGCTGGGCGCGCCGTACCTGCCGATCATGCTGGCCGCCGGGCTGCGGCCGCAGGCGCAGGGCAGCCGCGCCGATCGCGCCGGCTTCGGCGAGGTCTATCGCCAGTCGATCTGCCGCTGGTACCAGGTGGTGAGTGCCGACCCGGCCTTCGCCGGCCAGGCCATGGGCTTCTTCAGCACCGCCTTCATCTACCAGGACTACGGCCTGGCCAATGCGCCCTGCGACATGGCCAGCCGCCCCGCCTGGATCGGCCACCACCTGCTGAACGGCGATACCGAGCGGCGCGACACCGACCCGCAGAACGCCGCGGCGATCCGTACCATGTGCCTGACGCCGGATGGCGGCAACCGCTGCCTTTTCCAGCAATACACCGCCTTCGGCGGCTTCGCGTCCTATTCCACCACCGAGGGCCTGGACCTGAACCGGTTCTACGGCGACCGGCCGGCGCTCGACCGCCTGCTGCAGGTCGGCCGTCGATGAGCCGCGGGGAGAGAACGGTGATGTCGCGCTGCCGCCCGATGCCGCCGGCGCTGCTGGCGCTGGCCCTGCTGGTTTCGCTGGCCCAGGCGCAGCCGGCGTCGAACCCTGCCGTGGCGCCGCCGCCGGCGACAGGCGAGGGCGCCGCGCCGCCATCGGCCGTGGTGCCGACCCAGGCCGCTGTCGCGCCACCCACGGTACCGCAGCCGCCTGCCCAGCCGGCGGCTGCGCCGGCCGC
>CAIMOR010000371.1 GCA_903843125.1 uncultured Rhodospirillales bacterium
CTCGGCGTGCCGGCCGGCGCGTGCTCTGGCCCGGCCGAGGCGGCGATGCCCGCCGCCGCCTGCCCGGCCGCTACCTCCGGTGCGGCCGCGGCAGCCGCCGGGGCTGCTTCAGCCGAGACCGGCACGGCATCGGTCACCAGCTTCACCGGAGGCCCCAGCAGCGCGAGCGTCGCGGCGCCGCCGGCAAAGGCCAGCAGCACCACCAGCCAGAACCACTTCAGCGCGCGCAGTGAAGGCGGCTGCAGCAAGGTGCCCGAACCCGTCAGCGCTGGCGGAGGCGCCATGCCGGGCCGGGCCGCCGGCTACTGTGCCGCGGCGCGGCGCTGCGCTGCTGGCACCGCCGCCAGGTTGCGCAGCAGCCCAGCCGCCTGCTGCAGCTGGAAGTCGGTCTCCGGCTTGGCCGGGTCGAAGGCCGGCGCGCCCTCGGGCGGCAGCCGCACCACCTTCTCGGCGATCCCAGCCGGCAGGTTCAGCGGCGGAATCACCACCTGCGCCGCCGGCACGCCGCCCTCGTTGCGCAGCGCCCGGCGCAGGTCGGCCTCACGCTCCCGCAGGCTGGCCGCGGCGGTCTGCTCCTCCCGGGAAGCCAGCACCTCGATATCGGGCGCGATGCCGGTGCCCTGGATGCTGCGGCCGGACGGCGTGTAGTAGCGCGCCGTGGTCAGCCGGATGGCGCCGTTGCCGGGGATCGGCATCACGGTCTGCACGCTGCCCTTGCCGAAGCTCTTGGTGCCCAGCACGATCGCGCGCCGGTGGTCCTGCAGCGCGCCGGCGACGATCTCGCTGGCGCTGGCACTGCCGCCATTCACCAGCACCACCATCGGCAGTCCCTGGGCGATGTCGCCGGCCCGCGCATTCCACCGCTGCGCATCCTCCGGCCGCCGGGCCCGGGTGGAGACGATCTCGCCCTGGTCGAGGTAGTCGTCCGAGACCTGCACCGCCTGGTCAAGCAGGCCGCCGGGGTTGTTGCGCAGGTCCAGCACGATGCCGTGCAGGTTGTTGCCGGCCTGCTGGCGCAGCGCGGTCATCGCCCGGCGCATCGCCGTATCGGTCTGCTCGTTGAAGCTGGTCAGCCGGATATAGCCGATATCATTGCCCTCCAGGTGGAAGCGCACCACCTGCGGGCGGATCACGTCCCGCGTCAGGGTCAGCTCCAGCGGGCGCTCGGTGCCTTCGCGGCGGATCGTCAGCTTGATGGAGGTGCCGCGCTCCCCGCGCATCTTCTCCACCGCCTCCTGCAGGGTCAGCCCCTGTACCGAGCCACCGTCGATATTGGTGATCAGGTCGCCGGGCTTCACGCCCGCCCGCGCCGCCGGCGTCTCGTCGATCGGGGAGATCACCTTGATCCAGCCGCCTTCCTGCGTCACCTCGATGCCGAGGCCGCCGAATTCACCGCGGGTGGTCACCTGCATGTCGCGGTAGCTGCGCTGGTTCAGGTAGCTGCTGTGCGGGTCCAGCCCGGTGAGCATGCCGTTGATGGCATTCTCCACCGCTTCCCGGTCATTGATCGGCTCCACGTATTCGGCGCGCACCCGCTCGAACACGTCACCGAACAGGTTGAGCAGCCGGTAGGTCTCGGCGCGGCCACCTTCCTGCGCCCAGGCGGCGACCATCGGCCCCACCACCAGGCCGGCTGCGAATGCCGCCGTCACCGCCGCTACCGTCCGAACCTTCGCCATCATCAGGCTGACCTTGTTCCTGCGGACCACCCTGCGGGCCGGCCCATGAAAAAACCCTTGTCGCCGGCCCTGGCCGCCAGGGTACCAACGTCGCCTCAGCCGCGCGCCGCGAACCAGGTCCGTGGATCCACCGGCTGGCCATGGTGGCGCAGTTCCAGGTAGAGCGTCGCACGGGACCGGCCTTCGCCCGCCGCCAGCACGCCCACCGGTTCCCCGGCCAGCACGCGCTGCCCTGCCGCTACATCAAGCCTGTCCAGCCCCGCCAGGACAAAATGGTAGGCGTCGCCGCAATCCACAATCAATAAATTGCCGTAGGATCGGAACGGTCCGGCAAAGGAGACCCTGCCACCGCAAGGGCTGACCACGCGCGCGCCGGCCGGCGCCTGGAAGGTGGTGCCCTTGGCCGGGCCACCCTCGCCCGCCGCGCCGAACTCGCGCACCGCCTGGCCCGCCACCGGCAGCGCCTTGCCGCCGCGCGGCAGCGCCGGCAGCGGCGGCGCCTCCAGCCGATGCGTCATCGCTTCCTGCTGGGTGCGGCGGGCGGCCGCCAGCCGCTCACGCTCCAGCTGCGCCAACGCCGCCTCCAGCGTGCCGGCCCGGGCCGCGGCTTCCTGCCCGCGGCGCCCGGCATCGATCTCGGCCGCATTGGCGCCGCTCTGCAGTTGCCGCGCCTCGACCATCTCGTCTTCCAGCTGCTGGGCCAGCCGCTGCGCCGCGGCCTGGGCCGCCGCCAGCTCCTGGCCCTGCTGTGCGGCCACGGCGCCCTGGCGCTCGGCGTCCAGCTCCGCCAGGCGCAGGGCCATGATGTCCTCGGCCACCCGGCGCGACAGCACCTGCAGCAACTGCAGCCCGCGCACCGCATCCTCGGCGCTGGTCGGCACCGCCAGCAGCGATTCCGCCGGCCACAGCGACAACCGCCGCATCACCGGCACGAGGGGCGCCAGCGTCATGGCCCGCTGGTTCACCTGGTTGCGCGCATACAGCGCCGCCAGGTTGGCGGTGCGTGCCTGCTCGTCCACCTCAGCCAGGCGCGCCTCGGCCTGCTGCACCCGCCGGGCGATGGCGACCCGACGTTCAGCCAGCCGACGCTCCTCCAGCGCCATGGCGCGGGCGCGCATCGCCGCCGCCTCGGCCGCCTCGCGTTCCGCCGCTACCCGGGCCTGCGCCTCGCGCAGCTGCTGCGGCGTCGGCGCCTGGGCCAGGGCTGTGGCCCCAAGCGGCGCGGCCGCAACCGCCAAGGCCAGCAGCAGCCGCGGCGCCACGCGGCGCATCAGGCGCCGCGCAGCAGGGATTTGCCCGTCATCGCCGCCGGCTGCGGCAGGCCCATCAGCGCCAGCAGCGTCGGCGCCACATCCGCCAGGCGGCCATCGACAACGGCCGTGCCCGCCGGCGCCCCCACCACCATCATCGGCACCGGGTTGGTGGTGTGGGAGGTGTGCGGCCCGCCGGCCACCGGGTCCTTCATCATCTCGCAATTGCCATGGTCGGCGGTGATCAGCATGGCACCGCCCTGCCGACGCACCGCCTCCACGATCCGCCCCAGACCGGCGTCCACCGTCTCCACCGCCTTGATGGCGGCCGAGAGCACGCCGGTATGGCCGACCATGTCCGGGTTGGCGAAGTTCAGCACGATCAGGTCGTAGGTGCCGCCGTCGATCGCATCCACCGCCTTCTGCGCCAGCTCGGGGGCCGACATTTCCGGCTGCAGGTCATAGGTCGCCACCTTCGGGCTGGGCACCATGACCCGGTCCTCGCCCGGCAGCACCGCCTCCTCGCCGCCGTTCAGGAAGTAGGTCACGTGCGGGTACTTCTCGGTCTCGGCCATCCGCAGCTGCTTCAGCCCGGCGCGGGAGACGACCTCACCCAGCTTGTCCGCCATGGATTGCGGCGGAAACAGCGTGGTCATGAAGCCATCGAGGAAGGTCGAATACTGCGTCATTCCCGCCGCGGCCGCGAACCGCACCACCTTCTGCCGCGCGAAGCCGCTGAACGCCGGGTCCAGCAGGGCGCCGAGGATCTCCCGCACCCGGTCGGCACGGAAGTTGAAGCACAGCACGCCGTCGCCATCGGCCATGCCGGCATAGCCACCGATGGCGCAGGCCGGGATGAACTCGTCGGTCTTGCCCGCCGCATGCGCCGCGGCGATGGCCGCCAGCGGGTCGGCCGCCGTCTCGCAACCCGGCGCGCCTTCGCCCAGCACCATGGCGTTGTAGGCCTGGGAGACGCGTTCCCACCGGTTGTCGCGGTCCATTGCGAAGTAGCGGCCGATGACGGTGGCGATCCGCACCCCCGGCGTGGCGCCGAGGTCCGCCAGGAAGGCGCGCATGAACTCCGGCGCCGCCTGTGGCGCGGTGTCGCGGCCATCGGTCAGGCAATGGATCGCGACCGGCACGCCGGCCGCCGCCACCGCCTTGGCCAGGGCCGCCGCGTGCTTCTGGTGCGAATGCACGCCGCCGGCGGACAGCAGCCCGACCAAGTGGCAGGTGCCTCCACTGGCCTTCAGCCTGGCGATGAACTCGACCAGCACAGGATTGGCGGCGAGGGAGCCATCCGCCACGGTCGCATCGATCCGCGGCAGGTCCTGCATCACCACCCGGCCGGCGCCGAGGTTCAGGTGCCCGACCTCCGAATTCCCCATCTGCCCGTCCGGCAGGCCGACATCATGGCCGGAGGTATGCAGGAAGGCATGCGGCCCATGGCCCCAGAGCGTGTCGAAGGTCGGCGTCTTCGCCTGGCGCACGGCGTTGTCGGCCACCTCCTCGCGCCAGCCCCAGCCATCCAGCACCACGAGCATGACGGGTTTGGGTGCGGGCATGCGATTCGATCCTCAGGCTTTGGCGGGCGGAACTGCCCAGGGGCTTAACGCCGCCGCCCCGCCTCCGTCCAGCGCCGCCGTGGCCTAACCGCCGCTGCCGCTCGGCAGCGCCGCGATCGCTGTCGCTCCCGCATCCACCGGCACGATCGCCCCGGTCATCCAGCGCGAATTGCCGCCGCACAGGAAGGTGACGGCGGCACCGACATCCCAGCCGGTGCCCTCCACCTGCAATATGCTGCGCTTGCGCCGCGCCTCGCGCTTCTCCGGCGTCATGTTGTTGGCCTGCACCATCGGCGTGAACACCATGCCTGGGCAGACGCAATTCACCCGAACCTTGTCCGGGGCGTGATGCACCGCCATGGCCCGCGTCATGTTCACCACCGCGCCCTTGCTGGTGGGGTACAGCAGGCTGGGGTGCCCGCCCTTCAGCCCGGCCACGCTGGCGATGTTGACGATGGCGCCGCCGCCCGTGGCCCGCATCGCCGGAACCGCGTACTTGGCCATCAGCATCATGCTGGTCACGTTGACCAGCAGGCCGTGGTTCCATTCCGCCAGGTCCACCGTCTCCGCCGTGCCCTTGGCGCCGGAGATGCCGACATTGTTCACCAGCACGTCCAGCCGGCCCCAACTGCCGGTCGCGGCGGTCACGATGCGCGCGCAATCCTCCGGCCTGGTCACGTCGGCCTGCACCACCACGGCCTGGCCGCCCTCGGCCTCGATCATCCGGCGAGTGTCTTCGGCCCATTCGGCGACGGCATCCGCCAGCACCAGCCGGGCCCCGGCGCGGGCCAGCAGAATGGCCGCCGCCCGACCATTGCCCACCCCCTCGCCGGGGCGGGACCCCGCGCCGGTGACGATGGCGACCTTGCTCTGCAGGTCGTCCGCAATGCCGCTGGCGCTCATGGCCGCCTCCTCCGTTGCCGTTGCGGCCACGGTGGAACGCCCGGCAGCCTCCGGCAAGCCAGGCTGCCACCCGCGAGCCGATGCCCCGGCGCTGCCAACGATGCGCGAAGACCCACCGGCCAGCCCCGCGGCAGCGGCTTCCCTGTTGCGCTCCGAGGCGGCACGGGGGCGCGCTTGGCCCATCGTCGACGGCGGTCGCGACCGAAACGGCCCGGCGCTAACCGGCCCTTCACCGCTGTTGGTGTCTGCTGGCGGGGCCATGCGCCACCCCAAGGCACCCCACCGGCAATGAAGGCCGCCATCCTCAGCCTGCTGGAACGGGTGCCGGGCCTGCGCCTGCTCTGGCGGCAAGGGCGCCGCCGCCTCGGCTTCGCCGCACCGCCGCCGCCGCCCCCCCGGCAGGAGCCGGTGGCCGACCCGCCGCCGCCACCGCCGCCCCAGCCGAAGCCGCGCGCCAAACTGGACCCGCCGGACCCCGAGGAGGTGGCGCTGCTGGCCGACCAGCTTTGGGGCGAAGGCTTCCTGCTGCCCGGCGGCGCGGCGGAGGCCAATCGGCTGGCCAATCTGCTGCCGCTGTCGCCCGCCACCACCTTGCTGCTGCTGGGCGCCGATGCCGGCGGCGCCGCCAACGCCATCGCCGTGACCCGCGGTGCCTGGGTGGCGGCGCAGCAGGACAACCTGCTGCTGGCCGAACGCATGGCGCTGAAGCTGCGGCCGCTGGGCAAGCGCGCCACGGTCGCCACCTGGGACGCCGAGGAGCCGTTCTTCCGCCACCGCTACCACCACCATGCCCTGGCGCTGGAAGCGTTGCGCCGCTGCCCGGCGGCGCGCCTGCTGCCGGCCTTGGCCGCGGCGCTGAAGCCGGGCGGCCAGCTCGTGCTGCTGGAACTGGTTGCCAACGAGGCAGGCGGCCGCAACGCAAGCCTGCTGGCGCGCTGGGTGGAGCTGGAGGGCCGCGCCAAGCCGCCGGAAGCCGCCAGCATCATGGAAGCGGCGCTGGTCGCCGCCGGCTTCACCCTGAACGTGCGCGAGGATGTCGGCGCCCGCCACGGTGCCGCGGTGATGGCCGGCTGGGTCCGCCGGGTGGAGGCGCTGCGCCTTGGCAATGGCCTGCCGCGTGGCGCCGCGGCGGTGGCGCTGGTGACCGAGGCCGAGCGCTGGCTGCTGCGGCAACGCCTGATGCAGGCCGGTGTGCTGCGGCTGATGCGCTGGCACTGCACCCGTGGGCCGGAGCGCGGCGGCGGACTCTGACGCCGGCCCTGCCGCCGCACCCGGGGCTAGACCACCTGCACGATCCGGTAGCCGTACTCCACGCCGTCGGGTTCCTGCACGGTGATATACTCGCCGGGCCGCAGGAAGGGCGTCGTCAGCAGCCGGCAATGCACCGAGGGATCACCCTCCACCGCTGGCCGCGGGTCGAAATGCAGCGACCAGCCGGTTTCCTCGTCGTGCTGCACGGTGCCGGCGCGCGGCTCCTCCCCAGGCCAGCAGCGCAGCACCGGCCAGGGCTCGGGGTCGGCGTACCACAGGTCCGCGTTCAACCGGCTCGCCGGGTCCAGCCGCAGCGTCAGCTCATAGCGATGGTCCGCGCTGCCCAACGGAAACCCCGGGCCCGAGGCCAGCACCAATGAAACCTTCCGCATGTCAGCCCTTTCCGGCATCCGGCGCCAGCCTACGCCTTCAGATCGCCACCCGCACGCCCAGTTCCACCACCCGGTCGGAGGGAATCCGGAAGAACTCGGTTGCCGGCACGGCGTTCCGGCTCATCAGCGTGAACACCCATTGCCGCCAACGCGACATCTTCGGCACCACGGCGGCCACCACGGTTTCGCGGCCGAGGAAGTAGCTGGCCTGCATCTGTTCGAACTCCACGCCGGCCTGGCGCAAGCCGTCCAGTTCGCGTGGGATGTTCGGGCTTTCGTGAAAGCCGTAGCGCAGGATCACGCGGTGGATGCCCGGGGCCAGCTCGCTGACCTCGCGCCGGCGGTCGGCCGAGACCTCCGGGATGTCCTCCGTCAGCACGGTCACGAACAGCACCCGCTCGTGCAGCACCTTGTTGTGCTTCAGGTTGTGGAGCAGCGCGCCGGGCACGTAGTCCGCCTGGCCGGTCATGAACACCGCGATCCCCGGCACGCGGATGGTGCGCGACTGCGGCAGCCGCGCCAGGAACGACTTCAGCGGCAGGCTGTCCTGCCGGAACCGGGCGAACAGCAGGGTGCGGCCGCGATTCCAGGTGCTCATCAGCCCGAACAGCGCGGCGCCCAGCACCAGCGGCACCCAGCCACCCTCCGGCACCTTGAGCAGGTTGGCGGCGAAGAAGGCCAGGTCCAGCAGCAGCAGGGGCACGAAGCAGGCCAGCACCCTTGGCCAGGACCAGCCGAAGCGGCGGTTGAACACCACCACCGCCAGCAGCGTGGTGCAGATGAAGGTGCCGGTGACCGCGATGCCGTAGGCGGCCGCCAGGCTGTCCGAGTTCTTGAAGGCGAGCACCAGCACCAGCACGCCCACGCACAACGCCAGGTTGATCTGCGGCAGGTAGATCTGGCCTTCCTCGGTTTCGCTGGTGTGGCGCACCACCAGCCGCGGCAGGAAGCCCAGCTGCACGCATTGCCGCGCCACCGAATAGGCGCCGGATATCAGCGCCTGGCTGGCGATGATGGTGGCCGCCGTGGCCAGCACCACCAGCGGCAGGCGGAACCACTCCGGCGCCAACAGGTAGAACGGGTTCTCCAGCGCCGCCGGGTCGGCCAGGATCAAGGCGCCCTGGCCGAAGTAGTTCAGCGCCAGGGCCGGCAGCACGAAGGTGGTCCACATCAGCTCGATCGGGCGCCGGCCGAAATGCCCCATGTCGGCGTACAGTGCCTCGGCGCCGGTCACCGCCAGCACCACCGAACCCAGCGCGACGAAGGCGGCCAGCTGGTAGCTGGCGCAGAAGGTGAAGGCATGCACCGGAGAGAGCGCGTAGAGCACCTCCGGCTGCTCGGCGATGTGCCAGGCGCCCAGCCCGCCGATCACCAGGAACCACATCGTCATCACCGGCCCGAACACGGCGCCGACGCTTTGCGTGCCGCGCGACTGCACGATGAACAGCCCGAGGATGCAGACCAGCGAGATCGGGATCACCAGGTCCTCGAACACCGGAGAGATGACCTTGAGCCCCTCCACCGCCGACAGCACCGAGATGGCCGGGGTGATGATGCCGTCGCCGAAGAACAGGCAGGCGCCGGCAATGCCGATCAGCGCCGCCAACCAGCGCAGCCGCGGGCTTTCCAGCCCCCGTTGCGCCAGCGCCATCAGCGCCAGGATGCCGCCTTCGCCCTTGTTGTCCGCGCGCATGATCAGCAGCACGTACTTGATGGTGACCACGATCACCAGCGACCAGAACACCAGGGACAGCACGCCCAGCACTTCCCAGCGCTCGATGCCATCGGCGGCGAAGTGCAGCAGCGCGGTCTTGAAGGCGTAGAGCGGACTGGTGCCGATATCCCCGTAGACCACGCCCAATACGCCAAGCAGCGCCGCGGAGGTCAGGGGACGGACCTTGCCTTGCGGCAGGTCAGCTTCAGGATTGCTCAAGGGTTGCTCCGAACGGAACCCCTGGGCCGGAGCGAGCTGCTCCGGGCCGGTGGGTCCCTGTGCGGCGCGGAGGCATAGTCCTGCCGCATTTCGGACGCAAGCGCGACATCATTACGCGCCCTCAAGGCCGCCAGGCCGCGCCCGCGGGGTCAGTGCCCGCGCAGGATCTGGCTGAGGAACAGCTTCAGCCGGTCGGTCCGCGGGTTCTCGAACACGTCGTTCGGCGCGCCCTGCTCGACGATCTCGCCGCGGTCCATGAACACCACCCGGTCCGCCACCTGGCGGGCGAAGCCCATCTCATGCGTCACACAGACCATGGTCATGCCGGTTTCGGCCAGGCCGACCATGGTTTCCAGCACCTCCTTGATCATCTCGGGGTCGAGCGCGCTGGTCGGCTCGTCGAACAGCATGATCTTCGGCTTCATGCACAGCGCCCGGGCGATGGCGACGCGCTGCTGCTGGCCGCCCGAGAGCTGGCCCGGATACTTCTTCGCCTGCTCCGGGATCTTCACCCGTTCCAGATACTGCATGGCCAGCGCCTCGGCCTCGGCCTTCGGCATGTGCCGCACCCAGATGGGCGCCAGCGTGCAGTTCTCCAGGATGGTCAGGTGCGGGAAAAGGTTGAAGCTTTGGAACACCATGCCGACCTCGCGGCGGATCGCGTCCAGCGCCCGCAGGTCGTCCGAAAGCTCGATGCCATCGACCTTGATGCTGCCTTCCTGGTGCGTCTCCAGCCGGTTGATGCAGCGGATCAGCGTGGACTTGCCGCTGCCGGACGGCCCGCAGACCACCAGGCGCTCGCCCAGCGCCACGTTCAGGGAGACGTCGCGCAGCACGTGCATCGCGCCGTACCACTTGTTGACCTTGTCCAGCAGGATCGCCGGCGGCGCATCGGCGCGGGCGGCGGAGGCGACGGCTTCCATCGATGTGCTCATCACTCTTCTCCTAGCGCACGCGGTGACGGTTGAGTTCGGCTTCGAGGTTCTGGCTGTAGCGTGACATCGCGAAGCAGAAGCAGAAGTAGATGAAGCCGACGGTCAGGTAGACCTCGATGCCGAAGCCCTGCCAGGCCGGTTCGATGATGGCGGTCTTGCCCGCGGTCAGCAGGTCGAAGATGCCGATGATCAGCACCAGCGAGGTGTCCTTGAAGAAGCCGATGAAGGTGTTGACCAGCGGCGGAATCACCAGGCGCAGCGCCTGGGGCAGGATGATCAGCCCGGTCTTGGCCCAGTAGCTCAGCCCCAGCGCGTCCGCGGCCTCGTACTGCCCGCGCGGCAGCGTCTGCAGGCCGCCGCGCACCACCTCGGCCAGGTAGGCGCCGGCGAACAGGATGATGGCGATCTGCGCCCGCAGCAGCTTGTCCACGTTCATGCCCTCCGGCAGGAACAGCGGGAACATCACGCTGGCCATGAACAGCAGGGAGATCAGCGGCACGCCGCGGATCAGCTCCACGTACAGCACGCACAGCGCCTTGATCGCCGGCAGCTTCGAGCGTCGGCCCAGCGCCACCAGGATGGAGAGCGGGAAGGCGAAGGCCAGCCCGAAGGTCGCCAGGATCAGCGTGATGACCAGCCCGCCCCAGCGTTCCTGCGGCACATAGTTCAGGCCAAGCACGCCGCCCCACATCAGGATGCCGATGGCGGTCAACGCGCCGACCCAGACCAGCCCGAGTTCCTTGCGCCAGAACACCCGCTGCGCCGAGACGATGAACAGCCCGATGAAGATCAGGATGCTGAGGAAGGCGCGCCACTGCTCCTCGTACGGGTAGGTGCCGAACAGGATGAAGCGGTGCTTCTCGGTGATCACCGCCCAGCAGGCACCGGTGCCCTTCAGCTCGCGGCAGGCCTGGGTCTGGTTGTTCGGCACCGACCAAACGGCGTTGATGACGCCCCATTCGATGAAGCCCATCGCCCACTTCACGATGAGGAACAGCAGCAGCAGGCTGAACAGGCCGGAGAACCAGCCGGAGAACAGGTTGGTCCGCACCCAGGCGATGGGGCCGACCAGGGTGATGGGGGCGGCGCGGGCCGGGGAGGGGATGGCGGCGTCACTCATGCTCAGCGCTCCACCAAGGCGATTCTGGCATTGTACCAGTTCATGAACCCGCTGATCGACAGGCTGATGGTCAGGTAGACCAGCATGATGATGGCGATGCCCTCGATGGCCTGGCCGGTCTGGTTCAGCGTGGTATTGGCGATGCTGACGATGTCCTGGTAACCGATGGCCACCGCCAGCGAGCTGTTCTTGGTGATGTTGAGGTACTGGCTGGTCATCGGCGGCACGATCACCCGCAGCGCCTGCGGCAGCACCACCAGCCGCAGCACCGCACCGGGCCGCAGCCCCAACGCCTGCGCCGCCTCGCGCTGGCCGTTGGGCACCGCCTGGATGCCGGCGCGGACGATCTCGGCGATGAAGCCGGAGGTGTACATCACCAGCCCGGCCAGCAGCGCGAAGTATTCCGGCGACAGCGTCAGCCCGCCCTGGAAGTTGAAGCCGCGCAGCGCGGGAATATCCGGTGTGAACGGCGCGCCCAGCGCGGCCCAGGCCGCCAGCGGCAGCCCCGCCAGGCACACCAGCGCCACCGGCCAGGTTGCCCGTGGCATGCCATCGGCCATCTGCCGGACAATGGCCTGGCGACGGTAGAAGAAGGTGATGACGGCGCCGAGCACGAAGGCGACCAGCGCCAGCGAATGCGCGCCTTCCCACTGGATCCACGGCAGCTTCAGCCCGCGGTTGGAAAGGAACAAGCCCTCGGCCGGATGCAGCGCCTGGCGCGGCCCGGGCAGGCCCTGCAGGATCGCGTACCAGAACAGCAGCTGCAGCAGCAGCGGCAGGTCGCGGATCACCTCCACATACGTCGCCGACAGCGTCCGCAGCACCCAGTTCTTCGAGAGCCGGGCAATGCCGATCAGCGTGCCGAACACCGTCGCCAAAATGATCCCGACCACCGCCACCTTCAGCGTGTTCAGCAGCCCGACCAGCAGCGCGCGCAGATAGGTATTGGTCGGCGAATAGTTGATCAGGCTTTCGGCAATCGGCAGCCCGGCCTCGCGGTTCAGGAAGCCGAAGCCGGTGGCGATCCGCCGGACCTCCAGGTTGTGCACCGTGTTGGACCACAGCCACCAGACGATGGCGACGACGATGCCGACGACGACGAGCTGCCAGAAGATGCCGCGGATGCGTTCATCCGCCCAACTCAGCCTGATCGGGCGTTTCGGCGGCGCCCGCAGGCTGCGGGGATCTATGCTGGTCTGGGACATTCCCGGGTAACCCCCGTCAGGCCTTTTGGTGGCAGCGCAGAAATGGCCGGGGGTGCTGCCCCCGGCCGGTCACGGCAGGCTCAGCGGAACGGCGGGGCGTATTGCAGGCCGCCCTGGGTCCACATCGCGTTCGGGCTGTGCGCCCGCTGCAGCCCGATCGGCGCCAGGTGGCGGTTGAACACCTCGCCGTAGTTGCCCACCGCCTTGATGACGTTCAGCGCCCAGGCATTGTCCAGCCCCAGCATCTTGCCGAGGTCGCCGGTCTTGCCCAGCAGCCGCAGCGCTTCCGGCCGCTGGTCGCTCGCCAGCGCCTGGTCGGCATTGGCGGCGGTGATGTTCAGCTCCTCCGCCACCAGCATGGCGAAATGCGTCCAGCGGACGATGTCGGCGAAGCGCGCATCGCCCTGGCGCACTGCCGGGCCCAGCGGCTCCTTGCTGATGACCTCGGGCAGGATAACGTGGTCAGCCGGGGTCGGCTGCGCGGCGCGCGTCGCGGCCAGGCCGGAGGCGTCCGTGGTGTAGGCGTCGCAACGCCCGGCGACATAGGCGGCGACCAATTCCTCCAGCCGCTCGATGACGACGGGCGTGAAGCTGATGTGGTTGGCGCGCGCCCAGTCGGACAGGTTCTGTTCCGTGGTGGTGCCCGGCTGCACGCAGATGGTGGCGCCGTTCAGCTCCAGCGCGCTCTTCAGCCCGGTGCTGGCCTTCACCATGAAGCCCTGGCCGTCGTAGAAATTGACGGTCGGGAAATCCAGGCCCAGCGAGGTATCGCGGCTCAGCGTCCAGGTGGTGTTGCGGTACAGCACGTCCACCTCGCCGGACTGCAGCGCGGTGAAGCGGCTCTGCGCCGTGGTCGGCACGTACCGCACCTTGGAGGCGTCGTTGAAGATCGCCACCGCGATGCTCTTGCAGTAGTCGATGTCGAAGCCGCGCCAGACGCCCTGGCTGTCCGGCTGGGCGAAGCCGGCCAGGCCGGTGTTGACGCCACAGATCAGCGCGCCGCGGGCGCGGATCGCCTCCAGCGTGTTCACCGGCGCCTGCTGCGCCTGCGTCAGCCCGGGCAGCGCCAGCGCGCCCAGCATTGCCACGGCGCCAAGCGCGCGGCGAAGGTTCAGGCCAAGGCCCATCAAACGCATCTCCCTGTTGCTGCCGCCGATAGGGACCCGGCGGCCGTGACCCTGTATAGGGTGGCCATCGTGCCATGAGCAATTGGTGCGCCAGCCATGTTCCCAGCGCAACGCGAGAATTGCTGACGCCTGCCGCTGGAGTTGCCACGAAAGGAAGCAGCGGCATGCGAATGATCGAGGCAGCGGAACTCCGCCGCCGGCTGCCCTGGCCGGCCCTGGTCCAGGCGTTGGCGGCCATGTTCAGGCACGGCTGCGAGGCCCCGCTGCGCCATCGGCACCCGATCGACGCCGACAACATGCTGCTGCTGATGCCGGCCTGGCAGGCTGCGGGCTATACCGGCGTCAAGATCGTCCATGTCGCCCCGGGCAACGCGGCGCTGGGGTTGCCGGCGGTCCACGCCGCCTACCTGCTCTCCGCGGCCGTCACCGGCGTGCCCTTGGCCCTGCTGGAGGGCGGCGAGCTGACCGACCGCCGCACCGCCGCCGCCAGCCTGCTGGCCGCGCAGTACCTGGCCAGGCCGGACAGTCGCCGCCTGCTGGTGCTGGGCGCCGGCCGGGTGGCCGCGGCGCTGGCTGAGGCCCATGCCAGCCATTTCCCGCTCGCCGAGGTGGCGATCTGGGCACGCCGGCCGGAGCAGGCCGCAGCCCTGGCGGCCCGGTTGGCCGCACACGGCCTGCCGGCCCATGCCAGCGCCAGCGCCGACCCGGCCGGGTTCGACATCGTGGCTGCCGCCACCCTGGCGCAGACGCCGCTGCTGCGCGGCGCCGAGGTCTCGCCCGGCACCCATGTCGACCTGGTCGGCGCCTTCCGCCCGACGATGCGCGAGGCCGACGCCGCCCTGCTCGCCCGCGCCCGCCTGGTGGTGGACACCCGCGCCGGCTGCCTGGCGGAGGCTGGCGACATCGTCCAGGCCATCGCCGAGGGTGCCTTCGCCGCCAGCCACATCGCCGCGGACCTCGGCGAACTCTGCCGCGGCGAAGCCTCTGGCCGCACCGACCCGGCCGAGGTGACGGTGTTCAAGAGCGTCGGCTGGGCCGGCGAGGACCTGGCCGCGGCGATCCTGGCCCACGAATCAGCCTGAGGCCGGGTTGCCGCCCAGCAGCCGCGGCGCCGCCAGCCGCCGCTCCAACTCCGGCACCAGCGCTGCCGGCACGGTCGTGCCGCTCGCTTGCGCCAGCACCAGCGAGGCCGGCAGCAGGTCCTCGGCGGCCTCCAGCGGCAGCAGCATCGTCGCCCAGGGGTCGACCAGCCGGTCGAAGCGGATCGGGCAGCACATGGCGCTGCCGGCCGCCTCGTCGCTGCCGTGCCGCGGTTCCGCAGGGCCCATGATGCGCCCGGTGCCGAAGATGCCGCGCGGTCCCTTGCCCTGGCGGAACAGGTAGACCCGGTCGCCGATACCGGCCGAACGGTGCGCGGCCAGGCGCCACCATCCCATGGTCACGGCCGGGTTGACCTGGAACCGGCGGATCAGCCGGCGCAGCTCCTCGATCGGCCAGCCCTGCGGCGCGGCGGCGGATTTTTCCTCATAGGTCAACCAGAACGCTGGCATCGGCGCGGCTCCTCCCGGTGGCTGCCCGGCTGAAACAGCCGCACCGCCGCGACCGTTCCCGCCAAGCCCCGCCAAGGGTGTGCCGGGCGAGGCGAGTCCCGGGGAAAGTTGCCCGCCCCATCGCGTTCCCAGGGCCAGCTCAGCCCGAAGGACGCCCGCATGCCCAACCTGCCGCCCTGGTTCGCGACCGCGCTGATCCTGCTGGCGGCGCCCATCCTGGCGGTCGCGGCGCTCGTCGTGGTGCAGGCGCTGCTGGACCGTCTGCTCCGCGCCGAATTCGCTCCCGTGCTGCGCCGCGTGACCCAGGGTGCCCGCCAGCCGCTGCGGGCCGTGGTGGCGCTGCTCGGCGTGCTGGCGGTGCTGCCCGATGCCGGCCTGACCAACACCGCCGTCGGCGCCCTTTCCCGCATCCTCGGCCTGGCCCTGGCCGCGGCGCTGGGCTGGACCATCACCCGCATGGTGGCCGCTATCTTCGACGCCTACCTGGACCGTGCCCAGGCCGCCGGCGAGGACGAGTTCCATGCCCGCCGCCGCACCACCCAGCTGACCGTGTTCCGCCGCATCACCGTGGTGGCCGGCATCGCGCTGACCATCGGCTTCGTGCTCACCGCCATTCCCGCGGTGCGCACCGTCGGCCTGTCGCTGTTCGCCTCGGCCGGGGTTGCCGGCATCGTCGCCGGCCTGGCCGCCCGCCCCGCCGTCTCAAGCCTGCTGGCGGGCCTGCAGATCGCCGTCACCCAGCCGGTCCGCATCGGCGACGCGGTGCTGGTGGAGGGCATCTTCGGCCATGTCGAGGAGATTACCTCCACCTACGTGACCATCGCCACCTGGGACCAGCGTAGCCTGATCCTGCCGCTGAGCTACCTGCTGGAAAAGCCGCTGCTGAACTGGACCAAGAACAGCGCCCAGCTGCTGGACAGCGTGATGCTGTACCTGGACTACGCCGTGCCGGTCCCGGCGCTGCGCGCCCAGGTCAGCGCCATTGTGCAGGCCGCGCCGCAATGGGACCATCGGGTCTGCGGCGTTCAGGTGACGGACATGAAGGAGAGCTGCATGGAGGTCCGCGTGCTGCTGAGTGCCGCCAATGCCGGGCAGATGTTCGACCTGCGCTGCCTGGTGCGGGAGCGCTTGGTGGAATGGCTCAGCCGCGAACACCCCGAAGCCCTTCCCCGCCTGCGCCTGACCCCGCCGCCGGCGCCGGCGGCAGCCAACGATGCCGGAGACAGGGCGGCATGAGCGACGACCCCGAGGCCGGCACGCTGCACGCCCGGCCGGCAACCCTGCCGCCCTCGGCCTCGGCCGCCTGGCCATTGCCGCCCGGCCTGCATCCGCTCGGCCTGGGCGAGCCACGCGACGGCCGCCTGCGCGTTCCCGCCACGCCCGGCCATGGCCCGCTGCCGCTGGTGGTGATGCTGCACGGCGCCACCGGCAACTGGGAACGGGCGCTGCGCCGGCTCGGCCCCATCGCCGACCATGCGCTGGTGCTGCTGCCGGACAGCCTGGGCACCAGCTGGGATGTGCTGGAGGGCGGCTATGGCCCCGACATCAGCCGGATCGACGCCGCGCTGGCCCGTACCTTCGCGGCCTGGCCCATCGACCCGACCCGCTGCGCCGTGGCCGGCTTCTCCGATGGCGCTTCCTACGCGCTGTCGCTGGCGCTGATGAACGGCACGCTGTTCACCCACTGCCTGGCCTTCTCGCCCGGCTTCGCCGCGCCGCTGAAGGTCGCGGGTCGCCCCGCGTTCTTCGTCAGCCACGGCACCGCGGACGAGGTCCTGCCGATCGAGGCCTGTTCCCGGCGCCTGATGCCGAAGCTGGAGCGCGCCGGCTACGACGGCCAGTACATGGAATTCCCCGGCAAGCACGAAGTCCCGCCCGAAGTCCACGCTGCCGCCCTGGCCTTCCTGCTGGCCGGCGACCAGGCCGGCCCGGCATAGCGCGTGACGCCAGCGGCCGGGGTCAGGCCGGCGGCAGCGCCTCGCGCTCCACCGCGCCCGGCGCCGGGGCCGACATGCCGCCGGCGCCCGGCGCGGTCTCCACCAGCCAGGCCCGCAGGTTGCGCTTGGCCTGGAACTCGAACTCCACGTTCAACCGGTCCAGCGCCTGGCGCAGCATCGCCTCACCGGCGCGCTGCCGGGTGGCGGCCGCCGCGCCGGAAGGCAGCGTGATGTTGGCCCGCGCCGCGGCCTCGATGAAGCCTTGCCGGCCACCCTCCGCGCCCACGATATCCAGCCGGCACCCCAGGGCGCAGACCACGCCGGTGGCGTCCCGCAGCACCGTCGCCTGGGTTACCGCGAATACCGCCTGGCCGGAGCTGCCGACGGCGAAGACCCGTTCCTGCGCCATCTGGCGCACTGCCCGTGCCGGCGGCACCGCCAGCGTGGCGCCGAAATCCCCGGGCGCCGGCGGCGGCTCGGCCTCCTGCACCACCACCTCGGCCACGTTCAGCCGGATCGGCAGCAGGAAGCGGAAGCCGATAGGGCCGCCGGGCACGGCAATCTCGGGGTCGCGGCTGCCACAGGCCGGCAAGACCAGGGGCAGCAGCAGCGCCAGGCGCCTCGACGGCATCGGCGGAAGCCGCTCGGCGGTCATGGCTTGGCGCCCTGGACCTCGGCCCGCTCGAACCGGAAGCCGATGTTGCAGAACTCGCAGGTCATGGTGATGCAGCCATCCTCGGCCATGTGGTCCAGGTCGGCGGCGCCGAAGCCGCCCAGCACCCCGGCGAGCTTCGCCCGGGAACAGCGGCAGCCATAGGCCAGCGCGCGTGCCTGCCCCTGCTGCAGCCCCTCCAACGAGAACAGCCGGTGCAGCAGCGTGGCCGAGGTCACCCCGTCGTCGAGCAGCTCGGCATCGGTCAGCGTCGCCGCCAGGGCCTTCGCGGTCCGCCAGCTTTCCTCGTCCGCCTCTGCATCGGCCATCGGGTAGTGGTCGCCCCGCGCCTCCGGCGCCAGACCCCCCTCGCCCGCCACCTTCTCCAGGATCAGCGCGCTCGCCCGCCAGCCCTGCGGCGTCTCCCCACAGGCCAGCTGCACCTGCGCCTTCAACTGCTCGGAGCTGCGGAAATAGCTCGCCGTCATCTGCGACAGGGTGATGCCCTCGATCGCCACGATGCCCTGGTAGCGCTCCATCTCCGGACCCTGGTCGCAGGTGAAGGCCAGGTAGCCCTTGCCCAGCAGCGCCGCGGCCGAGGGGTCGGGGTCGTAGGGCAGCAGCTTCGTCAGTTCCGCCTCGTCCACCCGGGCATAGCCGCGCAGCGCGCCGTCGTCGGTGCAGTCCGCCAGCAGCATGGAGACGATGCCGTCGCCCTTGGCCTGCATGGAAAAGCTGCCGCGATACTTCAGCGCGGCGGCCAGCCCGGCGGTCAGCGCCAGCGCTTCCCCCAGCAGGCGCTTCACCGCCGGGTGCAGTTCCGGCCGCCGGCCGATGATGGCATCCGCCAACGGCCCCAGCCGCACCAGGCGGCCGCGCACCGGCTGGTGTTCCAGGTGGAACGGCAGCACGCCGCGCGGCACCACGATATCGGGCACCGGCGGCCGGTCGTGCTGCAGGAAGGCGGGGGTGGCGGAGGGCTGGGTGGGGTCGGCCAAGCTGGAAACCTCGATGCTGGCCGCCAAGATAGGGAGTCGGCCGGCAAACGGAAACCATCCGTCCCGTCGATGAGGCATATCCACCGGTTCAGTTGGCCTCAGCGGGGCCGCGACCCGATCTCCGGTCCAGACAATGCGGGGCGCCAGCCGCCCCGCCGGAGAGATATTGCCATGACCATGCTGCATCGCGCCTTCCAGGCGCTCCACCTTCGAACGGCGCTGTTCTATGCCGCCGTGACCACCTATTTCGCCGGCTTCCTGGCCGCGGTGGAATACGCCCTGACCAGCCTGGTGGTGGACTGACCGTCCGGGCCGCCGCGCCGCCGTCAGTGCCGCAGCAGGGAAAGCACGATCTCCAGCGCAATCAGCACCAGGATGGCGATCTCCAGCAGCTCCGCCCGGCTGGCCGAGGCTTCCTCGAACAACGCCGCATAGGTCGCGCGCAGCGTGGCCAGCTTGCGGTCCACCGCGGCGTTGACGCTGGGCACCCGGAACAGATTGATGGCGGCGGCATAGACCCGGGCCAGGTAGACGTCCTCGGTCACCTGCAGGGCGTTGTCGACGCGCTCGGAAATCTCGGTCACCTCGGCCACCAGCGCGTGGACGCGCCGCGCCAGGCGGGCGTAGCGGCGTGCCGAGAGCAGGTTCAAGCCCTGCCGCTTGGCCGAGACCGTGGCCAGCACGCGCGGCAACTCGGCGTCCAGCAACTCGTCGTAGCTGCGCAGCTCAAGCAGCTGGGCGTTGGCCATCTCCAGCACGTCCAGTACGTCCTGGTCCTGCCGTGGCTCCAGGATGAAGGCGCGGTCCCAGCCCAGCACCACCAGGTCGTCGGCGTACCAGCTGAACCTGGCACGCATCAGGTCGGCCCGCGCCGCCTCGCTCAGCGGCCGGGTCTCGCCGGACAGCAGCGGCACCAGGTCCACGCTGGCCAGCAGGGCCTCGGCGGCCAGCGGCTGGTCCAGCCGATGCACCACGGCGAACAGATAGTCCTCCTCCAGCGGCCGGGTCGCCGGCCGATCCAGCGCGCCGGCCAGCGGGCCGCTCAGGGCCGCCAGCAGCTGCGGCCAGGGCAGGGTGGCGCGGCTGACGCGGTTCACCAGCGTGGCGAAGCCCGGGAAATCGCGGTCCTGCACCGGCAGGCTCAGCGTGATCGCAACGATGCCGAAGTCGTACAGCCGCGCCGTCGCCTCGGCGCTCGCCTCCAGCCCGGGCATCTCCACCGGGCCGAGCGGCAGGGCCAGGGGCGGCACGCCGAAATCCATCGCCTTGGCCGGGGTGGCGCTGAGCTGCCGCGGCCTGGCCGCCGCACCCCACAGCGCCGCGGCGCGCGGCAGGTCTATGCTGTAGGCCAGGTCGAAGAGCCGCAGCGCCACCACCTGCCCGGTGGCGATGCGGGGAGCGGTTGTCACCCCGCGCCCATCGCCCAGAGCAGCACGCCCTTCTGGGCGTGCAGGCGGTTCTCGGCCTCGTCGAACACCACGCTCTGCGGGCCGTCGATGACCGCGGCGGCCACTTCCTCGCCACGATGCGCCGGCAGGCAATGCTCGAAGATCGCATCCGGCAGCGCGTGCGCCATCAGCTCCGGCGTCACCTGGTAGGGCATCAGCACGTTGTGGCGGTTCGGCTGGCTGCCGTCCGCGTTCTCCTGGTGCATCGAGACCCAGGCATCGGTCACCACGCAGCGGGCGCCGCGCACCGCCTCCACCGGGTCGTCGGTCAGCACGATGTCGGCGCCTTCGGCCCGGGCCCAGTCCAGCAGCGCCTGCGGTGGGCGCAGGCTCTCAGGGCAGGCCAGCCGCAGCTTGAAGTTCAACCGTGTCGCCGCCTGGATGAAGCTCTGCGCCACGTTGTTGCCATCGCCGACCCAGGCCACGGTCTGCCCGGCGATCGGGCCGCGATGCTCCTCGAACGTCAGCACATCCGCCATCAGCTGGCAGGGATGGCTGATATCGGTCAGGCCGTTGATGACCGGCACGGTCGCATGCGCCGCCATCTCGCGGATGCGGTTGACGTCGTTGGTCCGCATCATGATGCAGTCCACGTAGCGGGACAGCACCTTGGCCATGTCGCTGACTTCCTCCCCGCGGGAGGACTGCATGTCCCGGCTGTTGAGGTAGACCACGTCGCCGCCGAGTTGGCGGATGCCGACCTCGAAGCTCACCCGCGTGCGGGTGGAGGGCTTCTCGAAGATCAGCGCCACGTGCTTGCCGGCCAGCGGCTTGGCGGCATGGCCGCCGCGCTTGGTCTGCGCCGCCAGGTCCAGCATGTGGCGCAGTTCCGGCGTCTGGAAGTCCATCAACTCCAGGAAGTGCCGGGGGGCCGCGGGCCCCCCCTGCTTGAAGGCGACAACCGGGCTCATTGCGCGGCGGCCGCCGCGGCCGGGGCAAGCCTGGCGCAGGCCAGGTCGAGCAGGCGCAACGCCTCGTCGGCCTCGGCCTCGGTGATGATCAGCGGCGGCGCCAGCCGCAGCACGTTCATGCCGGCGGCCACCGTCAGCAGCCCCTCGGCCACGGCGGCGGCCTGCATGTCGCCGTTGGAAACCTCCGGGCGCAGCTTGATGCCCAGCAGCAGCCCGGCGCCCTGGACGCCCTCGACCACGCTCGGGTGGCGCTGCGCCAGGCCGAGCAGCCCGCGCCACAGGTGCCGCGCCACGCGGTCCACCTGGCCGAGGAAACCCGGCGCCAGGATCACGTCCAGCACGGCATTGCCGGCGGCGCAGGCCAGCGGATTGCCGCCGAAGGTGCTGCCATGCGTGCCGGCCTTCAGGTACTTGGCCACCTTCTCCTTGGCCAGGATGGCGCCCAGCGGGAAGCCGCCGCCGATGCCCTTGGCCGAGGACATCACGTCCGGCTCGATACCGGCCCATTGGTGCGCCCAGAGCTTGCCGCTGCGCCCCATGCCGGTCTGCACCTCGTCCAGCGCCAGCAGCACGCCGAACTCGTCGCAGGCGGCACGGATGTCGCGCAGGAACTGCAGGTCGGCCGGGCGCACGCCGCCCTCGCCCTGCACCGGCTCGATCATCACCGCGGCGGTGCTGCCGTCGATCGCGTCGCGCAGCGCGTTCATGTTGCCGAAGGGCACGTGGCGGAAGCCCTGCACCGGCGGGCCGAAGCCGGCCAGGTACTTCTCATTCCCGGTGGCGGCCAGCGTCGCCAGCGTGCGGCCGTGGAAGGCGCCCTCGAAGCACACCGCCACGTAGCGCTCCGGATGACCTTGCTCGGCGTGGTACTTGCGGACCGCCTTGATCATGCCCTCGTTCGCCTCGGCGCCCGAGTTGCAGAAGAACACGCTGTCGGCGAAGGAGGTCTCGCACAGCCTGGCCGCCAGCGTCTCGGCGCCGGGAATGCGGTACAGGTTGGAGACGTGCATCACCTTGGCGGCCTGCTCGGCGATGGCCTGCACCAGGTGCGGGTGGCCGTGGCCGAGCGAGGAGGTGGCGATGCCGGCGCCGAAGTCGAGGTAACGTCGCCCGTCATTCGTCCACAGCCAGGCGCCTTCGCCCCGCTCGAAAGCGAGGTCGGCGCGGTTGTAGGTCGGCATCAGGGCGGGGATCACGGGTTTGCGCTCCAGTCCTTCCCCCACGCCGGCGGACCGATCCGCGCGTTTCCGGGGGAAGCGCGGGATTTGGCCGAAAAGCGGGGCTTTCGTCAAATGAAGCGTTTGCAGCCCAGCCCTGTCCCGCCGGGGTCAGTGCCCGCGCGGGCCGGTCGGCGTCTCCGAGCTTGGCCCGGCCGAGGTGCTGCTGCCCATCATGCCCTGCGGCGTCGTGCCGGTGGCGCCCGGCGCGGTCAGCCCAGCGGCCGAGCCGTCGCTGCCGCGGTTGCGGGCCTGCGGGCTGGCATCGCGCGGCGCCTGCGGGGAGGGTGCCGGGCCGGCATCGGTGCCCTGGGCCTGGCCGGGTTGCGGGCCGCCCTCGCGCGGCGGCGCCTGTTGTGCCAGCGCCGCCGTCGTCAACAGCAGCAGGGCGAGGAGCGGCCTCATCCGCGGCTGGCCGGGGCTTCGTAGCTGAAGCCCGGCAGCGCGTTCAGGCTTTCCTTCGTCGCGCCCGGCAGGGTCCAGCGGCTGCTGCCCATGCGCAGGTTGTCGTAGGGCACCGCCACCAGCTTGGCGCCGATGCCGAGGAAGCCGCCGACCGAGATGATCGCCACCGGCGGGCCGCCCTCGCGCGGGATCAGCAGGTCGTCGACCTCGCCGATCGTCTCGGCACTGTCGTTGTAGACGCTGGCGCCGATCAGCCGGCTGGCGCGGCGGCCCTCCCGCAGGGTCCGGCTGTCCACCACCTGATTGTGGCTGCTGCTGCCGGGCATGGTCAGCGTGGTGGCGCCGGCGGCACGGTCGACGCTCGTCGCCGGCTGCGCCATCGCCAGCATCGGCAACGCGAGCAGCGCCGCGGTGGCAGCCATGGCAAGCAATTGTTGCCGCGCGGTCATGGGGGGTGACCTCCTGCGTTGGTGGCAGGGGCGGAACGCCGGCCGGCGGCGGTGGTTGCCGCTGCGGCTCGCTACTCGGCCGGGTGCGGCACGGCGCCGCGGGAAAGCCTGGCGCGCCGGCCGCCGGCCAGGCTCTCGAAGGCGAGATAGACCGCCGGCGTGGTGTACAGCGTCAGCAACTGCGACAGCGCCAACCCGCCGATGATGGCGATGCCGAGCGGCTGGCGCAGCTCGCTGCCCTGGCCATGGCCGAGCGCCAGCGGGATGGCGCCGAACAGTGCCGCCAGCGTGGTCATCAGGATCGGCCGGAAGCGTTCGCGACAGGCCGCCAATATCGCCTGGTGCGCGTTCTCGCCATGTTCGCGCTCATGCTCCAGGGCGAAGTCCACCAGCATGATGGCGTTCTTCTTCACGATCCCCATCAGCAGGATCACGCCGATGAAGGCGATGATGGTGAAGGGCGTGCCGGTGGCCAGCAGGGCCAGCAGCGCACCGATGCCGGCCGTCGGCAATGTCGAGATGATGGTCACCGGGTGCAGCAGGCTTTCGTACAGCATGCCCAGCACGATGTAGATGCTCAGCACCGCCGCCACGATCAGCAGCGTCTGGCCGGATTGCTGCTGGCGGAAGGCGCGGGCGTTGCCGGCGAACTCGGCGCGCACGCTGGGCGGCAGGCCGATCTCCTCCTGCGCCTTGTTGATCGCCGCCGAGGCCTGGCCGAGCGAGACGCCCTCGGGCAGGTTGAAGGTGATGGTGGAGGCCGGGAACTGACCCTGGTGGGTGATGGCCAGCGGCGCGCTGGTGCGTTCCAGCCGCACCAGGGACGCCAGCGGGATCGGCACGTTGTTCAGCCCGGGCACCCAGATGCCCTCCAGCTGCGTCGGGTCCTGGGTCAGGGTCGGGTCCACCTCCATCACCACGCGGTACTGGTTGCGGGTGCGGTAGATGATGCTGACCTGGCGCTGCGCGAAGGCGTCGTTCAGCGCATTGTTGATCGCGAGGAAGTTGACGCCGAGCCGCGCCGCACGGTCGCGGTCGACCACCAGGCGGGAGACCAGGCCGGCGCGCTGCTGGTCGGAGGAGACGTCGGCCAGTTCCGGCATGGTGCGGAACTTCTTCACCAGCGCCTCGGACCAGGTTTGCAACTCGTCCAGGTCCGGCGTCAGCAGCACGTACTGGTAGGCGGCGTTGCCCTGGCGACCGCCGATGTTCACATCCGAGATCGGCCGCAGGAAGACCTGCGCGCCGGCGATGGCGCCGAGCGGCCGCCGCAGCCGGGCGACGATGGCGTCCGGCGTCACACCGGGGCGCTCGGAGGGCGGCTTCAGCGAGATGAACATCCGCCCGGTGGAGACCGTTGCGCCGCTGCCGCCGCCGACATAGGTGCCGATGCCGGCGATGGCGGGGTCCCGCATCAGCAGCGCCACCACCTGGTCCTGCATGGTCAACATGCGCTGGAACGAGGTATCCGGCGAAGCCTGGATGACGCCGAACATCAGCCCGGTATCCTGCGGCGGGAAGAAGTCCTTCGGCACGATGATGTAGAGCCAGACCGTCACGCCGATCAGCCCGACGGTGAAGGCCACCATCAGCCGGCGGAAGCGCAGCAGGAAGCCCAGGCTGGCCATGTAGCCGCGGATCATCCAGTCCATGAACGCCTCGAACCTGCGGCCGAACCAGCCGGGCGGCCGGTCCACGCCGCCACGCGCCAGGTGCGCGGCGGCGGTGGGCGTGATGGTCAGCGAGATGACGCCGCTGAGCGCGACCGCGATGGCCAGCGTGACGCTGAACTCGCGGAACATGCGCCCGACGATGCCAGGCATGAACAGCAGCGGAATGAACACCGCGATCAGCGAGACGGTGATGGACAGCACGGTGAAGCCGATCTGCCGCGCGCCCTCCAGCGCCGCCTGCATCGCGGGCATGCCGCGTTCGCGCAGCCGCGTCATGTTCTCGATCATCACGATGGCATCGTCGACGACGAAGCCGACCGAGATGGTCAGCGCCATCAGGGTGAGGTTGTTCAGCGAGAACCCCGCCAGGTACATCACCGCCAGCGTGCCGAGGAGGGACAGCGGCACCGAGATGCCGGCGGCGAACACCGCGGCGCGGCGCCGCAGGAACAGCGCCACCACGGCGATGACCAGGACGATGGTGATGATCAGCGTCAACTGCACGTCGCGCACGCTGGCGCGGATGGTCTCGCTGCGGTCGCGCAGCGTGGTGACCTTGATGCCGGCGGGGATCCAGCGCTGCAGGTCCGGCATCAGCTGCTGGATGCCGTTGACCACCTCGATGACGTTGGCATCCGGCTGCTTGAAGATGATGAGCAGGATCGAGGGCCGGCCGTTGAAGGTGCCGGCCTGGCGGCGGTCCCGCACGCCCTGGGTCACCCGCGCCACCGCGTCCAGCCGCACCAGGGCACCGCCGACCGCCTTGACCACCACGCCGGCATATTCCTCCGGCGTGTTCAGCCGGTCGTTCACCTCCACCGCGGCGGACTGGTCGGTGCCGTCGATCAGCCCGGTCGGCTGGGTGATGTTGGCGCGGTTGATCGCGGTGCGGATATCCTCCATCGCCACGCCCGCCGCCGTCGCGGCGCCGGGGTCCACCGCCACGCGCACCGCCGGCTGCTCGGCGCCGGTGACGATGACCTGGGCCACGCCGGTGACATTGGCGATGCGCGGCGAGATGATGCTGTCCACCGCGTCATAGACCTGGCCGGGCGGCACGGTATCGGAGGTGATGGCCAGCAGCAGCACCGGCGCATCGGCCGGGTTGGCCTTGCGGAAGCTGGGCGGATTGGGCAGGCCGGCCGGCAGGTCGGTGCCCGCCGCGTTGATCGCCGCCATCACATCCTTGGCGGCGTCCTCCACCCGGCGGCTCAGGTCGAACTGCACGACGATGCTGGCCGACCCGAGTGTTGAAGTGGAGGTCAGTTCGTTCACGCCGGCGATGGCGCCCAGCCTGCGTTCCAGCGGCGCGGCGACGCTGGCGGCCATCACCGCCGGGTCCGCGCCCGGCTGGCTGGCGGTGATGACGATGGTCGGCAGGTCCACTCGCGGCAGCGGCGCCACCGGCAGCACGAAGTACGCGACCAACCCGGCCAGCGCGATGCCGATGGCCAGCAGCGCGGTGGCGATCGGGCGGTGGATGAACGGGGCGGAGATCGACGACATCTATTCCGCCGGCACCACGTCGCGGCGGCCGCCGAGGGCGATGCGGACGCGCTCCAGCGCCAGGTAGATCGCCGGCGTGGTGTACAGCGTGATCACCTGGCTCAGCAGCAGGCCACCGATGACGGAGACGCCGAGCGGCAGCCGCAGCTCGCTGCCCGGGCCATGGCCGATGACCAGCGGCACGGCGCCGAGGAGCGCTGCCATGGTGGTCATCATGATCGGCCGGAAGCGCAGGATCGAGGCCTCGTAGATCGCCTCGTCCGCCGTGCGGCCGTGGTCGCGCTGCGCCTCCAGCGCGAAGTCGATCATCATGATCGCGTTCTTCTTCACGATCCCCATCAGCAGCACGATGCCGATGATGCCGACCACGCTGAGGTCCAGCCCGCACAGCCAAAGCGCCAGCAGCGCACCGATGCCGGCCGAGGGCAGCGTGGACAGGATGGTCAGCGGATGGACCACGCTTTCGTACAGCATGCCCAGCACGATGTAGATCACCACCACCGCGGCCAAGATCAGGTAGGGCGTGCCGGCCAGGGAGCGGTTGAACTCCGCGGCGTCGCCGCTGAACTCCCCGGTGATCGCCTGCGGCATGCCGAGCTGCGCCTCGGCGCGCTGGATCGCGGCCACCGCCTCGCCCAGCGAACCACCCTCCGGCAGGTCGAAGCCGATGGTGACGGCGGGGAACTGGTCCTGCCGGTTCACCGTCAGCGGGCCGCTGCGCCGGCCGATCTCGGCGATCTCGCCCAGCGGCACCTGGATGCCGGCGGTACTGGAGGGCACCCGCAGCAGCGCCACCAGCGCCGGGTCGTCGCGCATCTGCGGCGTGGTCTCCAATACCACGCGGTACTGGTTGGACTGGCCGTAGATGGTACTGATCTGGCGCTGGCCGAAGGCATC
>CAIMOR010000372.1 GCA_903843125.1 uncultured Rhodospirillales bacterium
ATGCGCGGGGTGACGCGCCAACGCGCGCCGCCGGTGCCCGCGGTGCCGCAGCACAGCAGCGCCAATACCTCACGCGCCGCCTGGTCCACATCGTCCCGCGTCGCGCCCTCGGCCGCCAGGCGAATGCGGATGTCGGGCGGCTCCGGCCCTTCATAGGCACGCCACAGCGCGCCATCATCGCTGTCGTGCACGCTGGCCACGCCGATCAGGTCAACGCGGGCACGCACCGGCAGGCCCCTCAGCTTCAGGCGGGCCAGCAGCACGTCGGCGGTAGCCTTTGCCCGGGCCAAGGCATTGGGGCCAGCCACGCTGACCTCGCCTTCGCCGAGCCAGCTGCCCTCGAAGCTCGCGGTCACCTTCAGCGTCTCGGGTGCCGGTTCGCCGCGCAGCCCATAAATGGCGACGCGGTCCTGGCCCACCTGCTCGATATGGCAGCCGGAGATATCCAGTACCACGTCGGGCGTGATGTAGTGCGCGGGGTCGTGCAGCTCATAAAGCAGCTGTTCCTTGACGGTGCGCAGGTCGACCAGGCCGCCGGTTTCCGCCGCCTTGGTAATGACGAGGCCGCCGTCGCGCGTCACCTCGGCGATGGGAAAGCCGATATTCTCCGGGCAGGGAATGTCCTTGCGGCCGGGGTCCCAGAACACGCCGCCGCTGACCTGGCTGCCGCATTCCAGCAGGTGGCCACAAGCGGCACCCACCGCCAGCTTCTGCCAGTCATCGAACCCCCAGCCGAAATGCGCCACCAGCGGCGCGATGGCCAGCGCCGGGTCGCTGGTGCGCCCTGCCACCACCACGTCGGCGCCGGCGCGCAGCGCGGCCACCAGCGGCTCCGTACCGATATAGGCGTTGGCGGCAATCAGCCGGGCGCTGCGCGTATCGATGCTGCCATCGGCCTCATGCACCGGCAGCTGGTCCAAGGCGATACTGTCCATGACATCGTCGCCCGCCACCACCGCGATGCGCAGCTGCGGCAGCCCCAGGCGAACTGCCAGGCGCGCGATGCAGCGCGCCGCGGCCGGCGGGTTCGCCGCGCCGAAATTGCCGAGGATGGGAATGCGGTGCACGAAGCAATCGGCCAGCACCGGGGCCAACAGCCGTTCCAGCATCGGCTCGTAGCCCGCCTCGGGGTTGGCGCGGCGTTCCAGCTGCGCCAGGGCCACGGTGCGTTCGCCCAGAACCTCGAAGAACAGGGCGGCGGGCAGGCCGCGCTGAATCAAGGTGCGGACCACGGGGATGGGCGCGTCCACCCTGTCGCCGGAAAAGCCGGCGCCATTGCCGACCAGGAAAACGTCGCTCATCGCGTCAGGGTCCTCTGCACGGCATCGCGCCAGCCGGCGTGTTTGCGTTGGGCATCTTCGCGCGCCATCTGTGGTTGGAAGCGGCGGTCGAGCCGCCAGTGAGTCGCTGGCTGTTCGGGCCCCGGCAGCAGCCCGGCCTGCATGCCCGCCAAGTAGGCGGCGCCGAGCGCTGTGGTTTCCATGACCGTTGGCCGGTCCACCGGGGCGCCCAGCAGGTCGGCCAGGAACTGCATGGTGAAGTCGCTGGCGGTCATGCCGCCATCCACCCGCAGCACCGTCTCGCCCATGCCGGGCCAGTCCGCGCGCATGGCGTCCAGCAGGTCGCGGGTCTGGTAGGCAACGCTTTCCAGCGCGGCGCGGGCCAGTTCGGCGCGGCCGGCATTGCGGGTCAGGCCGAAGATCGCGCCACGCGCTTCCGCGTCCCACCACGGCGCGCCCAGGCCGACGAAGCCAGGCACCAGGTAGACGTTCTGCGCCGGGTCGGCCTGGGCCGCCAGCACGCCGGCTTCACCCGCTTCCCGGATGATGCCGAGGCCGTCGCGCAGCCACTGCACCGCGGCGCCGGCGACGAAGATGGCGCCTTCCAGCGCATAGGTGCGGCGGCCGCCCAGTTGCCAGGCCAGCGTGGTCAGCAGCCGGTTACGGGAGAAGACCGGCGCGGCCCCGGTGTTCAGCAGCGCGAAGCAGCCGGTGCCGTAGGTGGATTTCAACATGCCCGGCGCGAAGCAGGCCTGGCCCAGCGTGGCGGCGTGCTGGTCGCCGGCCATGCCGCGGATCGCGATGCGCCCACCCAGCAGCGCGGTCTCGCCGAATGCGGCGGCGCAGTCGCGCACCTCCGGGAGCAGCGCACGCGGAATCCTGAACAGCCGCAGGAGCTCGTCGTCCCAGCAGCCGCGGGTGATATCGAACAGCAGGGTACGCGCGGCGTTGGTCGCGTCGGTGGCATGCACCGCGCCACCGGTCAGCCGCCACAGCAGGAAGCTGTCCACGGTACCGAAGGCGAGTTCACCGCGCTCGGCCTGGGCGCGCGCACCGGCGACATTGTCCAGCAGCCAGGCCAGCTTGGTGGCGGAGAAATACGGGTCCAGCAACAGGCCGCTGCTGGCGTTCACCATTGCCTCATGCCCGCCGGCGCGCAGGCTGGCGCAGGCGTCCGCGGTGCGGCGGTCCTGCCAGACAATGGCGCGGTGCAGCGCGCGGCCGGTGGCGCGGTCCCACAGCACCACGGTTTCCCGCTGGTTGGTGATGCCGATGCCGGCGATATCGCCCGGCGCCACGCCGGCCATGGCTTCCCGCAGCACCGCAAGGCTGTCGCGAAAGATGTCCTCCGGCTCGTGCTCGACCCAGCCGGGGGCCGGGTAGTGCTGTACCAGCTCGCGCTGCGCGGTGGCGCACGGCACCAGCGCGGCGTCGAAGCGGATGGCGCGGGTGGAGGTCGTGCCCTGGTCCAGTGCCAGCAGCATCTTGCCTTGGCCGTTCATGGCGCCAGCTTACATCGCGGCGCCAGCCATGCCACCTTCCACCCCGCTGTCGTCATCCCGCTCTCCGCCCTTGGGAACCCGCCCATGCCGATCATCAACCGCATCGCCGAATACACCCCCGAGATGACCGCCTGGCGGCAGGAACTGCACCAGCATCCGCAGATTTGCTACGAGGAAACCTATGCCTCGGACTTCGTTGCGCAGAAGCTGGCGGCCTGGGGCATCGAGGTGCATCGCGGCCTCGGCATCACCGGCCTGGTTGGCGTGCTGAAGGGCCAGCCCGGCACCGGCACCATCGGCCTGCGCGCCGACATGGACGCGCTGCCGATGCAGGAGGACAACGACCTGCCCTATGCCAGCAGGAATCCCGGCCGGATGCACGCCTGCGGGCATGACGGGCATACCGCCACCCTGCTCGGCGCCGCGAAGTACCTGGCGGAGACACGCAACTTCGCCGGCACCGTCCACTTCATCTTCCAGCCGGCGGAGGAAGGCGGCGCCGGCGCGCGGGCGATGATGAACGATGGGCTGTTCGAGCGCTTTCCCTGCGACGCGGTCTATGGCGTGCACAACGCGCCCGACCTGCCACTGGGCCAGGCCGAGACCCGGGTTGGACCGTTGCTGGCGGCCAGCGACAAGGTCAGCATCGTCATCAAGGGCTATGGCGGCCATGCCTCCAAGCCGCACATGGCGGTGGACCCGGTGCTGGTGGGCGCGCACGTGCTGGTGGCGCTGCAGAGCATCGTCTCGCGCCGGACCGACCCGCTGGACAACGCCGTGGTCAGCCTGTGCCAGTTCCATGGCGGCAGCGCCGGTAACGTCATCGCCGCCGAGGCCGAGCTGAGCGGCACCGTCCGCACCCTGAAGCCGGCGACGCGCGACATGATCGAGCGCAGCATCGCCCAGATCGCCGAGGCGACCGCCATGGCGCACGGCGCGACCGCCGAGGTGACCTATACCCGGATGTACCCGCCCACCGTGAACCACGCCGAGCAGACCGCGCTGGCCATGCGCGCCGCGGCCCGCGTGCTGGGCGAGACGGCGGTGCGTTCCGACGTCTCGCCGTTGATGGGCGGCGAGGACTTTTCCTTTTTCCTGCAGGAGAAGCCGGGCAACTTCCTGTTCCTGGGTGGCGGCGCGACCGGGCGCGAGAACGCTCCGCTGCACCACCCGCGCTACAACTTCAACGACGACCTGCTGCCGGTGGGGGCAAGCTACTTTGCCAGCCTGGTCGAGCAGGAGCTGCCGAAGGGCTGACCGATGGGCATGCAGGCCGATCTGCTGATCGACCGCCAGCGGTTGAAGCGGCACCTGACCCTGTGGCGCGCCGGCGCGGTCCTGGCCGTGGTGGTGCTGCTCGCGGTGCTGTTCGGCAGCGCCAGCAGCCCGCCCAGCCACATCGCGCGGGTCAGCGTCAGCGGCTTCATCGGCGACGACCAGAAGCTGAACGACGCGCTGGACCGGCTGCGGCGGGACGCCAGCGTGAAGGCGGTGCTGGTGGCCATCGACAGCCCTGGCGGCAGCGTCGGTGGCGGGGAGGCGCTGTTCGCCGCGCTCAGCGCCATCCGAGAGGCCAAGCCGGTGGTGGCCGTGATGGGCGGCACCGCGGCCTCGGCCGCCTACATGGCGGCGCTGCCGGCAGACCGCATCTTTGCCCGCGAGATGACGGTGACCGGCTCGATCGGCGTACTGCTGCAATCGGTCGATGGCTCGGAGTTGCTGGCCCGCCTCGGCATCCGTGGCGAAGCGCTGGTCTCCGGCCCGCTGAAGGACCAGCCCAGCCCCTTCCACCCACTCTCCGCCGAGGCGCGGGCCGTGCTGCAGGGCGTCATTGCCGACCTGCACGACCAGTTCGTCCGCAAGGTGGCCAGTGCCCGGCACCTGCCGGAGGAGGTGGTCCGCCCGCTGGCCGATGGCCGTGTCTTTTCCGGCCGGCAGGCTCTGGGCCTGGGACTGGTGGACGCCATCGGCGGCGAGCGCGAGGCCCGCGCCTGGCTGGCCGCCGAGAAGGGCATTGCCGAAGCGCTGCCGGTGCAGCCGGTGGAAACCCGCGGCCGGCTGGAGCGCCTGCTGCAGTCTTCAGCAACAACGGTCGTAAAAAGCGTTGTTTCTGAATGGCTTGGCGTTGACGGCTTTCGCCTGGTCTGGCAGCCTTAGCAGGCTCAGAGGACCCCCCGGCTTTCAGCCATGACCAAAAGCGAATTGATCGCGCAGCTCGCGCAGGAAAACCCGCATCTGCGGCAGCCGGATATCGAAGCCATCGTGGCGACGATCTTCGAGGAGATCATCGCCGCCCTGTCCCGTGGGGACCGGGTGGAATTGCGCGGCTTCGGCGCCTTCTCGGCCAAGCAGCGGGAGGCCCGCACCGGCCGCAACCCGCGCACTGGCGCGGCCGTGGCGGTGGATGGCAAGGCGGTACCTTATTTCAAGCCGGGCAAGGAGTTGCGGGAACGGGTGAACGGTGGCGCCCCGCAACCGCTGGCTCCTGAAGCGCGCAAGCCCGCCATCAAGGGGGCCGGGGCCAAGGTGGCATGACCTGGCGGCTGCTGCTGCTGACGCCGCTGGCGCTGCTGCTGGTGCTGTTCGGCCTGTCGAACCGGCACAGCGTGGCGCTGAAGCTATGGCCGTTCGACCTGGAATGGGACGCGCCCCTGGCGGTGGCCGTGCTGCTGGCGGCGGCCCTCGCCTTCCTGCTCGGCGCCGGCATCGCCTGGGCATCGTCGCTGCCGCATCGGCGCCGGGCCCGCCAGATGGAAGCCGCCGCCCGCCTGCTCGAGGCCGAGTTGGCGGAGCTCAAGGCCCGCGTCGCCCGGGAAGTTGGCGCCGCGGTGCCGCCGCCTGCCGTCCGCTGATGCTGGCCCGCCCCGCCTTGGCCGCCGGCCGGTTGGTCGCCGCCCTGGACACGCCGGAGCTGGCCCGCGCCGAGGCCTGGGCCAGCGCGCTGGCGCCCCATGTCGGCGTGCTGAAGGTGGGGCTGGAACTGTTCGCGGCGCTGGGGCCCGAAGCAGTGCGGCGCATCGGTGCTCATGGCCCGGTCTTCCTGGACCTGAAGCTGCACGACATCCCCAACACCGTGGCCGGCGCCGTGCGCAGCCTGCTGCCGCTGCGCCCCGCCATGCTCACGCTGCACGCCGGTGGCGGTGCACCGATGATCGCGGCCGCACGCGAGGCCGCCGAGCGGGCCGGCGCCGCGCGGCCCATCCTGCTGGCGGTGACGGTGCTGACCAGCATCGATGCGGCCACCCTGGCCAGCACCGGCGTGGCCGGCAGCACGGCCGAGCAGGTGGTGCGGCTGGCCCGCCTGGCCATGGCCGCCGGTGCCGATGGCCTGGTGTGCAGCCCGCATGAGGTCGCGCCGATCCGCGCCGCGCTGGGCAACGCGCCGCTGCTGGTGGTGCCCGGCGTGCGCCCGCCCGGCAGCGCCGCCGGCGACCAGGCCCGCATCGCCACGCCGCGTGAGGCGGTGGCGGCCGGCGCCGACTGGATCGTGCTGGGCCGCCCGCTGACCCAGGCCGCCGACCCCGCCGCCGCCGCCCGCGCGATAGCGGCGGACCTGCCGTGACGCAGGTAAAGATCTGCGGGTTGAACGACGCCGAAGGCTACGACGCAGCGGTCGCGGCCGGCGCCAACCATGTCGGCTTCGTGTTCTACCCGCCCTCGCCGCGTGCCGTCTCGCCAGCCCAGGCCGCCGCGCTGGCGTCTCGCCACCCGGGCGGACCACGGCGGGTCGGGCTGCTGGTGGATGCCAGCGATGCCGAGATCGAGGCGATCCTGGCCGCGGTGCCGCTGGATATCCTGCAACTGCATGGCGAGGAAACGCCGGCCCGCGCCACTGCCCTGCGCCAGCGCTTCGGCCTGCCGGTCATGAAGGCCCTGGGCATCGCGGAGGCCGCCGACCTGGCGCTTCTGGACAGCTATGCCCCCGCGGTCGACATGTTCCTGCTGGATGCGAAGCCGCCGCAGGGCGCCAGCCTGCCCGGCGGCAATGCCACCAGCTTCGACTGGTCACTGCTGGCCGGCCGCACCATCCCGCGGCCCTGGTTGCTGGCTGGTGGCCTGACGGCCGCCAATGTCGGCGCCGCCATTGCGCTGTCCGGGGCGCCGGGGGTGGACGTTTCCTCCGGTGTCGAGCGCGCCCGTGGCGTCAAGGACCCCGCGCTGATCGAGGCCTTCGTCCGGGCGGCTCGACGGCCGCGCTGATACCGCACGGCAGCCACCGCCGGTCCTTGGCGCCCCTGTTGTGAATTGTCGTCGCGCCACGCCAAATCCGCCGACCATGCACGACATGTCATGCCAAGTCTGCCATTGCCATTACTGCGTTGCTCGATGACGCCATCAAAACACGACGCGGTCATTACCGTACTAACGTAGGTATACTCGCATCGCTTGGTTAACTTCTGCTCAACCGAAACTTACCCGGAGCAGGGGAACCAACATGTCGGCAGTTCTGAGCACGAATATTGCCAGTGAGTGGACGGGGGGCTTCGTGGCCAACCTGACCCTGACCAACGACACCAGCGCCATCAACAACTGGACGGTCAGCTTCGACGCTGCCTTCGACATCACCAACATCTGGAACGCCCAGGTGCTGAGCCATGTCGGCAGCCACTACGTGCTGCAGGGGCAGTACTATGACGCCAGCGTGGCGCCGAACGGGGTGGTCAACTTCGGCTTCCAGGCGGCCGGCGCGGGGTCCGCCAGCATCACCAACGAGACCATCGGCACCGGCACCGGCGCCAGCGCGCCGTCCTACCTGACCGTTTGGAACATGGACATCGGCGAGCCGCAGCCGGGCGTGGTGGGCGGGCAGGAGACCAGCTTCTCGGTCCAGTTGTCCCAGCCCAGCACCACCGCCATCACGGTCAGCTATGCCACGCAGAACGGCACCGCGACCGCCGGGCTGGACTACATCGGCGCCCAGGGCACACTGACCTTCGCGCCCGGCGAGACGCAGAAGACCGTCGCGGTCTCGATCCTCGGCGACAACCTGGTGGAGGGCAACGAAACCTTCTCGCTGGTGCTCGGCACCCCCAGCGGTGGTGCCCTGCTGCGCCAGGGCACGGGCACCGCCACCATCCACGACAGCACGCCGCCGCCCACCTTCAGTGTCGGCAATGCCAGCGTGACCGAGCCGGCGACCGGCACCACCAACGCCGCCTTCACCATCACCATGTCGAAGGCGGCGGCCGTTGCCGTCACGCTGGACTACGCCACCCAGGACGGCACCGCCCATGCCGGCAGCGACTTCGCCGCCACCAGCGGCACCGTCACCTTCGCCCCTGGCGAGACCACCAAGGTCGTCAACGTGGCGGTCAACGCCGATACGGTGGCCGAGGCGCCGGAGACCTTCGGCCTGCGCATCA
Source organism: uncultured Rhodospirillales bacterium (assembly GCA_903843125.1). Lineage (GTDB taxonomy): Bacteria > Pseudomonadota > Alphaproteobacteria > Acetobacterales > Acetobacteraceae > CAIMOR01. The sequence continues at coordinate 8,146 of CAIMOR010000372.1, forward strand.
CCAACCCCAGCCTGGGCAATGTGACGCACGACACCGGCACCGGCACCATCATCGACCAGACTGGGCCGCTGCCGAACCTCAGCGTCGCCGACGTCAGCCTGGCCGAACCGGCCACCGGCACCGCCAACGCCAGCTTCACCGTCAGCCTGTCGCAGGCCAGTACCGTCCCGGTAACGGTAAGGTACGCCACGGCCGATGGCACCGCCCACGCCGGCAGCGACTACATCGCCGCCAGCGGCACCCTGACCTTCGCGGCGGGCGAGACCACCAAGGTCGTCAATGTCGCGGTCAATGCCGATGCGCTGGTCGAGGGCACCGAGAGCTTCGGCCTGGCCCTCAGCGCGCCGGGCAATGCCGGCCTGGCCAAGGCCACCGCGACCGCCACCATCACCGACAGCACGCCGCCGCCGACCTTCAGCGTCAGCGACGTCTCGGTGACCGAGCCGACCAGCGGCAGCACCGCGGCCAACTTCACGGTCACGCTGTCCAAGGCGGCGGCGATCCCGCTGACCATCGCCTACGCCACGCAGGACGGCACCGCCCATGCGGGGCTGGAATACACTGCCACCAGCGGCACGCTGACCTTCGCTGCGGGTGAAACCTCCAAGGTCGTCTCGGTGGCCGTGCTGCAGGACATGCTGGCCAACGGCACCTCCAGCTTCGCGCTGAACCTGGCCAATCCCAGCCTGGGCAGCATCAGCCACAACCAGGGCGCCGGCACCATCCTGGACAGTGGCATCACGCCGCCCGGCATCTCGGTCGGTGACGCCGTGGTAACGGAGCCGGTGACCGGCACCGCCAATGCCAGCTTCACCGTCAGCCTGAACAAGGCTGCCACCGGCCCGGTGAGCGTGAGCTACGCCACGGTCGATGGCACCGCCCACGCCGGCACCGATTACGCCGCCGCCAGCGGCACCGTCACCTTCGCCACCGGCGAAACCTCCAAGGTGGTCAATGTCGCGGTCAACGCGGACAACCTGGTGGAGGGCACCGAGGGGTTCCAACTGGCGCTGAGCAACCCGGCCGGCGCCACGCTGCTGCACGCGACCGGCGCCGGCACCATTCTGGACGGCACGCCCGCGCCGAGCTTCTCGGTCGGCAATGTCCTGGTGAACGAGCCGACCACCGGCTCGGTCAATGCCGCCTTCACGGTCACCATGTCCAAGGCCGCCGCGGTGCCGATCACGGTGGCCTACGCCACGGTGGACGGTACCGCCCATGCCGGCAGCGACTACACCGCCAACGCCGGCACGCTGACCTTCGCTGCGGGAGAAACCAGCAAGGTCGTCAACGTCGCGGTCAACGCCGACAACGTCGCCGAGGGCAGCGAGAGCTTCGCGCTGCAGCTGACCAACCCCAGCCTGGGCACGCTGGCCCAGGCCACCGGTACCGCCACGGTAATGGACGCGCCGCCAGCGCTCTCGGTCGGCGACATCACGGTGACCGAACCGCGCGCTGGCTCGGCCCAGGCAACCTTCACCGTCAGCCTCAGCGAGCCCGCCACCCAGGCGGTGACCGTGAACTACGCGACCGCCGACGGCACCGCCCATGCCGGCAGTGACTACGCCGGCGCCAGCGGCACGCTGACCTTCACCCCCGGCGAGACCAGCCAGATCGTGACCGTGGCGGTGAACGCCGACACGGTGGTCGAGCCGGCCGAGACCTTCGCGCTGAACCTGAGCGGGGCGATGAACGCGACCTACGCCCGGCCGGCGGCGGTGGCCACCATCCTCGACAACTCAACCCTGGCCAGCTTTTCGGTCAGCGATACCGTGGTGACGGTGCCGGCCACCGGCGCCGGCACCGCCAGCTTCACCATTTCGCTGGCGCAGGCCCTCGCCACCCCGGTGACGGTGGCCTACGCCACCGCGGACGGCACCGCGCATGCCGGCACGGACTACACCGCCGCATCCGGCACCGTCACCTTCGCCGCCGGCCAGACCAGCCAGGTGGTCAACGTCGCGCTGCCGACGCATACGCTGTATGGCGGCGACGACAGCTTCGCGCTGACGCTCTCCAGCCCCAGCGCCGGCAGCCTGGCCAAGGCCAGCGGCACCGCGCTGCTGCAGGCGCCGGCCATCAGCGTGGCCGGCACCACCGTGACCGAGCCGGCCAGCGGCACCACCACTGCCGGCTTCGTCGTCTCGCTGTCGGAAGCGGCCAGCGCGCCGGTCACGGTGCACTACACCACCATCGACGGCTCGGCCCATGCCGGCACCGACTACGTCGCCACCTCGGGCGACCTGGTCTTTGCCGCCGGCCAGACCAGCCAGGTGGTCAACGTCGCGGTGAACCACAACGCCGCGGCGACCGCGTCACAGGCCTTCACCCTGATGCTGAGCAACCCCAGCGCCGGCTTCCTGTCCGGCCACAGCCTGGGCGCGGCATCGGCGTTCGGCACCATCATCAACCCGACCTGGCAGCCGGCCGTCTCGGTCGGCGACGTGACCCTGGCCGAGCCGGCCAGCGGCAGCAGCAACGCCAGCTTCACCCTCAGCCTTTCGGCTGCGTCGGCAACGCCGGTCACGGTGCACTACGCCACCGCCGACGGCACCGCCAAGGCCGGCACCGACTACACCGCCACCTCCGGTAACGTGACCTTCGCGGCCGGGCAGACCAGCGCCACGGTGAACGTGGCGGTGAAAGCCCACGCCTTCGAGGCCGCCAGCGAGAGCTTCGCGCTGAACCTCTCGGCACCGGTCGCGGCGACGCTGGCCAAGGCCAGCGGCACCGCAACCATCACGGACGTCATGCCGGCGCTTTCGGTGGCCGATGCGACCGTGGCGGAACCCACCAGCGGCGGCACGGCGACGGAAAGCTTCACCGTCAGCCTGTCCAAGGCCTCCAGCACGCCGGTGACGGTGCACTACGCCACCGCCGATGGCACCGCCCATGCCGGCACCGACTACACCGCCACCAGCGGCACGCTGACCTTCGCCGCCGGCGAAACCAGCAAGACGGTAGCTGTGGCGGTAACGCCCAATGCCGCCATTGCCGGCAACGAGCAGTTCAGCCTGCACCTGAGCATGCCGACCGCGGCGACGCTGGCCGACGACACCGGGCTGGGCAGCATCACCTACGCCGCGCCCGCCAGCGGCCTGAAGCTGAACGAGAACATCCGCAGCGAATGGGGCCAGGGCTTCGTCGCCGACCTCGTCATCGACAATACCGGCGTGGCGCAGGGCAACTGGAACGTCAGCTTCGACTTCACCGGCAGCACGGTGAACGTCTGGAACGCCCATGTCGTCAGCCATGTCGGCAACCACTACGTGCTGGCCGGCCAGGACTACGACGCCAACCTGCCGGCCAACGGCGAGGTCAGCTTCGGTTTCCAGGCCGATGGCGCTTCCACCGACCTGAGCAACCTGATGGTCACCGTGGGCAACAGCGCGGCCGGCGGCACCGTGACCAGCGGCAGCGACAGCGGCGGCACCACGGGTGGCACCACCACGGGTGGCACCACCACGGGCGGCACCGACACCAGCGGCCCGCCCAGCATCACCGCGCACGACACGCTGGTGGCCGAGCC
>CAIMOR010000373.1 GCA_903843125.1 uncultured Rhodospirillales bacterium
CCACTTCATCTTCGTCGGCCTGTGGTCCGGCGGCTTCACCGCGGTCCGCCTGGCGCTGGACTACCTGGAGCCGCTGACCATGCAGGCGCTGCGCTACGCCATCATCGTCGCGGTCCTGGCCCCGCTGGCCCTGGCGTTGCGGCCGCGCCTGCCCAACCGCGCCACCCTGCGCACGCTGGTGGTGATGGGCCTGCTGATCCAGTCGATCTACTTCGCCGGCACCAACCTGGCCCAGGCATACGGCGTCACCGCCGCCGGCCTGGCGCTGATCATCGCGCTGAACCCCATCCTGGTCGCGCTGCTCTCACCCTGGCTCGCCGGCCAACGCGTCTCCCCGCGCGGCTGGCTCGGCCTACTGCTGGGCCTGGCCGGCTGCGGCACCGTCATCCTGTCCGGCAACGCCGTGCACGTCGCGGGCTGGCTCGGCCTCGGCTTCGCGCTGATGGCGCTGGCCGGCATGGTCGCCGGCACGCTGTATGAAAAGCGCCACGGCCAGCCCTGCCACCCCGTCACCGCCAACCTGGTGCAATACGCCGTCGGCCTGGTGGTCACGCTGCCGCTGGCCGCCGCCACCGAGACCATGCACATCACCTGGTCCTGGGGCCTCGTCGGCCCGATGGCCTACCTCATCATCTCCAACTCGCTCATCGCCACCTCCCTGCTGCTGGCCATGATCCGCGCCGGGGAGGCGGCCCGCGTGGCATCCCTGTTCTTCCTGGTGCCGCCGCTCGCCGCCATCATCGCCTGGGTTGGGCTCGGCGAGGCGATGCCCGCCATCGGCTGGGCCGGCACCGCGCTGGCCGCCGCCGGCGTGGCCTTGGCCAATGCGCCGCGCCGGGCGGCCTGAGCGGCCGATCCACGCCTCCGGTGTTTCCACCTCCGGCGATCAGTGGCGGCTTGAGCGGCTGATTCACGCCTCCGGTGTTTCCACCTCCGGCGATCAGCGGCGGCTTGAGCGGCTGATTAACGCCTCCGGTGTTTCCACCTCCGGCGATCAGACGCTAGGCTTCCCCCAACACACAGGGAAAGCCCATCCAAATGGCGCATCGCGGCCTCAAATTCGGCATCTTCCTCGCCCCCTTCCACCGCCCCGGCGACAATCCCGGCTACGCCCTGCGGCGCGACATGGAAGTGATCGAGAAGCTCGACGAACTCGGCTACGACGAAGCCTGGATCGGCGAGCACCATTCCGCGGGCTGGGAGATCATCGCCTCCCCGGAGATCTTCATCGCCGCCGCGGCCGAGCGCACCAGGCACATCATGCTGGGCTCCGGCGTCACCTCGCTGCCCTACCACCACCCGCTACTGGTGGCGCAGCGCTTCGTCCAGCTGGACCACATGACGCGCGGCCGCGTCATGCTCGGCTGCGGCCCCGGCGCGCTGGTCTCGGACGCCTACATGATGGGCATCCCCGCCGAGACCCAGCGCCGCCGCATGGAGGAATCGCTCGACGCCATCATGGCCCTGCTGAAGTGCCAGGAGCCGGTGACGATGAAGACCGACTGGTTCGAGCTGAAGGACGCCCGCCTGCACCTGGCGCCCTACACCTGGCCGCACTTCCCCATCGCGGTCGCCAGCGTCACCACCCCGGCCGGCGTCATGGTGGCCGGCAAGCACGGGCTCGGCCTGCTCAGCATCGGCGCCGGCCTGCCCGGCGGCCCGCAGAAGCTGCACGACCAGTGGAAGACCGGCGAGGCCGAGGCCGCCAAGACCGGCGCCACCTTCAGCCGCGACGGCTGGCGCCTGGTCATCAACGTCCACGTCGCCGAAACCGATGAACGCGCCCGCCGCGACGTGGCGGAAGGCGAGCCGCTGGAAACCCTCAGCTACTTCAGCGAAACGCTCGGCCGCCCGCCGATGCGCAGCGAGGACCCGCTGGGCGATGGCCTCCGCGCCGGCACCACGCTGGTCGGCAGCCCGGAGACGGTGGCCAAGGGCATCGAGCGCCTGCTGGCCCATACCGGCCAGGACGGCGAGATCAACGGCCAGTACGGCGCCGGCGGCATCCTGTTCCGCGCCAACGACTGGGCCAACCGCGAGGACACGCTGCGCAGCTACGAGCTGTTCGCCCGCTGGGTGATGCCGCGCTTCCAGGGCAGCACCCTTACCACCCACGCCAGCCGCGAATGGGCCAGCGCCAACCGCCACGGCATCTTCGGCCCCAGCATCGGCGCCATCAAGAAGGCCTTCGAGGACGCCGGCCAGGAAGCCCCCGACCACATCCGCATGCGCCTGCACACCGGCAAGGTGGAGGTCTGACGCTCAGCGATCCTGCGCGGCGTGCCACACGCGCAGGATCACCACCGCGTCATCCTGCACCTGATAGACGACGACATAGGGCGGCACCGTCACCAACTCCCGCGTGCCGGGCAAAAGCCCCGGCCGGCCGCGATGCGGGAAGCTGACCAGCCCTTCCGCGCCGGCTTCCAGCAGCGCCGCCAACCGCAACGCTGCCGAGGGATTTTCCGCCGCCAGGTAGTCCAGGTTGCGCCGCGCATCCGCAAGCGCCCCGCTGGACCACATGACGCGCCTCACGCGCCGAGGCGCCGCTTCCGTTCCGCCGTCTCGGCCCGCAGGCGGTCCTGCAGTGCCAGGCGCCAGGCCCGCAACTCGGCCGCCACCGCCTCATGCGGCACCCATTGCCCGGCCGCCACCTGTGCCCGCGCCTCAGCCACCGCCGCTTCCAGCGCCAGCCTTTCCATTTCCGCCAGCTCGGCCGGCGTCAACTCCGCATCCTCGCTCATCCCCGCATCCTAACCCCCCCGCCCCTCTAACCGCGACGCAAATCCGGCCAGAACCGCACCCCCGCCCGCGCCAGCCCGCCGCCGATGCCGATCGGCGTCCCGTCCGCCC
>CAIMOR010000374.1 GCA_903843125.1 uncultured Rhodospirillales bacterium
GGCACGCCGAGCCCGGCCACCGCCGCTACGGTGACCTCCACCGCGCCGGCTGCGGCAGCGCCGCCTGCTGTGCCGGCCCCGGCTGCCACAGCTGCGGCAGCCGGTGCGGAGCGGGCGATCCCGCGTGCGGAGCCGGCCATGCTGGAGGTGGGCGCCTATGGGCCGCTGCCGAAGATCGGCGCCGATGGCCGCACCCCGATGCGGGTCTATGCCCGGCCGTTCGACCGCAACGACCTGCGCCCGCGCGTCGGCCTGGTGCTGGGTGGCCTTGGGATGAACGCCGCGCTGACCGAGGAAGCGATTCGCCGGCTGCCGCCGACGGTGACACTGGCCTTCTCGCCCTACGCCACCCAGGTGGCGCTGCTGCTGGACCGGGCGCGCGGGCGCGGCATGGAGCTGCTGGTTTCGCTGCCGCTGGAGCCAACCGGCTATCCGCTGAACTCGCCCGGCGACCGGGCGCTGCTGACCGGGATTTCCAGCGCCGAGAACAGCGAGCGGCTGGACTGGGCGCTGTCTCGCTTCACCGGCTATGTCGGCGCCATCGGGGCGCTGGGGCCGATGCGCGGTGAACGCTACGCCGCCCTGGGCGACCGGCTGGGCAGCCTGCAGGAGACCCTGCAACGCCGCGGCCTGATGTACGTGGACCCTCGGCCAGGTGCGACGACGCCGGCGCACGCCTGGGGGCTGGCGGTGGACGTGGTGGTGGACGACCCGCCCGGACGGCTCAGCATCGACCGCAAACTGGGCGTGCTGGAAGGCATCGCCCGGGAACGAGGCACCGCGCTGGGCTATGCCGGCGAGGCGACCCCCGTGCTGCTGGACCGGCTGGCCGCCTGGGCCGGCAGCCTGGAAAGCCGCGGCAGCGTGCTGGTGCCGGTCACCGTGCTGATGCGTCGGCCGGATGCGACGGGCGAGCGGCGGTAGGGCTGGCTGGCCGGCGGCGTTCGGGGCATGACGGCGCCGGAGCCTGATCCGCGCGGGCGGTCTCGCCACCGCACAGCCTCGGTCCTGCCCCTCAACGCTGCCCCATGATCCCGAGCGGATCGCTGCCATTTTCGGAGACCACGCCGATGGACCTGCCCTATCGCCCCAATGTTGGCGCCGTGCTGTTCAATGCCGCAGGGCTGGTGCTGGTGGCGCGGCGCGCCGACCTGCCGAACGCCGAGGGCGCGCCAGGCGGCTGGCAACTGCCGCAGGGCGGCATCGACGCGGGCGAAGACCCGGCGGTCGCCGTCTTCCGCGAGATGGAGGAGGAGATCGGCACCCGCAATGCCGAGATCCTGGGCGAACATCCAGAGTGGCTGCATTACGACCTGCCGCGGGAACTGTGGGGTCGCGCCCTGGGCGGCAAGTATCGCGGGCAGAAGCAGAAATGGTTCGCGCTGCGCTTCCTCGGGCAGGACAGCGACATCCGCCTGGACCTGGACCCGCACCCGGAGTTCGACGCCTGGCGCTGGGTGGAGCTGGCGGCGTTGCCGGCGCTGGCGGTGGCGTTCAAGCGCGACATCTACGCGGCGCTGGCGCGTGACTTCGCCCGCTTTGTCGAGTGATGTCGGCGACGGCACGTTCCGGTTGAGAAAACCGGCATCGCGGCGCCTATTAGGCGCATGCGAAGCCTGCTTGCCCTTGCCGTACTGCTGCCCGCCGCCGCCCTGGCGCAGGACCGGGTCGTCGTTGCCGGTTGCCCGGTGCCGGGGGCCGAATCGGGCTGCTTGGTGCTGCGGGCGGCGGATGGCACGCTGTACGACCTGGCCGGGGCGCGGCAGCGGCCACCGCTGAACGGGCGGGGCATCCGCATCACCGGCACGCGAAGCCAGCGTTTCAGCTACTGCCAGCAGGGCGAGCCGCTGGCCGAGGTGACCTGGGAAGCGACCGGGACGCTTTGCCCGGGGCGCTGAGGCGCCTATACCGCGCGCCATGCGCTACCTTTCCACGCGCGGCCAGGCCGCACCCCGGGATTTCGAAGGCGTCCTGCTGGCCGGCCTCGCCGAGGATGGCGGGCTGTTCCTGCCCGAGAGTTGGCCAACGCTGTCCGCCGCCGAATGGCGCGGGCTGCGTGGCCTGCCCTATCACGCGCTGGCGGCGCGGCTGCTCACCCCCTTCGTCGGCGATTGCCTGACGCCGGCGGAATTGAGCGCGATGACGGCGGCGGCCTATGCCGGCTTCGGCCACCCCGCGGTGGCGCCGCTGGTGCAGTTGGAGGCGCGGACCTTCGCGCTTGAGCTGTTCCACGGCCCGACGCTCGCCTTCAAGGACATGGCGATGCAGCTGCTGGGGCGGCTGTTCGACCATGTGCTGACCAAGCGGGGCGAGCGGATCACCATCGTCGGCGCCACCAGCGGCGACACGGGCAGCGCGGCGATCGAGGCCTGCCGTGACCGCAGCGCCATCAGCATCGTAATCCTGCATCCGGAGGGGCGCACCTCCGAGGTGCAGCGCCGGCAGATGACCACGGTGCTGTCGCCCAACGTGGCCAACCTGGCGGTGCAAGGCGACTTCGATGGCTGCCAGGACCTGGTGAAGGCCATGTTCAACGACGCGCCGTTCCGCACGGAGATGAAGCTGGCGGCGGTGAACAGCATCAACTGGGCACGCGTCGCGGCGCAGATTCCGTACTACGCCTATGCCGCGCTGAGCCTTGGGGCGCCGGACCGGCCGGTGGCGTTCAGTGTGCCCACCGGCAATTTCGGCAATGTGCTCGCCGCCTGGGCAGTCACGCGGATGGGCCTGCCGGTCGAACGGCTCATCGTCGGCGCCAACCGAAACGACATCCTGGCCCGCTTCATCACCGCCAACGACATGACGGCGCGGCCGGTGGAGCCATCGCTGTCGCCGAGCATGGATATCCAGGTGTCGTCGAACTTCGAGCGCCTGCTGTTCGAGCTGCTGGGGCGGGATGGCGCGGCGACCCGTACCACCATGGAACGCTTCCGCGCCGAAGGCCGCATGCCGGTGCCGGATGCTGCCTGGCGCGAGGCGACGCGCCTGTTCCGCGGCTTCACGCTGGATGATGCGGGGACGCTCGGCGAAATCCGCCATCTGTGGACCAGCACCGGGTACCTGGCGGACCCGCATACCGCGGTGGGCACCGCAGCCGCGCGGGCCTTCCTGCCGGAGGATCGCGGCATTCCCGTGGTGGTGGCCGCCACCGCCCATCCGGCCAAATTCCCCGACGCGGTGGAGCAGGCCACCGGGCATCGGCCGCCGCTGCCGGCCCGCATGGCGGACCTGTATCAGCGCGAGGAGCGCTTCAGCGTGCTGCCGGCCGATCTGGGCCAGGTCGAGGGCTTCGTCCGGGCGCATGCCCGGCGGAATGGGTAGCCGGCGGGATTCATCGCCGGGCGGTGCAGAACGCGGTGGGATCGCCTACATAGGCAGGTGACCATCGCCCCAATGCCGACCCCACTGCCCAGGAACCAGCCCTTGTCCGGAACCGACGCCATCCGCCTGACCCGCCTGCCGAACGGCCTGACCGTGGTCTCCGAGACCATGCCGCGGGTGGAGACCGTCTCCTTCGGCGCCTATGTCCATGCCGGCACACGCAACGAGACGGCGGCGGAGAACGGGGTTTCCCACTTCCTGGAACACATGGCCTTCAAGGGCACCACCAAGCGGGATGCGGCGGCGATCGCGCGCGAGATCGAGAATGTCGGCGGCCACCTGAACGCCTACACGGCGCGGGAACAGACCGCCTACTACTGCAAGACGCTGAAGGAGGACCTGGCGCTTTCGGTCGACATCATCGGCGACATCCTGACCCACAGCACCTTCATCCCCGAGGAGCTGGAGCGCGAGCGCGGCGTGATCCTGCAGGAGATCGGCCAGGCCAACGACACGCCGGATGACATCGTCTTCGACCACTTCCAGTCCACCGCCTTTCCGGACCAGCCGATGGGCCGGCCGACGCTCGGCACCGAGGACATCATCCGCGAGATGAAGCGGGAGACGCTGACCAGCTACATGCGCAACCACTACGGCCCCAGCCGCATGGTGGTGGCCGCCGCCGGCGCGCTGGACCATGAGGCGCTGCTGGACCTGGTGCAGCGCCACTTCGAGGACCTGCCCAATGTGGCCCCGCCCGAGCCGGAACTGGCGCGCTACACGGGCGGCGAGTTCCGCGAGGACCGCGACCTCGACCAGGTGCACATCGTGCTGGGCTTCCCGAGCGTGGACTACGCCCACCGGCTGCATTTCCCGACCATGCTGCTGAGCACGCTGCTGGGCGGTGGCATGTCGTCCCGGCTGTTCCAGGAAATCCGCGAGAAGCGCGGCCTGGTCTATTCGATCTATTCCTTCGCCAATCCGTTCAAGGATGGCGGCCTGCTGGCGCTGTACGCTGGCACCGGGGAGAAGGAGGCCGGCGAGCTGGTGCCGGTGTGCCTGGAAGAGCTGCGCAAGGTGCAGAAGGACGTGACGCAGGACGAACTGGACCGCGCCAAGGCGCAGCTGCGCGCCAGCCTGCTGATGAGCCTGGAGAGCACCGGCAGCCGCACCGAGCAACTCGCCCGCCAACTGCAGGTGCATGGCCGGGTGATCCCGACCGAGGAGACCAAGCAGAAGATCGCCGCCGTCACCATCGCGCAGGTGCAGGAGGCCGCGGTGCTGGCCTTCGCCGGTGCGCCGACGCTGGCGGCGCTGGGCCCGGCCGACAAGGTGCCGGGCCTGGCGCAGATTGCGGCGGGGTTGGCGGCATGAGCATGGGCCCGCTGGAGACGCTGCACGTGCTGGTGGCCGCCGCCCGCGCCGCCGGGGCCGAAAGCGCCGACGCGCTGCTCGTGCGTAGCGCCGCGCTGAGCGTGGCCCGGCGGCTCGGCCGGATCGAGCACCTGGAACGTGCCGAGAGCTTCGACATGGGGTTGCGGGTGTTCATCGGCCAGCACCAGGCCATCGTCAGCACGTCCGACCCGGCGCCGGCCGCCTTTCGCGCCCTGGCGGAACGCGCGGTGGCGATGGCCAAGGTGGTGCCGGAGGACAGCTTCGCCGGGTTGCCGGCAGCGCCGGATGGGTTGGTGGCCGCCGACTTCGAGCTGTTCGATCCCTGCGAGCCGACCGCCGAGGACCTCATCGCCCGCGCCGCCCTGGCCGAGGAAGCCGCGCTGGCGGTGCCCGGCGTAACCAACAGCGAAGGCGCCGAGGCCGGCTGGTCCACCACGGATATCGCGCTGGTGGCCAGCAACGGCTTCGCCGGGCACTACCGCCGCAGCGGGCATTCGCTTTCGGCCACCGCCCTGGCCGGCAGTGGCACCGGCATGGAGCGCGACTACGACTATTCCAGCGTGGTCCATCTGGCAGACCTGGACGACGCCGCCGCCATGGGCCGCCGCGCCGGTGAGCGCGCCGTGGCCCGGCTGAATCCGGTGCGGGCGAAGACCGCGAAGCTGCCGGTGGTGTTCGACCCGCGGGTGGCCGGCTCGCTGCTCGGGCATCTGGCCGGGGCCATCAACGGCGCCGCGGTGGCGCGCGGCACCAGCTTCCTGCGCGACCGGCTGGGCCAGCGCATCCTGCCGGCGGGGATGACCGTGTATGACGACCCGACGCGGCGGCGCGGGCTGCGGTCCCGCCCGTTCGACGGCGAGGGCATGGCGGGGCAACGCCGGGCGATCGTGGAAGACGGCGTGCTGACCACCTGGGTGCTGGACTGGCGCAGCGCGCGGCAATTGGGGCTGGCCGGGTCCACCGGCCATGCCAGCCGCGGCACCTCCAGCGCGCCGTCGCCTTCGACCACCAATTTCTGGCTGGCGCCGGGCACGATGACGCCGGCGGCGCTGATGGCCGATATCCGCGAGGGGCTTTATGTAACCGAGATGATCGGCATGGGCGTGAACGGCGTGACCGGCGACTATTCGCGCGGCGCCGCCGGCTTCATGATCCGCGACGGCGCCTTGGCGGAGCCGGTCAGCGAGATCACCATAGCCGGCAACCTGAAGGACATGCTGCTGCGCCTGCAGGCGGCCGACGACCTGGAATTCAAGCGCGGCACCGATGCGCCGACGCTGCGGATAGATGACATGACACTGGCCGGCGCGTGACTTGCACGTTTGCGTAATGGTTCACGTAAAAGCGTCTCAGGGTCATCAAAATACCGTGTTACGGCTGATGGGGACATGTTAAGACTCCAGTAAGTTCTGCTGGATACGCTTCCCATGACGCTGCCCCTGCGCGCCATCTGCGTCCTCCGCTCCGCCATCTGGGCCCTTGCCCTGGCGGGGCTGTTATTGCCAGCCGGGGCTGCCTTCGCCCGGCCAGGCGTGGCCACGCCGCTCAACCGGCCTGGCGCCGCGCCGCTGACCCCCGCCCCAGCCGGCAACCGCGACGTCTTCGCCATGGCCCAACCCCGCGCCTTCATCCCACCGGTGGCGCCGCCGGCGGCCGCGGCGCGGCCCAGCTTCGTCGGCGGCCTTGTTGCCGGGCTTTCGGTGGCCGGCTTGGCCGCCGTCGCGGTCGGTCAATCACCGCTGCATGGGCTGGATGGGAGCTTTGCCGGCTTCCTCGGGCTGGCGCTGCAACTGATGCTGGCACTGGTGCTCTCCGGCCTGGCCTTCCAGTTCCTGCGCCGCCTGCCGCGGATAGCGGTGCCTGGCCTGCACGGTCCGCTGGCGCACGGTTTCGCCGCCGGTGCGCCCGGCTTCTCGGACCGGCTGGGCCCGCGCTTCGCGCCGCGCGGCTCGGGCAGCGCCGGCCCGGGGCCCGCCGCGCCGGTGCTGAGCAGCGCCGACTTCCTCGGCTTCGAGCGGGCGCTGAAGGAGATCAACGCGGCCTGGTCGCGGCAGGACATCTGCGGCATGCAGGGCATGTGCACGCCGGAGATGGTGCAGTACTTTGCCGATGACCTGGCGCGCCTGGCCACCCGCGGCCTGCGCAACCGCACCAGCGACGTGGTGCTGGAACAGGGCGACCTGGCCGAGGCCTGGCGCGAGGGCGAGCGTGACTATGCCAGCGTGGCGATGCGCTTCTCGCTGGTGGATTGCACCCGCGACGCCCGGACCAACCGGGTGATGACCGGCGACCCGGTGAAGCGCATCCAGGTCACCGAGGTCTGGACCTTCACCCGCGCCCGCAATGGCGCCTGGCTGCTCAGCGCGGTCCAGAGCGTCAACTGAAGCGCCAAGCCGGGTCGCGGCGACGTGACCGGCTGAGGCCGGTGCGATGATGGCAGAATCATGGCGGATCGCCATATTCGTGCCCTCATCGGAGGTTCCTCAGCATGTCCGCCCTTTGCGCCCTTGCCGTATTTCTCGCCCTTGCCGGGCTGGGGGTGGTGGCGATGTCGCTCGGGCTCGGCCTGTTCGCCATGCCCGGGCTGCTGGCGGCTCCCGCCTTCGGCGCCGCGTCGATGGCCAGCGGGCTCGCCGCCGCGGTCATTGCCCTGCGGCGCGAGACTTGATCGGGCGGCTCAGGCCGGGATCGGCACCTGGGCGGCCAGCGGATCGAGCAGTGCCTCGATCGCCGTGGTGTCTTCCCATTCCAGCGTGATGTTCACCACGGTAACCCGGCTGCGATAGGCCGGCGGGATGCGGACGAAGTCCTTGCGGGTGGTTACCGGCAGCGCGCGCAATGATTCCGCTTCGGCCAGCAGGTCCTTCATGTCGCCGTCGTCGAATGGATAGTGGTCGGCGAAGGCCATGCGTCCGGCAAGCATGGCGCCGGCTTCCTGCAGGGTGGTGAAGAACTTGCGCGGGTTGGCGATGCCGCAGAAGGCATAGACCGGCTGGCCCGCCAGCAGCGCGGCTTCCGGCCCCGGCTTCAGCCGCGCGCGCAGCACCGGCAGGCGGGGCGGCAGCTGGGCCAGCACGCCGGTCTCGTCCTCGCCGATCAGCACCGCGGCGCGGCAGCGCGCGGCCGCCTTGGCCACCGGCTCGCGCAGCGGGCCGGCCGGGATGATCCGGCCATTGCCGAAGCCGTAGGTGCCGTCCACCACCAGCAGCGCCAGGTCCTGCACCAGGCCGGGGTTCTGCAGCCCGTCATCCATCACGATGCAATGCGCCCCGCCGGCCACGGCGGCACGCCCCCCGGCGCCGCGGTCGGCGCTGATCCAGGCCGGCCGCTCGGCGGCCAGCAGCAGGGCTTCGTCGCCGACAGCCTGGCTGTCGTGCCGCGCCGGGTCGACCAGCAGCGGCCCCTTCAGCCGGCCCCCATAGCCACGCAGCAGGAAGTGCGCGTTGACGCCGCGGCGGGCCAGGCGCTTGCCGATATCCAGCGCGACCGTGGTCTTGCCGGCCCCGCCGGCAGTGGCGTTGCCGCAGCAGATCACCGGGACCGGCGCGTGCCAGCCGGGCCGCGCCAGCCGGCGGGCGGTGGCGGCTGCGTAGATGGCGGCGACGGGGCTCAGCAGGGTCGGCCACAAGCCTCCCCCATCCCCGCCCCAGAATCCGGGCGCTCGCATCAGGCTTCAACCATGTCCTTTTCAGCCAGCATCAGCGGGGCGAGGCCCCGCCGGCAACAATTCCAGCAGTGCCCGCGCGACCTGGCCCGGCAGGGTTTCCAGCGACGCGGCAGGCCCGTCAGTCGAAGGCGATACCATCGAACTCGCAACCAGCGCGGCGGCAGCCTTTGCCACATTTTCGCCACGACAGGGATTGGTTAGCACATCCAGCGCGGTGGCTGCCAGCGTCGCCGCATCGGCAATCGGCAGGGCGGCCTCGGCCGCCAGCAGCCGGCCGACCGGGTCGGCGAAGTTCCAGGTATGCGGCCCGAGCATGATGGCGCAGCCGAGCCGGGCCGGCTCCAGCGGGTTCTGCCCGCCATGCGGCACCAGCGAACCGCCGACGAAGGCCAGCCGGGCCAGCCGATAGAACAGGCCGAGTTCGCCAAGCGTATCGGCCACGTAGATCGCGGTGCCGGCCGCCGGCAGGGCGCCGCTGGAACGCCGAAGGGCCGCGAGGCCAAGCGCCGCCGCCTCGGCTGCCACGGCGGCACCGCGTTCGGGGTGGCGAGGCACGATCACGGTCAGCAGCGCCGGCAGGCGCGTGGCCATGCTGGCATGCGCCGCCAGCACCTGGGTTTCCTCACCCGGATGGGTGCTGGCTGCCAGCCAGAGCGGGCGGTCGCCGACCGCCGCGCGCAGCCCCGCCAGGGCGATGGGGTCGGCCGGCAGCGGCGGCGCCGCGTCCTTCAGGTTACCCAGGCAGCGGACCTCGGTGGCGCCGAGCACGATGAGGCGGGCGGCGTCGGCCCGGGTCTGCGCCAGCACCAGGCGGAAGCGGCCCAGCACCTCCCGCGCAAATCCCGGCACCAGCTTCCAGCGGCGGGCCGACCTGGCGGACATACGGGCGTTGACCAGCGCCATCGGCACGCCGCGCCGGTCGGTGGCGCGCAGCAGGTTGGGCCAGAGCTCGGATTCGACGAAGGCGGCGGCGTCAGGCCGCCAGCCGGCCAGGAAGCGTGCGCACCAGGCGGGCACGTCGAGCGGCACGAAGCGGTGCTGCACCCGCGGGCGCAGCGCTTCCGGCAGGCGGCTGGACAGCAGTTGGGCGCTGGTGACGGTGCCGGTGGTCAGCAACAGGTGCAGCTCCGGCGCCGCGGCCAGCATGGCCTCCAGCACCGGCAGCAGGGAGAGTGTCTCGCCGACGCTGGCGGCGTGCAGCCAGAACAGCCGGGCGGCCGGCCGGGCGGCGCCGAAGCCGCGACGCTCCGCCAGGCGGCCCGGGATTTCCTTGCCCTGGCGCACGCGCCGCCACAGGTGCAGCCGCAGCGCGGGCGCCAGCAGCGTGGCGCCGGCCTGCCAGAGCGGCCCCAGCAGCGTCATGCCTCGGGCTCGGCGGTGGCCCAGGCGTCGGCTGCCGTGCAGGCGGCGGTCAGCGCGGCTTCGATGGCGGGAAGTGCCGCGGTGGCGGCGTCGCGGCGGACCATGATCGGCGGCCCCAGCACCAGCACCCCGCGGCCGAACGGCAAGGGCAGCATGGCCCGGTCCCAGCTGCGGAAGCGCCGGGCATGGCTGGTGCTGGCGCCGACCGGGCAGACCGGCACACCGGCCATGGCCGCCAGCTCGGCAACCCCGGGTGCGGCACGGCGGCGTGGCCCGCGCGGGCCATCGGGGGTGATGCCGATGAAATGGCCCTGGCGCAGCCGGCGGAGCAGCCCGAGAGCGCCGGCGCGCGCGCCTTCCCGGGTTGAGCCGACCACGGTCTGCAGCCCGAGCCGGGCGATGACGCTGGAGATCAGCCGGCCGTCGCGGTGGCCGGAGATCAGCACGAAGACCTTGCGTCCCGCCAAGTCGAGCCCCGGCCGGCGCTGCGCGAGCACCCAGAGCATCGGGATCATCGTCAGGCGTTCATGCCAGAAGGCGATGATGCTGCCGGCAGCGCCCTCGCCCCCCTGCAGGATCCGCGGCAGATGCTCCTCGCCCAGCAGGGTCCAGCGGGTGGTGCGGTAGACCAGCGCCAGATAGCCAGCCAACAGCCGCGCCAGCATCGCCTGGGTGCGGGGGTGGCGGATCAGGCGTTGGAGCATCGGCGCGCGGTCATGCTGGCCGCGCCGTAGCACGCCCAAGCGGGAGCCGGAATAGCCGCCCGGCTCAGCGCCGCGCCGTGGCCGATGCGGGGCGGCGCAATTCCGCCGGCAGCAGGCTGTCCAGCCGTTCCAGGTCGCGTTCGGCCCGCAGCGTCAGGAAGCGGGCCTGGCCGCCCTCGTCGGCCAGCGGCACCGCGGTCAGCCCAATATCGGCATAGACCCGCAGATACTCGGCGCCGACCCGCCAGAACGCGGGGTCGACGTGGTTGCGCTCGCACAGGTCGCGGAAGCGCCAGATGGCCGAGATGGCGTCGCGGTGGTCACCCACAGGGTCGCCCAGCGCCAGCCACACGCCGGGGCGGCTGATATAGGCCAGCCCCGCCAGGTCGCGTTCGCCGAACACCGCGCCATCGGCCTCGCTCGGCGGGGCGGCGCCGAGGCCGGCCAGGCGCTCACGCAACGCCGCGGTCCAGGGCAGCGCCAGCAGCCGGGCCGGGCGCAGCAGCCGGGCGGCGCCGACCAGCAGCAGCACGCCGGTCAGGCCGACGGTGAAGCGCAGCGAGTCCGGCGCCTTCTTCGAGAAGACCACCTGCCACCAGCTGTCGCTGGCGATCCGGCTGTCGTAGGCCACCAGGGCCAGCGTGATGCCGCAGACCGCCACCGAGAGCAGCGGCAGCAACGCTTCGGTGGAGAGCGGTTCGCGGGTCAGCCGGGCATCCCGGTAGAAGGCGCCGCGCAAGGCGGCCAGCACCCCGGCCAGCACCAGGAAGCCGAGCCAGAGCCACCAGGCCTCGCCCCGGGCCCAGGCGATGAGCCCGCCATTCACCAGCAGCACCAGGCTGCCCCACCAGGCGATGGTCAGCCGGCGCCACAGCCCGAAGGCCATGACCAGCAGCAGCGAGCCGACGATGGACGCGGCGAATTGCGAGACGAGGGCAACCGAATGGCCGAGCCAGGCCTCCATCAGCGTGCCGCGCACCGGCAGGGCGCCGAGGAACAGCAGCAGGGCGCCGGCCAGCGCCACCAGGGAGGCAGCGGCCGGCACCTCCAGCGCCTGGGTACCCTCCCCGGCCGCGGTCAGGCGCGTCAGCACGCCGCGGCGCTGGCTCAGCTCGAAACCGGCGAACAGGCTGCCGGAGATGAACAGCGGCACGATGTAATAGTACAGCCGGAACACCAGCAGCGCGCCGATCACCTCCGGTGCCGGCATGTACGGCTGCAGCCCGATCAGGATGGCGCCGTCGAACACGCCGAGGCCGCCCGGCACATGCGCCACCAGCCCGGCGGAATAGGCCGCCAGGTAGATGCCGACGAAGCGCAGGTAGGTCAGGCCATCGGCGTGCGGCAGCAGGGTGTAGAAGATCATCGTGGTGATCGCGACATCCACCGCCGCCAGCGTGGTCTGCGCCAGCGCCATGCGGGGCCCGGGCAGGTCGATGTCGTGCTTGAAGATGCGAACCCGCTGCATGAACAGGCTGAGCGTGACGTAGGCCGCGACGATGCCCCACAGCGGCAGGGCGCAGAGCTGCAGCGACCAGCGCGGCACGTGCTGGCCGAACCAGGGAATGACCTCCGGCTCCAGCACCAGCACGGTGCCGCCCAGCACCATGGCGCCCAGCCCATAGGTCAGGCTGGTGAAGCCGACGACCTTGGCGATCTCCAGCGTGCTGAGGCCCCAGGCGGAATACAGCCGGTAGCGCACCGCGGCGCCGGAGACCGCGGCGAAGCCGAGGTTGTGCGCCAGCGAATAGCCGCAGAAGCTGGCGATGAAGCTGCGCAGCCAGCTGACCTTGTGCCCGGCATAGATCGAGCCGAGCCGGTCGTAGACCGCCAGCACCAGGTAGGCCAGCACGGTGCAGCCGGCAGAGAGCCAGAGCGCCCGGTGCGGAATGGCGCCCATGGCGGCGCCGATATCGGCGACCTTCAGCGAACGGAATTCGCGCTGCACCACGTAGAGCGCGCCGACCAGCAGCAGCAGGCCGAACACCGCCGGACCATGCCGACGGAGGAATGCCAGCTTGGGGTTCACGCGGTGGCAGCCTCGCGCGACAGCGCGGCTTCGACCAGGCCGATGGTGCCGGGGATGCCGTAGAGGGCGACGAAGCCGCCGAAGCGCGGGCCTTCCTGCTGGCCCAGCAGCACCTGGTAGAGGCAGCCGAACCAGTCGCGCAGATTGGCGAAGGCGTGGCGCTTGCCGATCTCGAACAGCTGGTTCTGGATGACCTCGGCCGCGCTGTCCTCCGGCAGCGCGCGCAGCACCGCGA
Organism: uncultured Rhodospirillales bacterium; assembly: GCA_903843125.1. Classification (GTDB taxonomy): domain Bacteria; phylum Pseudomonadota; class Alphaproteobacteria; order Acetobacterales; family Acetobacteraceae; genus CAIMOR01. The sequence continues at coordinate 12,714 of CAIMOR010000374.1, forward strand.
GGAGGTCCTGCAGCGCGGCACGTTCCAGGTCGCTCGGCCGGCGATAGGTCTTCTCGGGCGCGACGCGGTCCTGGTAGTAGCTGATCGCGCAGCCGACCAGGGTAGCCAGCATCGGCTCGGTCTCAGGCGTTGCGCCAGGCGCGTAGCGGCGGATGAAGCCCCAGAGGATCTCGGGCTCGTTGGCGTTCACCACGCTGGCCAGGTTCATCAGCATGGCGAAGCTGATCGGGCTGCCCGGCATGTTGCTGCTGCCGTTGTGGATGTGCCAGGCGGGATTCGTCGGCTCCGGGGTGGCCTGCAGCTTTTCCAGGTTGGCCAGGTATTCGTCCACCGCCTTGGGGATGACGTCGAAGTGCAGCCGCTTGGCCCGGCCGGGCTGGTTGTACATGAACTGGCTGAGGCTCTCGGGCGGGGCGTAGCGCAGCCATTCGTCGATGGTCAGGCCGTTGCCCTTGGACTTGCTGATCTTCTGGCCGTGCTCGTCGAGGAACAGCTCGTAGGTGAAGGCGGCCGGCGGCTCGGCGCCCATCACGCGGCAGATGGCGCCGGAGAGCTTGACCGAATCGATCAGGTCCTTGCCGGACATCTCGTAGTCCACGCCCAGCGCGTACCAGCGCAGCGCCCAGTCGGCCTTCCACTGCGCCTTGCAGCCACCGCCGGTGATGCGCGTGCCGTGGCGGCGACCTGTCTCGGGGTCGGTCCAGACCAGCAGGTCTTCCGCGGGGCGAACTTCCTCCATCGGCACCTGCATGACCACGCCAGTCTCCGGGTGGATCGGCAGGAAGGGCGAGTAGGTGGCGCGACGCTCCGGCCCCAGCGTCGGCAGGATCACGGCGCGGACGGCGTCATGGCGCTCGGCCATGCGCAGCAGGGCGGCGTCGAACCGGCCGCCCTTGTAGTAGTCCGTGCTGGAGGCGAACTCGTATTCGAAGCCGAACTGGTCGAGGAAGGCGCGCAGCCGGGCGTTGTTGTGGGCGCCGAACGAGGAATGCGTGCCGAAGGGGTCGGGAATGGCGGTCAGCGACTTGCCGAGGTGGGGCAGCAGCAGTTCCCGGTTCGGCAGGTTTTCCGGCACCTTGCGCAGGCCGTCCATGTCGTCCGAGAAGGCGATCAGCTTGCTCGGCAGGCCGGTCAGGCGCTCGAAGGCACGGCGCACCCAGCTGGTGCGCGCCACCTCGCCGAAGGTGCCGATATGCGGCAGTCCGGAGGGGCCGTAGCCGGTCTCGAACAGTGCCTCCGCCTTGCCGGATTTGGCCAGCCGGTCCGCCACCTTGGCGGCTTCCTCGAACGGCCAGGCCTTGACGCTACGGAGAGATGGATCGGCTGTCATGGCCGCCGACATGGCAGCGGCGGGGCCGGCGGTCAACGCGCGGCAGCGCCAGCGCGAAAAATGCTGCGGTGCGGGGCGCGCGCATGGGTGCCGCCTGCCCTTTGCACTGGCCTTTGGCGCCATGCTGGCGTATTGCGGCCGCCTCTGTTTTCACAGCGTTTCCAGACACTCCTGAAGGACATGGAGCCATGCGGGTTGGGGTTTTCGGCGCAACCGGCGCCGTTGGGCATGAGATCATCCAGGTGCTGGGGGACCGCAAATTCCCGCTCACCGAGCTGAAGCTCTACTCCTCCCCCCGTTCCGCCGGCACCACGCTGAAAACGCCGCTGGGCGAAAGGACCGTGGAGGCCTTCCACCCGGAAGCCGGCCGCGGCCTGGACTTCTGCCTGCTGTCGGTCTCCGGTGATTTTTCCCGCGCCAATGCCAAGGCCCTGGCGGCGCAGGGCGGCATCGTCATCGACAACTCCTCGGCCTTCCGGCTGGACGATGACGTGCCGGTGGTGGTGCCCGAGGTGAATGCCGCGGCCATCGGCTCCTCCCGGCTGATCGCCAACCCCAACTGCACCACGGCCGTGCTGGTGGTGGCGCTGGAGCCGCTGCGCCAGGCCTTCGGGCTGAAGCGGGTGATCGTGAGCACCTACCAGGCAGCCAGCGGCGCCGGCGCCGAAGCGATGGCCGAATTGCTGGACGAGACCCGCCGCGTGCTGGTGGAGGGTGGCCAAGCCGGCAATCGCAAGTTCCGCCACCCGCTGCCGTTCAACCTTATCCCGCACATCGATACCTTCCAGCCCAACGGCTACACCCGGGAGGAGATGAAGGTGGTGTGGGAAAGCCGGAAGATCATGGGCGTACCCGGCCTGCCGATCTCCTGCACCGCCGTCCGCATCCCGACGCTGCGCGTGCATGCCGAGGCGGTGACGATCGAGACCGAGCGGCCGGTGACGGCCGAGGCGGCCCGCGCCGTGCTGGCCAAGGCGGCGGGGGTGAAGGTGGTGGATGACGTGGCCAACGCCGTCTATCCCATGCCGCTGACCGCGACCGGCCAGTACGACGTGGAAGTGGGCCGTATCCGCGCGAACGACGTGTTCGGCGCGTGCGGGCTGGACTTCTTCCTGTGCGGCGACCAGTTGCTGAAGGGTGCCGCGCTGAACGCGGTGCAGATCGCCGAGCGGATGCTGTAGCCGGCGGCAGCGCCACCCAGGCGCCGCCGGCGGCGACGTCACGCCGCAGGACTTCAGCATCGGCGGCCGGGTCGGCTTCGACATCGTGCAGGGTACCAGCCGGGCGCATGACCTGGCCGGCCAAGCGCTGCACGTCGCCTTTCGGTGCAACAGCGGGTTGTCCGATGTCGGGCAAAACCCACGCCATCACCGGCCATGTCCGGACGGGCCGCGGCGCCGGTGGAGGGGAACGCCCTGGCGGCGCGGGTTGAGGCGGCCTTCGCCGCGACCGGCGGCGGGCAGGTGCCGGATGACGCCCCGGCACCGTCGCCCTGCTGGAACGCCCTTGCCGGAAAGGTGGGGGTCA
>CAIMOR010000375.1 GCA_903843125.1 uncultured Rhodospirillales bacterium
CCACCAGCATCGCCTCGGTCAGCGCCAGCGGCTCGCTGGGGTCCGGCATCGGCGCCGGCCCGGGCGCCGTACCGGGTTCGTCTTCGTTGAGGATCCGCCGGATCGAGGCAAGGATATCCTCCATGCTCGGGTCGCCACCGGCTGCGGCCGGTGGCGGGGTACGCGGATCCTCGGCCATGCTCAGCGACCTGCCGTCTGGGCGTAGTCGCCAAGGCCGAACCAGCGGTCGCGCACCGCGGCGTAGTAGGCCCGCGCGTCATACAGCTGCACCGGCAGCGCCAGGTCGATCGCGTTCAGCCGCCCCACCGCGGCGGCCACCGAGTAGGAAGCGGAGACGACGTTGGCCAGCGCCTGCACCAGGCTGGTGCGGGAGTTCAGCAATTCCTGCTCGGCGTTCAGCACTTCCAGGGTGGTGCGGCTGCCGACGATGGCTTCGCGCTGCACGCCGTCCAAGGCCACTTCGTTGGCGCGAATCTGCACCCGGGTCGACTCGACCTGCGCCCGGGCCGAAGCCAGCGTGGCCCAGGCCGAGGCCGCCTGCTGCATCGCTTGGCGGCGCTGGTCATCCACCACCGCGCGGGCCTGCTGGGCCTGCTGCCGCGCCTGGCGCACCGCGGCGTACTCGGCACCGCCCTGGTAGATCGGCACCGTCAGGTTCAACGTCGCCTGCGCGCCGGTCAGCCGCAGGTGCTGCGTGGAGGAGTTGTCGGACCGGAAGCCCTGCGCCTGGGCACTGACCTGGGGCAGCAGCGCCGAGACCTGGATGTCGATGTTGTCGCGCGCGGAGGATTCGTCGAACAGCGCGGCCACCACGTTGGGGTTGTTGTTGGCGGCCAGCTGGCTGGCCTCCTCGGCATTGCGCACCGGCTGGCGCAACGGCTGCGGCGCGGTCAGGCGCTGCACGGCAATGCCGACCATGCGCATGAAGGTGGCGCGCGCGGTGTCGAGGTTGCCTTCCGCCTGCTGCCGGCTGGCCTTCGCGCCGGCCAGGCGCGCCTCGGCCTGGGCGACGTCGGTGCGGGTGATCTCGCCGACGCGGAAGCGTTCGTTCGTGGCGCGCAGCTGCTCGGTCAGCACCTGCTCGTTGTTGATGTTGAGGCGCAGCAATTCCTGGTTCTGCACCACGCCGACATAGGCATTGACCGTGTCGCCGAAGACCTGCTGTTCGGTCGCCATCAGGCGGGCGCGCTGCCCGTACACCTGGTTTTCCGCGCGGCGGATGGAGGCAACGGTGCGCCCGCCACGGTAGATCGGCTGGGTCGCCGTCACCGTGGAGCTCATGATGTCGCGGTCCTGGTGGGTGTGCGACAGCAGGCCGCTGCCCTGGGTGGAATACTGCTGGCCGCTGTTCGGCAGCAGCTGCCCGGTGAACGGGTCCCGGTTGAATACCGAGAGGCCGGCGCTGCGGTTGTGCTGGTCGACATACCCGGCGCTGACGCTGGTGGTCACCTGTGGGCGCCAGCCGGCCAGGGCCTGCGGCACGTTCTCGTCGGTTGCGCGCAGCTGTGCACGGGCCGTCAGCAAGGTCGGGTTGTTCGAGTAGGCGAAGGCCAGCGCCTCCTGCAGGGTCTGGGCCTGCGCGGGAAGCGCGAAGCCGGCCCCGGCGAGGGCGGCAGTCAGCGCGAAAGCGGCGCGGTTCGGCATCATCGTGACCTGGTCCTTTTGACGCGGCGTCATGGGTGTCGCCTCAACATGCATCAGCATAGCGCAAAGAAGGGTTAGCGGCAGCCCTGGCCGCAACCCCCGGTCAAAAGACGAAGCCCGGGCTGGGCTGGAAGGCGGGCAGCGACGCCACGGCGGCGTCGAACGCCGCGGTCAGCGTCAGGGCGCCACCGATGCGCCGGCCAAGCATGGCCACGCCCTGGCCCCGGCCCTCGGCCACGATCGCGACAAGCCGGCCGCCCTCAACGAGTTGCGAAGCCAGCGCTTCCGGCACGCCGGGAATCTCGCCTTCCACCAGGATGACGTCGTAGGGCGCCGCGGCGGCGTAGCCCTGAGTCGGGTCGCCGGCCTCCAGGCGGAGCGACCCGGCGGCCTCCCCGGCCAGTGCCCGGGCGGCCAGGGCGCGCAGCCCGGCATCGGGTTCCAGCGCCACCACATGGGCGCCGAGTCGGGCGGCCAGGGCCGCGCCGTAGCCGGTGCCGGCGCACACCACCAGCACCCGCTCGGCCGGCCGGATCGCCGCCAGCTGCAGCAGCTTGGCCAGCACCATCGGCTGCATCAGCGCGCGGCCACCCGGCAGCGGCACCTCCTCGTCGGCATAGGCCCGGCTGGCCGCAGCGGCGGGCACGAAGGCCTCGCGCGGGGTGCTGCGCAGCGCCTCCAGCAGGCGCGGCTCATTGACCCGGTTGGGCCTGATCTGCCCATCGACCATGCGCGTGCGCGCCTCTGCGTAGTCCATGCCCCGCCAACCTCTTCGCAAGTCCGCGCCATATAAGGTCCGTTGCTGCGCTGCGCCAAGCGGCAGCTTACGTGCTTGACCCGGAAGCGCTGGCGAAGGATAGAAGCGCCCCGCCTTTTGGTGGTCCGGTGGCCGAGTGGTCAGGCACAGGTCTGCAAAACCTGCTACGGCGGTTCAATTCCGCCCCGGACCTCCAGGCTGCGGTTTTTCCTGGGCCGCGGGCGTTTTCCCGAGGCCCGGCGCTTGCGACCGGCCTCGGCGGTTGCTATAGGCGCCGCCCTGGCCGAACCGCGGTTCGGTTGATTTGGTATTCCGGCGTGGCGCAGCGGTAGCGCAGCGGACTGTTAATCCGTTGGTCGTTGGTTCGAATCCAACCGCCGGAGCCAGCACCCCAATAAAATCAATGGTTTACGGCCTCAAAGCTGCAAAACCCACAATCCAGCCCACAAACACCCCTTGCGCTGCAAGCAAGCAACTAGGGGCAGGCTGAGAAACCAACCCCTACCCTGGCGCTGGCCCCTCCCTGGCCGTTACGCTCCCCTGGCCATCGCCAGAAGCGCCCTCCCCATGAAGGCCACCGCCGACGCCACCGTGAGCCGGGACGCCCTGCACGCCGCGGTGCGGCGGGTGCTGCCCAAGTCGCGCAAGGCGGTGGTGGCGTCCGTCACCCTGGCGGCGGGCGAAGCCGGGACGCCGACGATTGCCAGCGCCTTCGGCGTTGCCGTGCCTGTGGCCATTGAAGGCGAGTGGGCGGCCGAGGTGGACGTGCACGCGGCCGTGCTGCTGGCCATGCTCAAGGCCGGCCTGCCGCCACTGCTGCGCCTGACGTGGCACGGCGGGGTGCTGATGGTCGGGCCAACGTCGCTGCCTGCCTTCGGGCGGTATATGGACCCGGGCGCGAACGCGGCGGCGGATGGGTCCAAGCTGACGCCTCCGCCCGGCCCCGGCGAGGAACCACCCAAGCGGCGCGGCCGGCGCCCGAAGCCTCCGCCGGTCCGATACTCCAACCTGATGCCGGACGAATGGGGTTGAACGACGAAGGGCGGACCGCTCGCACGGCCCGCCCTGGCGGTGTGTGCCGGTGGTGCCGGCGGCGGTAGTGCCTAGCGGCCCGGATGCGCGGCCCTGGCGTTGTCGTTCGCCATGTCGAGCGCCTGCCAAGGCTGGAGGACGGGCCGCGCCTCCGGTGTGATCGGCTCGCGTTCAGCGAGCATCGCGGCGACATGGGCAGCAAGCTCTGGCGTCATGTCTTCCACCACCGCGCCGAAGTGTTGCTTGATCGCCGCACGGGCGCGCTGGCGGACGGCGCTGCCACTGGCATCCAGCGCGATTGGTAGCAGCAGCCGGGCGGCGCGAAGGCGGCAAGCGTCACCACCGGCCCGGATGCTC
>CAIMOR010000376.1 GCA_903843125.1 uncultured Rhodospirillales bacterium
CAGGAAACTGTTTTTTGGCTCTCGCAGCCGGGAATCCGCGACGACATCGCAGCGGCGGAACGGGAGTACGGCGAGCGGACGACCGTCAGCGGCGACGCGCTGCGTGAAGAATTCGGTATCCCACGTCAGTGACCGCTCCGGGCCGGCCGCACCACGTCGCGGCCGCGGCATCCGCGCGGCGCGACCTGCGGCGCCTGGCGGCCGGGCGCCCAATGCCGCCGATGCGCGGCCTGGCCGACCGGCTGGCGGTGATGGCGGCGGGCGTGCTGGGGAGGCTCTAGGCCCTGATCCGGCTCGGCGCCGCAGGCGCCGTTATTGCGGCACTGAAGCGCTGCGGACGTCGTTCCCAGCCTGCCAGCCTCCGGTTGCAGCTGCCAGGAACTAGGCCCGCTTGCGCTTCTTCGCCGGTGCCGCCTGCGGTTCGCCCAGCAGCGGCGCCAGGAAGCGGCCGGTGTGGCTTCCCGGCGTTGCCGCCACGGTTTCCGGCGTACCCTCGGCGACGATACGGCCGCCGCCATCGCCGCCCTCGGGGCCGAGATCGAGGATCCAGTCGGCGGTCTTGATGACCTCCAGGTTGTGCTCGATGACGACCACGGTGTTGCCGCTCTCGACCAACTGGTGCAGCAGCGCCAGCAGCTTCTTCACATCCTCGAAGTGCAGGCCGGTGGTGGGTTCGTCCAGGATGTAGATGGTGCGCCCCGTGGCGCGGCGGGACAGCTCCTTCGAGAGTTTGATGCGCTGCGCCTCGCCACCGCTCAGCGTCGTCGCCTGCTGGCCAAGGTGGATGTAGCCGAGGCCGACCTCCTTCAGCACCTTCAGCTTCTCGTGGATGCTCGGCACCGCGGCGAAGAACTCGGCGCCTTCCTCCACCGTCATCTCCAGCACGTCGGAGATGGATTTGCCGCGGAACTTTACTTCCAGCGTCTCGCGGTTGTAGCGCTTGCCCTTGCAGCTGTCGCAGGTGACGTAGACGTCTGGCAGGAAGTGCATCTCGATCTTGATGACGCCGTCGCCCTGGCATGCCTCGCAGCGGCCGCCCTTGACGTTGAAGCTGAAGCGTCCCGGCTTGTAGCCGCGCGCGCGGGAATCAGGCAGCTCGGAGAACCAGTCGCGAATGGGTGCGAACAGGCCGGTATAGGTGGCGGGGTTGCTGCGCGGAGTGCGGCCGATCGGGCTCTGGTCGATGTCGATGATCTTGTCGAGCTGGTCGAGGCCCTCGATGCGCTCATGCGCCGACGGCACCGTGCCACTGCCCATCAACCGGCGCGCGGCGGCCTTGTACAGCGTCTCGATCACCAGGGTGGACTTGCCGCCGCCGGAGACGCCGGTGACGCAGGTAAACGTGCCGAGCGGGAAGCTGGCGCTGACGTTCTTCAGGTTGTTGCCGGTGGCGCCGACCACGCGGACGCAGCGCTTGGGGTCCGCCTTGCGGCGGGTCGTCGGCACCTCGATGCGACGCCGGCCGCTGAGGTAGTCGCCGGTCAGGCTGGCCGGGTTCGCCGCCACCTCGGCGGGCGTGCCCTGGGCGATGATGCGGCCGCCGCCGGCCCCGGCCGCCGGGCCGATGTCCACCAGGTGGTCGGCGCTGCGGATCGCGTCCTCGTCGTGCTCCACCACCAGCACGGTGTTGCCGATGTCGCGCAGGCGCCGCAGCGTGACCAGCAGGCGTTCATTGTCGCGCTGGTGCAGGCCGATGCTGGGTTCGTCCAGCACATACAGCACGCCGGTCAGCCCGCTGCCGATCTGGCTGGCCAGCCGGATGCGCTGCGATTCGCCGCCCGACAGCGTGGCCGAGGACCGCCCGAGCGAGAGGTAGTCCAGCCCGACATCGACCAGGAACTGCAACCGCTCCTCGATCTCCTTCAGGATGCGCCGCGCGATCTCGGCGCGTTGCGGCGTCAGCGTCGGCATGACGCCGGCGAACCATTCGCGGCACTTGCGGATCGAGAGGTTGCTGGCTTCGCCGATATGGCTGCCGGCGACCTTCACGCTCAGCGATTCCGGCTTCAGGCGGAAGCCGTGGCAGGCGTCGCAGGGCTTGTCGGCCTGGTAGCGAGAGAGGTCCTCGCGCGCCCAGGCGTTGTCCGTCTCGCGGAAGCGGCGCTCCAGGTTCGGCAGTACGCCCTCGAACGCCTTCTTGACGTCGTAGCTGCGCAGGCCGTCCTTGTAGCGCAGTGTCACCACCTCGTCGCCGGTGCCGTACAAAATGGCCTTGTGCACCGGCGCCGGCAGGTCGCCCCAGGGTGTGCTGGTATTGACCTTGAAGTGCCGCGCCAGGCTTTCCAGCGTCTGGTCGTAATAGGGCGACTGCGCCCCGGACCACGGCGCCACGGCGCCTTCGGCCAGGCTGCGGAGTTCGTCCGGCACCACCAGCATGGGGTCGAAGAAGCTCTGGCTGCCCAGGCCGTCGCAGGTGGGGCAGGCGCCCTGCGGGCTGTTGAAGCTGAACAGCCGCGGCTCGATCTCCTCGATGGTGAAGCCGCTGACCGGGCAGGCGAACTTGGCGCTGAACACGGTCCGTTCGCTGGTATCGGCGTTGTCGGCGTAGGCAATGCCGTCGGCCAGGCCGAGCGCACTCTCAAAACTGTCGGCCAGGCGGGAAGCGATGCCGTCGCGCACCACCACGCGGTCGACCACGATCTCGATGTCGTGCTTCAGCTTCTTGTCCAGCTTCGGCGCCTCGCTGATCAGCGACAGGGCCCCGTTGATCTTGACCCGCTCGAAGCCGCGGCGCTGCCAGTCCAGCAGTTCCTTGCGGTATTCGCCCTTCTTGCCGCGTACCACCGGCGCCAGCAGCAGCAGCCGCGTCCCTTCCGGCATGGCCATGACGCGGTCCACCATCTGGCTCACGGTCTGCGCCTCGATCGGCAGGCCGGTCGCCGGGCTGTAGGGCACGCCGACGCGCGCCCAGAGCAGGCGCATGTAGTCGTGGATCTCGGTGACCGTGCCGACGGTGGAGCGCGGGTTGTGGCTGGTGGTCTTCTGCTCGATCGAGATCGCGGGTGACAGGCCCTCGATGCTGTCCACGTCCGGCTTCTGCATCAGCTGCAGGAACTGCCGGGCATAGGCGCTCAGCGACTCGACATAGCGGCGCTGGCCCTCGGCATAGATGGTGTCGAAGGCGAGCGAGGACTTGCCGGAGCCGGACAGGCCGGTGATCACCGTCAGCGTGCCGCGCGGCAGGTCCAGGTCGATGTTCTTCAGGTTGTGGGTGCGGGCGCCGCGGATGCGGATCAGGCCAGCGGCGGGGGGAACGGCCATCGGGCAAGGCTCTCCGGGGCGCCGGGTGGGCGCTGAAGTTCACATTGTGTTCTTTGAGTTGTGCCATCATATTGTCCCCTCGGGAAGGGGTGACGGCGGCGCCGCCCCGTGGCTGGGGGTGTCGGCAGCGGCAACCCTAAGCTAAGATGGCAACAGCAAGTCACAAGGTTCAGGACATGGCCGGCGTCAACAAAGTCATCCTGCTGGGTCGTCTCGGCAAGGACCCCGAGGTGCGCAACTTCCAGAACGGCGGCAAGGTGGTGAACCTGCGGCTGGCAACCTCAGAACGCTACAAGGACCGGGAAGGCGTCCAGCAGGAGCGGACGGAGTGGCACGCCGTGGCGATCTTCAACGAACGCCTGGGCGAAGTGGCCGAGAAATACCTGCGCAAGGGCTCCGAGGTCTACATCGAGGGCCAGATCGAGACCCGCAAATGGACCGACAAGGACGGTGCCGAGAAGTACAGCACCGAGATCGTGCTGCGCCAGTTCCGCGGAGAGCTGCAGATGGTCGGCGGTCGCGCTTCGGGCAGCGGCGGCGGCGATGACGCCGGC
>CAIMOR010000377.1 GCA_903843125.1 uncultured Rhodospirillales bacterium
CCGGCGCCTTCATTGCTGCGGCATCACGCCGCGCAGGTGCTGCGGCTGCCAGCCGGGCACCGCCTCCATGCGCTGCTGCCACCAGCGCGGCAGCCCCACCGGGTTGGTCTTGCGCCTGATGTAAAAGTCCTGCAGCGGCGCCATGAACTCCCAGCAGCGGCGCAGCTCGATGACCGGCGTGGCGTGGACGTCGACGCGCAGATCCACCAGCGGAAAGGGGTCGTGCCCGGCCACCAGCAGCGCCGCGCTGGTCAGGCCTTCCGCCTGGCCGCCGCTGCGGGCGCCGGCTTCCAGGGCGCGCATCAGCCGCTCGGCCAGGGGCAGGTCGCTGCCCTGGGTGGCGGTGAAGGCGGCGAAAGTGTCGTCGAGGCAGCTTGCCGTCAGCACGTTGCCGGCCACGACGAAGCCCTCTCCCAGGTGATGCCCGGCATGGGCCGGGGCGGTCGGCGTGGTCCAGGCGGCGGCGCGGCCGTAGCGGTCCACCACGCCGACCTGCCGGCTTTGCCAGTGCGGGTCCTTTGCCGCGAGCTCGGTCAGCACGCCCTCGGCCGAACAGCCCTCGGCCAGCAGCCGCCCGGCCATGGCGCGGAACACCGGCGAGGCGACGCATTGGTGCGCCACCGCCCCATGTCCGCCCACCACCAGCGGGACGTTGCTGCCCACCACGGGTGAATAGGTCGCAACGCCTACGCCGTATTGCCCGGTGCGCGGGCAGCGCGCGGTGATGGAATAGGTCATTGCAGTCAGCCTCCCTGCCTGTTGGCCTGAGCGCGGTCCGCTTCCCGCTGGAACAGCGCGCGCAGGTATTCGATGTCGCTTGGCCCCATGATGCTGCCGGTGGCCTCGATCCGTTGGCGCACCTCCGGCTCCTGCAGGATCGCGGCAATCTCGCGGTTCAGCCGTTCCACCACCGGGCGCGGCGTGGCGGCGGGCACAAAGATGGCGTTGCTCGCCAGGGTGTCGAAGGCGATGCCGCTTTCCAGCAAGGTCGGTATCTCGGGCAGCGAGGCAACCCGTTCCGCGGTGCCCACGGCCAGGATGCGGATGCGGCCCTCACGCGCCAGCGGCGCCTGGATGGGCGCTGAGCCGAGCGCCATCTGGATCGTGCCGGCGACCAGGTCCAGGTCCAGCGGCGGCAGGCCGCGATAGGTCACATGCTCGACCCGGCTGCCGGCGGCGCGTTCCAGCGCCAGACAGGCGCGATGGTCGTTGGCGCCCTCGCCGAGGTTGCCGCAGTTGGCCTGGCCCGGATTGGCGCGCAGCCAGGCCAGCAACTCCGGCATGGAGTGCGCCGGCACCGCGGGGTTCACCGCCAGCACGCTGGGCAGGCCGGCGACGAAGATCACCGGCGCCAGTTCGGCCATCGGGGTGAAATGCGCCTCGGGCGTATTGGCCGCCACGGCCAGGATAGCGGAGGAATGCATGAACAGCGCAGTGCCATCCGGCCGGCCGCGCGCGGCGGCCTGGGCGCCGATCAGCCCGCCGGCGCCACTGCGGTTCTCCGCCACCACCGGCACGCCGAGACGCGTCGAGAGCCGTTCCGCCACCAGCCGCGCCAGCACGTCGGTGATGCCGCCGGCGGCATACGGCACGATCAGCGTCATCGGTGCCCCGGCCGGCTGGGCCATGGCGCCCAGCGGGCAGAGCAGCAGCAGGGCAAGCAGCAGGCGGCGCATCGGCAAACCCCGTAGCGGCAGGAACGGTCATGCTGGCGCCATGCGAGTGCTGCTTTCCATGGCAATCGAACGCAGCCAGACTTCGCACGATTAGCACACTGAAGGCGGCGAAAAATGGATCTGCGCCAGCTCACCACCTTCCTGGAAGTGGCCGAGACCGGCAGCCTGCGCCGGGCCGCGGTGCGGCTGCGGGTCGTGGAGACGGCGCTCAGCCGGCAGATGCGGCTGTTGGAAGCCGAATTCGGCACTCAGCTGTTCCGCCGCCACGGCCGCGGGCTGGCGCTGACCGAGTCCGGCGTGCTGCTGCGCGACCGCGCCGCGCCGCTGCTGGCCGGCCTGGCGCAGCTGAAGGCGGAGCTTTCCGGCCAGGCACCACTGCGCGGGCGCGTCACCATCGGCCTGCCTTGGCTGCTGCTGGAACGGCTGAGCGAGGCGCTTGCCCAGCGCTTTATCCCCGCCCACCCGGAGGTGAGCATCCGCTTCATCGCCGGCTTCGCCGACCAGATGCGTGAACTGCTGCTGGCCGGGCAGGTGGACCTGGGCCTGCTGTTCGACCCGGCGCCGAGCCGCGCCCTGGCACTGGAGCCGCTGCTGGCCGAGGATGTGGTGCTGATCGGCCCCGCCGGTGCCGGCTACCGCGCCGACCGCCCCGTGCCGTTCCGCCACCTGGCCACGGTGCCGCTGGCGATGCCCAATGCGCAGAACCCCTTCCGTCAGCGGGTTGAGGCGTTGGCCGCCGCGCGCGGCCTGGGGCTCGACATCCGCTTCGAGGTTGAGGCGACGGCGCCGCAGAAGGTGCTGGTGGTGCAAGGCGTGGCGCAGATGCTCGGCTCCCGCCAGGCGGTGCGGACGGAGTTGGCAGCCGGAACGCTGTGCGCTGCGCCACTGCGCCCGGCGCTGCGCCGCACGCTGTCGATGGCCACGCATCGGGACCGCCCGGTGGGGCTGGTGGCGCGGCGCCTGGCGGACGCCGTGCGCGCCGAGGCCGCGAGCTGGGTCGCCTGCGGGGATTTCGCGTCGCCACCTGCCACGCGCGACGCCGGCGCGGGCAGGGCAGCCTGAACGGCGGCGCGGCCGGCGGCCAGCTCCATCAAAGGTCCAGAACCACGGTGCGGCCGCGCGAACAGCACAGCGCCATCCTGCGGCTGAAGGTCCGCTCCTTTGCGGCCCGCACGCTGTCGCGGTGCTCCGCCTCTCCCGCCAGCACGGTGGTCAGGCAATTGCCGCAGCCACCCTGTTCGCAGGACAGCGCCACGGGCATGCCGACCGCCACCGGCACCTCCGGCGCGCTGCGGTCCGCCGCCACCTCAAGCCGCAGCCCCCGCCGCGCTGCCATGATGACAACGGGCACGCCGCCGATGGCGACCGCGGCGTTGAAAGGTTCCAGGTGCAGCCTGGCGGTGGCCAGGCCAAGCCGGGCCATGCGCCGCCACCACGGCGTCGACCAGACACGTAGACCCGCAGACATGCGCCTCGGCCCCCGGTTGCGGCCCCCGGTTGCGCCCCCCGGTCGCCACAACCCGGCACGGCTCGGGCGTGGCGATCTCCCACCAGCACGTAGCCGTTCTCGACCGCCGCCGGGAAGGTCCCGGCGTTGCGCGTCTCCTGCGCGGGGTCGCCGCCGTATGCGGTGCCGGTCGGGGAAGCTGCCGACATGCAGGCGCCGTTCGTGCCGGCGATGACCTTCAGCCCCAGGTCTTGACGAAGCTGCTGGTGCCGCCCCCGCTGGCGATCCGGCACTTCGCCGAGGCCAGCGCGCTGCAGGCGAAGCCGCTGACCCGGCGCAACCTTGCTAGGCGGCGCGCCGCGCCTCCGCCGAGCCAAGCGCGGCCAGGATGGCCTCCAGATACCGCTCGGCAATCGCGTGGATCTCGGCGGTGGTGCGGTTGAGGATGGGGTGCGGCACGAAGACCGCCCGGCCCTCGAAGCCGAGGCTGCCGCATTGCCGGGCGAAGGCGTCCTGGAACTCCTCGGTCAGCACGTTCACGCCGGGCACGCCGCGCTGGTCCAGGTCGTTCAGGTCATGCGTCGAGCACGAGGTGCAGGAGCCGCAGTCCGACAGCGCGATAATCACCGCCTGCGCTTCGGCGGCAATCTCCTGCAATATCGGCAGCGGCGCCGTGCGGGTATTGGTCGGCTTCTTCCAGCGCTTCAGCCGAAAGCCGCGCGCCGCCAGCAATGCCGCCAGCCGGTCGACGAACTCGTCGCCACGCATCTTGCCGATATCCAGCAGCGCCACCGTGCCGGCGCGCAGGTCCGCCGGCGCGGCCACCGGCGCGCGGGCCAGGCCGGCGGCCTCGGCGGTGGGGTCGCGCAGCAGGCTGTCGTCGGTCCTCATGCGATGATCTCCTTCGTCACGGGTTGGCTTTCCTCGCGGAAGCGGCCGCCGCTCCAGCCGCAGCATATCGCGGAATAGAGGCCCGCGGCGCCGCCGGCGCGCACCACCAGCAGACCTTCGGGCCAGAACTTGTCCACCATGTCCCCGGCACGGGAGGGCGCCATGCCCTCGCCCACGCCCTGCGCGCCGGCCACCAGTTCGGTGCCCGGCCGGCGCAGGTTGTCGCGCAGGCTGGCCTCTATCCGCGCCCGGTCCCAGCCGGCATCGGCAAAGATGGCGTGGTGTTCCGGCGACAGCACCAGGATGGCGTTGAAGAACTCGCACAGCTTCGGGTGGCCAACCGCGAGCAGCGACATCGAGAGGCTCTTTGACAGTTCCTCCGGCGTCCTGCTCTTCCAGTCGACGAAGCCCTGGATGCCGTCACCCTGGAACAGCGTGACGGCGCTGCGCCCGGGCGCGATGCCGCGGGCCTGCGCCAGCGGCTGCCAGCGCGGGTCGTCCTCGTTCTCGGCGAAGCAGAAGGTATACTTGCCCGGCCCGCCGATGGTGCTGCGGTCCAGCTCGCCCGGCCGGCCGCCGCCGACGTTGCGGATGATCAGGTTCAGCGCCCTGCCGATGGTGGCATTGGCGCGGTTGCCCTGGCCCAGCGCGTTGATGCCGCTGTTCATGCCGATGCTGCGCGCGATGGGACCGTTGACGATGATGATCGGCGCCGAGAAGCAGGTGGTGCAGACAATGCCGTGCAAGGTGAACACCGGCTCCAGCGCGGCCTCTATCGCAGCCAGAAGCACCGGCATGTAGTCCGGCTTGCAGCCGGCCATCACTGCGTTGATCGCGACCTTCTCCACGGTCAGCGGCGCCAGGTCCGGCGGCATGCGGCCCACCACGGTCTGCGGGCTGAGCGGCGTGCCGGCCAGCATGCGCAGGATGCGCGCATCGGTCGGCGGCACCACCGGCAGGCCATCGCTCCAGCCGCGGTCGAAGCAGGCCTCGATCGGGTCGTCCCATTCGCCGACCGCGACCTGACGGCTGCCGATGCCGGGTTGGCTGAACCTGGCCACCAGGTGCTCGTGCACGTTGGGCTCGCGGCTCTTGCTGCCGCAGCCCGGGCGGAAGACCGGCAGTGCTTCGCCCAATGCGGCATCGCCGCTGAGCCGCCGCCATTCCTCGCGGTCCCAGCCGTAGGTGCGCGCTACTTCTCGGCCGCCGACGCGACGGATCAGTGTCGGCACCACCTCGATATCGGCGGCGAAGGAGAGCGCGAGGGCCGTGTCATCCCAGCCGCCGGCGAAGGCCGCGGGGGCGTCCTGCACCACGACGGTGGCACCGAGCGCTGGCAGCAGCGGGGCGACGAGCTGGCAGGTTGGGCATTCGGCCTTGAGGAAGACCACCAGGCCGTCATCCGGCAGGGTGGGGCAGGGGATATCCAGGGGCATGGTCGTTCTCCGCAAACTGGCATAGCAGATCAGGTATTGCGGCTGTCAAGGCGTAACTGCTATGCCAGTTCGATGCAGTTCGCCGACCCCAGCCTCGCCGCCCGCGCCCAGGATGCGATCCGCGCCGCCATCCTGACGGATGAACTGCCGTTCGGCGCCCGCCTGTCGGACCGCAGCCTGTCGGAGCGGCTCGGCATCGGCCGCACCCCGGTGCGGGAGGCGTTGGCCCGCTTGGCCGCCGAGGGTCTGGTGGTGGTGCGCCCGCAGAGCGGCAGCTTCGTCATGGCCCCCGGCGCGGCGGAGATAC
The DNA here is from genome assembly GCA_903843125.1 of uncultured Rhodospirillales bacterium. Lineage (GTDB taxonomy): Bacteria > Pseudomonadota > Alphaproteobacteria > Acetobacterales > Acetobacteraceae > CAIMOR01. The sequence goes on from CAIMOR010000377.1 coordinate 5,758, forward strand.
GCGCGCTGTGCGAGATGCGCGCGGTGCTGGAGACCGGCGCGCTGCGCCTGGCCGCCGCCGCCGACCCGGAACGCCTGGCCGCGGCGCTGGCGCCGCTGCTGGCCGGCGCCGTGCTGGCGGTGGAGGACGGCGACCTGCCCCGCGCCGAGGCGCTGGACCGTGCCTTCCACGCTGCGCTGGTGGAGGCCGCGGCCAACCCGCTGCTGGGCCGTGCTTATCGCGGCATTGCCGACCGGGTGGACGCGCTGCGCCACCGCCTGCCGCGCGAGCCTGCGCGCCTGGCCCATGCGGTGCAGGAACATCGCCGCATCCTGGACCTGGCGCTGGCCGGCCGGGCGGCGGAAGCCGAGGCGCTGCTGGCGGCGCATGTCCGGCACGTGCAAGGCTTGGCCACGCGCCTGTTGGCGAAGGAACCCCCCGCATGATTGTCCGTCGCGGCCTGTTGGCCTCCTTCTCGCGCGGCCTGCCGGCACTGCTGTCGCGCGGCCTGCCGGCGACGCTGCTCGCCGCGCCGGCCCTGGCCCAGCAGCCGGCGCTTGCCCCTTGGCCCGATCGGCCGATCACGGTCGTGGTGCCCTATGCGCCCGCCGGCGCCACCGACATCATCGCCCGGCTGATGGCGCCACACCTGCAGACCGCGCTGGGCCAGCCGGTCGTCATCGAGAACCGTGGTGGCGCCGCCACCCGGCTGGGCACCGAAGCGGTGGCCCGCGCCCGCCCGGATGGCAACACGCTGCTGCTGACCGCCGCGCCGCTGGCCATCAATGTCGGGCTGTTCCCCAACCTCGGCTACGACCCGGTGCGCGACTTCGCGCCGATCACCATGGTGATGACCAACCCGCAGGTGCTGGTGGTGCGCCCGGACGGCCCGGCCGATGTCGCCGCGCTGCTGGCGGCGGCGCGGCAGAAGCCGGGCGGCCTGAACTTCGGCTCGGCCGCGCCGGGCAGCATGGGGCATCTTTCCATGGAGTTGCTGGCCAGCCGCAGCGGTGCGGCGCTGACCCATGTGGCCTACCGCTCCTCCGCCGCCGCGCTGACCGACCTGTTGAGCGGCACCTTGGATGGCATGTTCGACAACCCCTCGACCGCGCTGCCGCTGGTGCGGGATGGCAAGCTGCGCGCCATCGCCTTCACCGGCCCCACGCGCAGCGCCGCCGCGCCCGAGGTGCCGACGATGGTCGAGCAGGGCTTCGCTGGATTCACCACGCTGAACTGGTATGGCTTGTTCGCCCCCGTCGGCACGCCGGCGCCAATCATCGCCCGGCTGAACGCGGCCGCCACCGCGGCGCTCCGCCGGCCGGAGATCGTCGCCCGCCTGGCCGCCGACGGCACCGAGGCGACCCCGGGAGCCCCGGAGGTGCTGGGCGCCTGGGTCGCGCGTGAAGTTGCGCTGTGGAGCGCGCTGATCCGCGAGCGGGGCATAAGCGCCGAATGAGCCGGGCCGCGACGGCGAGGCCTGCGTCGGCCGGGCCGCGCGTGCCGCTTTTCAGGCGCCACCCATCCGCGCCACGTCATCGGCATCCGCGGTGCCGGCCCGCCTGCCCACGCCCGGCTCCGCGGCTTCGGGGTCGGGGTGCGAGGCCCGTGCGGCGGTAAAACCGCCGACATTGACTATGGGGCAGCTTCGCCGAGTATGACCGCTTCAGACCGGCAGCGGAGCGGACCCGATTGACGATTCGAGTTGCCGAGGTCTCCGCGGGCCTGACGGGCGCGCTGCTGGTGATGCCGTCCGCAATCGGCTACGGCCTGATCATCCTGGCGGCGCTGGGGCCGGGGGCGGCGCCGGCCGGCATCCTGCTGCTGCTGGTCACGGTCATCGTCGGCGGCGCGGTCTGCGGGCTGTGCTGTGGCACGCCCGGCCTGGCGGCGGGTGGCAGCTCGGCCATCTCGCTGCTGCTGGCCACGCTGGTGGCGAATACGCTTGGCGGACTGACCGGCCCGGCCGCGACCAGCCACGCGCTGGCCGTCATCATGGCCGCCTCCGTGCTGTGCAGCGCGCTGGTCGCTGCCATGGCGATGCTGCGCTTCGGCGCCGTGGTGCCGCTGATCCCCTATCCGGTGCTGGCCGGCATCGTGAACGGCACGGCGGTGCTCATGCTGCTCGGCATGGCCAGGCATGCCATCGGCTTGTCGTCCGGCGATGTCGACACCGACTGGCGCCCGGGCAGCCTGCTGGTTGCCGCAAGCGTGCTGGGCCTGATGCTGCTGCCCTGGCCGCGACCGGCCTGGCTGCGCCGGGTGCCGCTGGTCGTGCTCGCCATCCTGGCCAGTACCGGGATGCACTACCTGCTGCGCGCCTGCTTCGGGCCGGGCTTCGTCGGCCCGGTGCTGGGCGGCCTGCCGCCTGTCGGGGAATGGGCGGGGGATGTTGTCGCTGCCGCGGGCATGCTGCCCCGGCTGGGCGCGCGGGAATTGGCGCTGCATGTGGTTCCGGTGGCCTTCACCATGGCGCTGCTGGCCGTGCTGGAAACGCTGTCGGCGGCCTCCGCGCTGCAGGACGCCACGCGCCAGCCCGGCGAAGCCCGGCGCGACCTGTTGGCGATGGCCGGCGCCGGCCTGATGTCCGGCCTGGCCGGCGGCATCATGACGAGCGGCAGCATCGGCAGTTCCATCGGCATGATGCGCGCCGGGGCCAGGTCCTGGCAGGCGCTGGTGGTGCGCAGCCTGACGCTGCTGGCGTGCTGCGTGCTGCTGGGGCGGCTGGTCGGGCTGCTGCCCTTCGCCACCCTGGCCGGGGTCGTCATCGCCAGCGCCTGGGGGCTGGTGGACCTGGCCGGGCTGAAGCCGCTGCGCCAGGCGCTGCGCCCGGGGGCGCGGCACCGGGCGCAGGGCATCGGCAATGCGCTGGTCATCCTGGTGGTGGCCGGCGTGGCGGTGGAATGGTCGCTGCTGGTCGCCGTGCTGGTGGGCCTGGTGCTGGCGCTGCTGCTGTTCGCGCTGGCCATGGCGCGCAACGTGGTGCGCCGCAGCTATGCCAACCCCGGCGCGCTGTCGCGGGTCTACCGCCCGGGCCGCGAGACCGACCTGCTGCTGGCCCAGGGCGCCCGGATCACGGTCATCGAGCTTGAGGGCGCGATCTTCTTCGGCAGCGCCGACCAGGTCACCCGCCGGGTGGCAGGGGCCGTGGCCGCGGGCGCCGACCAGGTGATCCTCGACATGCGGCGGGTGAGCCAGATCGACTACTCCGGCGCCAGGCGGCTGCTGCGGGAATGCAGCAGGTTCTGGCAGCAGGGGCTCAGCCTGTCCTGGGCTTGGGTGCGGCCGGGGCTGCCGGTGTGGGACTATCTCGACGAGTTGCGGATGCTGGACGACCTGCCGCCCCGGCGCGTCTTCGCCTCCCTCGACATGGCCGTCGAGGCGGCTGAGGCGGCCTTGCTGCAGCGCGACCAGGCCCTACCGCCAGCGGCCCTGACCGCGCTGGAGGCGCTGGCAGGCCTGGGCATTCCCGCCGCGGCGGCCGTGGACCTGCTGGGCTACCTGCGGGAGCTGGTGTTCCCGGCGGGCCGCATGGTGGTACGCGCCGGCGACCCCGCGGACGATGCCTGGCTGGTGCTGGCGGGCATACTGGACGTGACCCTGCCACAGGGGCCCGCGGGCGACAGGCCAGCCGCGCCGCGGACCCGGCTGACGACGCTGACGCCAGGCGTGCTGGCCGGCGAACTGGCGCTGATCTCCAACCAACCCCGCTCGGCCGACGTGATGGCGCGGACCGAGGTGCGCTGCCTGCTGATCGGTGCCGACGCCATGGCGAAGGTGCGGCAGGAGCGCCCGGACCTGGCCTACCTGATGCTGAATGCCGTGGCGATGCAGGTGCAGCAGAAGCTGCGCCTGGCCAGCACCACCATTGCCAGCCTGGAGGCCTGAGGCCGGGCAGGCCCGGTGGAATGCCCTTTGCAGCGGTGCTGCACCGCATTAATGTCACGGTAAGCTCTCACTATTCCGTGAAGGCGATAGTGCAACCAGGGGCCGATGGGACTTTCGTTGCAACTGCGGAGCGCGGTGCTGAACCGGCGCGTCATGTGGGATTGGAGCCGGCTCCGCGGCGATGTGACGGGTGGGGTGGTCGGGGCGCTGATAGCGATCCCTTTCCTGCTGTCATCGGGGGCGGTGATCTATGCCGGCATCGGCGCCGAACACGCGGCGCAGGGCATCTTCGGCGCCTTGCTGTCGGCTGTGCTGTTCGGCCTGACCGCGGGGGTATTCGGCGGGCCGACCCTGCAGCTGACCACGGCGCGCACCAGCCTTGCCGCCATCGTCGCGGGCCTGCCGCCGATGCTGGCGGCGCAGCCCGCCTTTGCGCAGGCCTATCCGGGGGCTGCCGCCGCGCCGGCGCTGATGACCGGCTGCCTGCTCGCCGTCCTGCTGTCCGGCCTGTTGCAGTTCGGCCTGGGCGCACTGCGGCTCGGGGCGGTGGTCAAGGTCATCCCGCTGCCGGTGCTGGCCGGCTTCGTCAACGGCACGGCGCTGCAGATCATCCTTGGCCAGGTGCCGAAGCTGCTGGGCTTCAACTCGGTGCACCAGGCCTGGCTGGCCCTGGCCGGCCACGCCCCGCCGAGCCCCTGGCCGCTGGGCATTGCCTGCTGCGCCGGCGGGCTGATGTTCCTGCCGCGCCGGCTCGGCCGGGTGGTGCCATTGGCGCTGGTGGCGCTGGTCGGGGGCACCTGTGCCTGGCAACTCACCGCCAGGCTGGTGGCGCCTGGCATGCTCGGGCCGTTGATCGGCAGTATGCCCGCGGGCGTGCTGCCGTTGCCGCGCTTCGGCGAGATGGCTGGCTTTGTCGCCGCCGCCAGCTTCCCGGCCTTGGCGCCGGCCATTCTCGGCACGGCGCTGACCCTGGCGCTGGTATCCTCGATGCAGACGCTGCTCTGCCTGACCCGCTCGGCGCAGATCGCCGAGACCGCGCACGATGCGAATGCCGAACTGCGGTTGCAAGGCTGCGGCAACCTTGCCTCCGCGCTGTTCGGCGGCGGGCCCAGCAGCGCTTCGGTCAATGTCACGCCGCAGGTGCGGGCCAATGGCGGGCGCGGCCGGCTGGCCAATATCGCCTTCGCCGGCAGCATGCTGCTGGTGATGCTGCTGGTTGGCCCCGCCATAGCGCTGATCCCCACCTCGGCCATGGCTGCCGTGGTCATCGTCGCCACACTGACCAG
>CAIMOR010000378.1 GCA_903843125.1 uncultured Rhodospirillales bacterium
CTCCACCCGCAGGCAGGCATCCAGCGCCCGCAGCCCCACCGCGGCGTCGGCTTCCACCGCCGCGCCTTCGGTGATGCTCGCGAGGAAGGCGGCGTGCTCCGCCTCCAGGCTGTCGTGGTCGGTCCAGGTCGCCTTGTCCAGGCCCCAGCCGGGCATATCCGCCCGCGCCTCGGCGCCGCCGGGGCGCAGCATGTCCAGGCTGCGGGCCAGGAAGTCCACCCGCATCTCGCCCTGCGGCCCCAGCAGCCGCAGCCGCCGTTCCAGCGCCACCGAAACGCGGCTGGCCGTCACCGTCGCGCGCATCCCGTTCGCGAAGCCCAGCTGCGCCACGCAGAAGTCGATCTTCTCGCTCATCACCGGCCGGCCCACCGCCTGCACCTCCACCAACGGCGCCCCGGCCAGGTCCAGCACCAGGTCCAGGTCGTGCACCATCAGATCCATCACCACGCTCACATCCAGGCTGCGCGGCCGGAACGGCGCCACGCGCGTGGCTTCCAGCGCCAGCGCCTGGCCGCCGGCCGCCGCCGCCTTCACCGCGCGCAGCGCCGCCGAATACCGCTCGATATGCCCGACCTGCAGCACCAGGCCGCGCGCCCGGGCCTCGGCGGCCAGCTCCTCGGCCTGCGCCATGGTCGCCGCCATCGGCTTCTCCACGAACAGGTGCCGCCCGGCCCGCAGCACCTGCATGCCCAAGGCGTGGTGATACGCGGTCGGCGCCGTCACCAGCACCGCGTCGCTGGCCGCGATCACCCCGGCGGCGTCCAGCGCCGGGCAGCCCACCTCGGCGGCCACCTGCGCCGCCCGCGCCGCGCTGGCGTCATGCAGCGCCGAAAGGCAGCCCCGCGCCGCCAGCTTCACCGCATGGAACCGGCCGAAATGCCCCACGCCCAACACGCCAACCCGCGGTAACGCCACGTCCGAACCCCACGCCAACTGCCGCCGCGCCCTACCATGCCCGCCCCGGCCTTGCATCCCTGTCTTGCATCCCTCCCTTGCTTCGGTGGCCACCCGCCGTCATGTTCCGCCCGCCACACCCCGGGGGGCCTGCCCCGGTCAGGGATTCACTGCCTCCATGCTGTATTTCGTGCGCTGGAAGACCTACGCCATCCTCGGCGTCTGCCTGCTGGGCCTGCTGCTGAGCCTGCCCAACCTGCTGCCCCGCGCCAGCCTGCCGGGCTGGGTCCACCAGCTCTCCCTCGGCCTGGACCTTCGCGGCGGCAGCTATCTGCTGCTGGAGGTCGATACCGTCGCGGTGGTGAAGGAGCGCGTGGAATCCCTGGCCGACGCCGCCCGCACCAAGCTGCGCGACGGCCGCATCCAGTACCTCGCCCTCACCCCGGACGCGGCCAACCGCCGCATGAGCTTCCGCGTGCGCGACCCGGCCCAGGCCGCCGCCGCCGCCACCGCGATGCGCGAGCTGGCCAACCCGGTCCCGGCCAGCGCCGGCACCACCATCCCGGACATCGAGGTCACCACCACCCCGGACGGCACCGTCACCACCACCCTGACCGAGGCCGGCCTGCGCGCCAAGGCCAGCGGCGCGGTCGAGCAATCCATCGAGATCGTCCGCCGCCGCATCGACCAGACCGGCGTCTCCGAGGCGCTGATCGCCCGCCAGGGCCAGAACCGCATCCTGGTGCAGTTGCCCGGCGTGGAAGACCCCAACCGCATCAAGCAGTTGCTCGGCAAGACCGCACGCATGACCTTCCACCTGGTCGACGAGGCCGCCAACCTCAACGCGCCCACCCCGCCGCCCGGCGACATGTTCCTGCCCAGCGACCGCGACCCCAACCAGCGCTTCGCGGTGCGCCGCCGGGTGGAGGTGGACGGCGCCAACCTGACCGACGCCCGCGCCGGCCAGGACAGCCGCAACGCCGAATGGGTGGTCAACTTCGCCTTCGACAGCGTCGGCACCCGCCGCTTCGCCGAGGTCACCCGCGCCAACACCGGCCGGCCCTTCGCCATCGTGCTGGACGACAAGGTCATCACCGCCCCCAACATCCGCGAGCCCATCACCGGCGGCCGTGGCCAGATCAGCGGCAGCTTCACCGCCGCCAGCGCCAACGACCTGGCCGTGCTGCTGCGCGCCGGCGCCCTGCCCGCGCCGCTGACGGTGGTGGAGGAACGCAGCGTCGGGCCGGAGCTCGGCGCCGATGCCATCCGCGCCGGCATGCTCTCGCTCGCCGCCGGCGCCTTCTTCGTCTTCGTCTACATGGGCGTGGCCTACGGCTTGTTCGGCTGGCTGGCCGACGTGGCGCTGTTCTTCAACATCGTGCTGCTGATCGCCGCCTCCTCCCTGCTGGAAGCCACGCTGACCCTGCCCGGCATCGCCGGCATCGTGCTGACGCTCGGCACCGCGCTCGACGCCAACATCCTGATCAACGAACGCATCCGCGAGGAGGTCCGCAACGGCCGCACCCCGGTCAGCGCGCTGGAAGCCGGGTTCACCAAGGCGTCCGGCACCATCATGGACAGCAACCTGACCAACCTGATCGCCATGGCCTGCCTCTACGGCTTCGGCTCCGGCCCGGTGAAGGGGTTCGCGGTCACGGTCGCCATCGGCACGGTGGTGCAGATGTGGACCGCCACAACCCTGGTGCGACTGTTCGTCTCCTGGTGGTACCGCTGGAAGCGCCCGGCCGTGCTGCCGGTCTTCATCGACGGCAAGACCTTCCTCGAACGCCTGGCCCGCCCCTGGCTGCGCCTGGTGCCGGACGACACCACCTGGCAGTTCATGCGCGGCCGCTTCGCCGGGCTGGCGGTTTCCGCCGTGCTGTCCACCGCCTCCATCGTCATGGCCTTCTACCCCGGGCTGGAGAAGGGCATCGACTTCAAGGGCGGCATCCTGATGGAAGTCCGCACCGAAGGCCCGGCCGACCTCGGCGCCATCCGCAGCGCGGTCGGCGGCCTGAACCTCGGCGAGGCCGGGGTGCAGCAGTTCGGCGATGCCTCCACCGTCATGCTCCGCCTGCCCACCCAGGGTGCCGAGGCCGAGACCCAGGTGGCGGTCAACCAGGTCCGCACCGCGCTGGAGCAGGTCGCCCCCGGCAGCCGCATCCTGCGCACGGATGCGGTCGGCAACCGCGTCTCCGACGAGCTGTTCCTGGGCGGCATGATCGCGCTGGCCATCTCGCTCGGCGCCATGCTGGTCTACATCTGGTTCCGCTTCGAATGGCAGTTCGCCTTCGGCGCCATCACCACCCTGATATTGGACACCACCAAGGTGGTCGGCTTCCTCGCCGTCACCCGGATCGAGTTCAGCCTCACCACCGTCGCCGCCATCCTGACCATCATCGGCTTCTCCGCCAACGACAAGGTGGTGGTCTACGACCGGATGCGGGAGAACCTGCGCAAGTTCAAGACCATGCCGCTGCGCCAGCTGATCGACCGCAGCATCAACGAGACGCTGAACCGCACCATGGGCACCAGCATGACCCTGCTGCTGGCCGCCCTGCCGCTGGCGCTGTTCGGCGGGCAGACCCTGTCCGGCTTCGCCTGGACCATGCTGTTCGGCATCGTCGTCTCGGCCAGCTCCTCCATCTTCATCGCCGCGCCCATCCTGCTCTTCCTGGGGGAGAACCGGCTGCGCCGCGGCGAGCCCGCCGGCAGCCCGGCCGGCAAGCCCGCGGGCAAGCCGGCCGGCAAGGCCGGCGGCAGCCCCGGTGCCGCCGCCGTCTGAACCAACCGCGCCCAGGCCGCTCGCGAAGCTGTGACCATCTCGGGAATGGCGTCCCTGGCCGCGGTTGGCCGCGCCTTTCACGCCGTGTCCGGCTCGTCATGCCAGCGCAACCAACCTTGTTCCACGCCTGTTCCGTGTAGCAACTTGGAGAGAAGGTTTGAAAACCGTCAACTTGTGCTAATAAGTCAGACGGCCCGATCAGGGCATGAAACAGCGTGCATGGGATTGCCCAGTGGATCTGGATGCTGCCAGGGCGACAAGCCTGGCCAGTGGTGTGAGAGGCTTCCGGACAGCCCCGGAGCAGGTCCTCGTCCTGTCGCGCGACCCCGCCGTCATCACGGCTGTCTCCGCCGCGGTCCGCCATCGTGGCGCCGCGCCCACCATCACCCGCACCGGCCGTGAGGCCCTGGCCCGCCTGGCCGGCCCCGGCCTTGGCCCGCACCACCTGCTGGCCGACCCGGCCGCCGCCGGCGCCAGCTGGCCGCACCTGCTGGCCACCCTGGCCGAGCCCAGCGCCCGCACCACGCTCGTCGTCGTCTCCGCCAACCACGCCGCCCTGCCACGCGCCATGCGCGCCATTCCGGCCGAAGCCGGCCCGCTGGCGGAAGCCATGAGCCATGAACGCCCCGGCCCGGCCGGGAAATCCGCCGGCAAGACCGCCAGCCTGCCCAATGCCGCCGCGGCCGACCTGGCCGCCGGCCTGACCCGCGGCGAGATCGTGCTGCGCTACCAGCCGGTGGTCCGCATGCGCGACCGCCGCCCGGTGATGGTGGAGGCGCTGGCCCGCTGGCAGCGCAACGCCGCGCCCATCCCGCCCGACGCCTTCATGCCGCTGGCCGAGCGTTCCGGCCTGGCTCGCGCGCTTTCCATCGTCGTCGCCTCCCGCGCCGGCGTGGAACTGGGCCGGCTGCACGACCAGCTGAAGATCGGCGTTTCCATCAACCTGCCGCTGGCCATGCTGCTGCAGGCCGACCTGGTCAGCTGGCTGCACAAGGCGCTCCGCCGCTCCGGCCTGCGCCCGGCCCAGGTCTCGCTGGAACTGACCGAGACCACCGAGGTGCGCGACGTCTCCACGCTGCGCCGCGCCCTGCTGCGGCTGCGCGCCGCCGGCTACGCCGTGCTGCTGGACGACATCATCCTGAACGACGAGCGCGAGCGCTTCTTCCACCTGCCCTTCGCCGGCTTCAAGCTGGACCGCAGCCTGGTGATGTCCCTGCCCGAGGACGCCCGCGCCCGCCGCGAGGTCCGCCGCATCACCCGGGCCGCGCATCGCCGCGGCCAGCTCATCATCGCCGAGGGTGTCTCCGACCTGCGGCTTTGGGCGGTCACCCGCGGCATGGGCATCGACCACGCCCAGGGCTTCATCGTCGGCCGCCCGCTGCCGGCCGAGGCGCTGAGCGCCTGGTGGGCCAGCTGGCGCAGCCGGCAGCCGGCCTAACCCGCCGCCGGCTGGCGCAGCCGCAGCAGCAGCCGCGCCAGCCCGGCCAGGAAGAACCCCGCCATCAGGCCGGAAAGGCCCAGGTCCACGCTGCGCAGCAGCATCGGCTCGGCCAGCTGCATTCCCAGCGCCACCGCCAGCACATACTTCACCACGAATATGCCAAGGCCCAGCACCAGGGGCACCAGGCTGCCCGGCACCATCAGCCGGCGGCTCCCCGGCTCCGGCCGCGCCTGCGCCGAGGGCGCCCAGCGCCAGCCCGGCACCGCGCCCACCAGCAGCATTGCCGCCCACAGCGCAATCAGCGCGGCCGCGCCACCGCTGCGTTGGCCCAGCGTGGCCACGCCCCAGCACAGGAAGATCGCCGGCATCACCAGCACCCGCCCCAGCGGCATCACCCGGCTGCGCCGCGCCATCAGGCCCAGCGCCACCAGCAGCACCAGAACGCCCCATACCCAGGGCGGGGTATGGGATAGGATCTGAGCCAGGATCTGCATCACCGACATCGCAAGCCTCGCCAGCCCGGAAGGCTGACGCAATACCGGCTCACCAGCCGCGAAACAACCTTCAGTTGCCCGCGTAGACCCGCCGGTACAGCGCCACGATCTCGCCGGCATCCGGCACCCGCGGGTTGTTGCCCGGGCTGCCGCTGGCCAGGGCCTGTTCGGCCATCAGCGGCAGCAGGCTCTCCCACCGGGCGCGGTCGATCCCGTAGCCCTGCGGCGTCGGCACCTTCAGCTCGTCGTTCCAGGCGCGCAGCTCGGCCAGCAGCTTCTCCGCCGCCGCCGCGTCGCTGTCCGTCCGCTGCGCCACGCCCAGCGCGCGGCCGGCCTCGGCATAGCGGTCCAGCGCCGCCTCCAGCCCGTATTCGGTCACCGCCGGCAGCAGCATGGCGTTGCTCAGCCCGTGCGCCACGTGGAAATGCGCGCCGATCGGCCGGCTCATGCCGTGCACCAGCGCCACGCTGCTGTTGGAGAAGGCCAGCCCGGCCTGGGTCGCGCCCAGCATCATCGCCTCGCGCGCCGTGGCGTTGTCCGGCTGGTGGTAGGCGGTGCGCAGGTTCGGCCCGATCAGCCGCATCGCGGCCAACGCCCAGGTGTCGCTCTGCGCGTTCGCCCGCGCACTGACGAAGGCTTCCAGCGCATGGGTGAAGCTGTCGATGCCCGTATCGGCGGTGATCCGCGGCGGCAGGCTGAAGGTCAGCTCGTAGTCCACCAGCGCCGCCAGCGGCAGCGCGCCCAGGCCCGCGATCAGCATCTTCTCGTCGGTCTCGGTATCCGTGATCACGGTGAAGCGCGTCGCCTCGGAGCCGGTGCCCGCCGTGGTCGGGATGCAGATCACCGGCACCAGGCCGGCATCGGCCGCGGCCGGCACCTTGAACACCCGCATCTTGGTGCCGGTCGGCGCGGTGGCGAGGATCGCCATGGCCTTGGCGGTATCCATCGGGCTGCCGCCGCCGAACCCCACCAGGCAGTCGAAGTCGCCGGCCAGCAGCACGCGCACCCCGGCCTCGATCACGCTGTCGGTCGGGTCCGGCACGGTCTCGGCAAACACCGCCGGCGCCATCCCGGCGGCCCGCAGCGGCGCCAGCGCCTTCTCGACGGTGCCGCTGGAGACCATCCAGGGGTCGGTCACCACCAGCGGCTTGCGCAGCCCGAACTGCGCCAGCACGGCGGCTACCTGCTGCACGGCCCCGGCGCCGATCCGGATGGCGCGCGGCGAGACATAGCTGGCGATCATTGGCGTTCTCTCCCGAATCCGCCGCCGGTTTAGCGTACCCCCGGCGCCGTCGCAAAGCGGCGGTCGCCCCGGCGCCGTCGCAAAGCGGCGGTC
>CAIMOR010000379.1 GCA_903843125.1 uncultured Rhodospirillales bacterium
GAAGCGCGGGCGGGACATCAGGCCGCGCGCGATCGCCAGCATCTGCTGTTCGCCACCGGAGAGCGTTCGCGCCGCCTGTGGCCGGCGCTCCTTCAGCCGCGGGAACAGCGCGAAGCACATCGCCTCGTCGGCGGCGATCTCGGCGCGGTTGCGGCGGGTATGGGCGCCGAGCAGCAGGTTCTCCTGCACCGTCAGTCCCGGGAAGAGTTCACGGCGTTCCGGCACCAGCGCCAGGCCGCGACGCAGCACCTGGTCGGCGGCCAGGTGGTCCAGGCGCGCGCCATCCAGCGTGACGCTGCCGGCGCGCGGGCGCAGCAGGCCGGCGATGGCGCGCAGCGTGGTGGATTTGCCGGCGCCGTTGGGTCCGAGCAGTGCCACGATGCGGCCTTCGGGGATGCTCAGGTCGATGCCCTGCACGACGAGGGCGCGGCCGTAGCCCGCCTCCAGCCCACGGATATCAAGCGGCATGTGGCGCGCCTCCGAGATAGGCGGCGATGACCTGGGGGTTGCGACGGATCGCCTCCGGCAGGTCATCGGCCAGCAGGCGGCCATGATGCAGCACCGTGATGCGGTCGCTGACCTGCATCACCACGCGCATGACGTGGTCGACCAGCAGGATGGCCAGGCCGAGCGTGTCGCGCAGGTCGCGCAGCACGCGCACCAGGTCCTCGGCCTCGGCGGCGCGCAGGCCGGCGGCCGGTTCGTCCAGCAGCAGCAGGCGCGGGCCGGTGGCCAGGGCGCGCGCCAGTTCCAGCCGGCGTTGCTGGCCCAGCGCCAGGTCGCCGGCAGCAACCTCGGCCTGGTCGGCCAGGCCGACACGCGCGAGCAGCGCCTCGGCCTGAGCCGCTGCCTCGCGTTCGGCGTGGCGCCAGCGCGGCAGGCGCAGCACCGTCTCGGCCAGGCCGTAGTGCAGGTGACGGTGCAGACCGGCCAGCACGTTCTCCCGCGCGGTCAGTTCGGTGAAAAGCTCGGTGTTCTGGAAGCTGCGGGCGACGCCGCGGGCGGCGATGCGGTGCGAGGCGAGGCCACTGAGCGGCGCGCCATCGAGCAGCATTCGGCCGCTGGTCGGACGGTAGAGGCCGGTGATCAGGTTGATCAGCGTGGTCTTGCCGGCACCATTCGGGCCGATGACGGCGTGGATGCTGCCCGGCGCCACGCTGAAGCTGACGTCCTCGAGCGCGACCAGGCCGCCGAAGCGGATGCCGAGGCGCTCGACGTGCAGCGTCGCGGTCATGCGCGCTTCCACAGGCGATGCACCACGCCGCCCAGACCCGCCGGCGCCAGGACGAGGCAGGCCAGCAGCGCCAGCGAGAAGACCAGCGTCATGTAGCGGCCGAAGCCGCCCATCATCTCCGGCAGCAGCACGAAGATGGTGGCGCCGATGGCTGGGCCGAGCGGGTTCAGCAGGCCGCCGATGACGGCGATGGCGATCAGGCGGACGGATTCGAGGATGCCGAACTGTGCGGGGTCGAGGTAGGTGGTCTGCAATGCGAACAACCCGCCGCCCCAGGCACCGAGGAAGGCCGAGAGCGCGAAGGCCAGCGCCTTGTGGTGCAGCACGGGAATGCCGACGGCGGCGGCACCCACTTCGCTCATGCGCAACGCGGCGAAAGCGCGACCGAGCTTGGCGTGCCGCAGGCTGTTCAGCAGCCAGGTCGCAAAGACGGCGCAGGGCATGATGAACGCGTACAGCTGCACCGGCTTGTCCAGGGTGAAGCCGCCGAGCGTGGCCGGTGGCACCGCGAGCCCGACGGCGCCGCCGGTCCAGTCCTCCAGATGCACCAGCAGCAGCTGCAGGATGGCGCAGAATGCCATGCTGGTGAGCGCCAGGTAGTGGTCCGCCACGCGCAGCGACAGCAGGCCGAACAGGTAGCCGACCAGGGCCGCGACCAGCGCGGCGGCGGGCAGGCCGAGCCAGTAGGGCAGGCCGTACCAGTTGGCCAGCTGTGCGCTGCCGTAGGCGCCGATGGCGGCGAAGCCGGCCTGCGCGATGGAGATCTGCCCCGCCAGGCCGACGACGATGGCGAGGCCGGCGACGATGACCGTGGTGGTGCCGATCAGCGCGACGAGATAGGTGATGTGCGACGGCGCCTGGAACGGCAGCAGCACCAACCCGGCGAGCGCGAGGAGCAGCAAGGCGCGCGGCATCTGCCCTAGACCTTGCGTGCTTCGGCACGGCCGAACAGCCCGTGCGGCAGCAGCAGCACGCAGCCGATCAGCAGCGCATAGGAGACCACGTCCTTCATGGCGGAGGAGATGTAGACGCCGGCCGCTGTCTCCACCACGCCGAGCAGCACGCCGCCGGCGATGGCACCGGGCAGGCTGTTGAAGCCACCGAGCACCGCCGCCGCGAAACCCTTGATGCCGATGCTGCCCATGTCGGGCGACAGGGTGATCAGCGGCGCGACCATGATGCCGGCAATGGCCGCCAGCACCGAGGCCAGGCCCCAGAGCCGGGCATGGACCGCGGGCACCGAGATGCCGACGATGGCGGCGCCGGTCGGGTTTTCATACACCGCGACGATGGCGCGGCCGAAGCGGGTGAAGCGCAGCGCCAGGAACAGCGCCAGCACCACCACGGCGGCGACACCGACCACGGCCAGGTTGGCCGGTACCAGCACCAGGCCGCCCAGCGTGAAGGGCGCCGGCGTCAGCAGGAAGGGGATCGGCCAGGGCAGCGGACCCATGCTGGCGCGTAGCCCCTCGCGGATGGCGGCGCCGATGGCGAGGGTGGCGATGACCATGACCAGCAGCGGGCTGGCTCGCAGCGGGCGCATGATGGCGCGCTCCACCAGCACGCCGAAGCCGGCCGACAGCAGCAGCGACAGCGCGACGGCGGCCGCGAACGGCAGGTCAAGGTAGACTTGGCCGATGACGACGAGATAAGCCGAGAGCGTCAGTTGGTCGCCCAGGCCGAAGTGCACAATGCGCGTGCCCCGGTGCAGCACCACGAAGCCGAGCGCCACCAGCGCGTAGACCGCGCCGGCGGTGATGCCGGAGACGAGGATCTGCCCGAGCACGCGGTTATCCGCGCTTCGCGCCGAGCACGGCGATGCCCTTGATCTCGATCAGCGCCTCCGGCCGGATCAGCCCGGCTACCTGCACGCCGGTGGCGGCGGGGTAGGGGTGGCGGAAGAACTCGCGCCGCACCGCCCCGGTGCCGGCATAGCCCTCCAGCGTGCAGTAGTAGTCAGTGGTCTCGACCACGTCGTCGAAGCTGGCGCCGGCGGCAGCGAGGATCGGGCCCCACTTTCGGAAGATCTGCCGGGTCTGTTCGCAGATGTCGCCGATGCCGACCATGTTCAGCTTTTCGTCGGTGGCGGTGGTGCCGCTGATGAACAGCAGGTTGCCCACCTTCACCGCGGGCGAGAAGGTCAGCCGGTCCGACCAGCGGCCGGGGAAGATGCCCTCATAGGCGGTCATGCGTTGCCTCCCTTGGTGTCCTGTTGGCGCAGCACATAGCGCTGGATCTTGCCGGTGTTGGTCTTCGGCAACTCGGTGACGAAGTCGATCTCGCGCGGGTAGGCATGGGCGCCGACCTCGCGCCGGGCGGTCGCGGTCAGCGCTTCTCGCAGCGCATTGTCCGCGGCGAAGCCGGGGCGCAGCACCACGAAGGCCTTGACCAGCGCGCCCCGGGCGGCGTCCGGCTTGCCGATCACGGCGGCCTCGGCCACGGCCGGGTGGGTCAGCAGCGCGCTTTCCACTTCGAAGGGGCCGATGCGGTAGCCGGCGGACTTGATCACGTCGTCGGCGCGGCCTTCGAACCAGTAGAAGCCATCGGGGTCGACATGGCCCATGTCGCCGGTGACGATCCAGCCCTGGCGACGCAGGCCGCGCTCGGCTTCAGGGTTGTTCCAGTAGCCCAGCGCATAGACCCCGTCGGCCGGCGGCTGCGTGGCGATGAGGCCGGTTATGCCCTGCGGCAGCGGCGTGCCCGCCTCGTCGACGATGGCGATGCGCTGGCCCGGCAGCGGCCGGCCCATGGAGCCCGGCCGAACCTGGTCGCGCGCGACGTAGCTGTTGCCGATGGGCAGGCCGTGTTCGGAGGAGCCGAACTGGTCGAGCGGCGTGACGCCCCAGGCGCGGCGGAAGGCGTTGACGCATTCGGCATTCAGCGGTTCGCCGCAACTGGCGATGCTGCGGACGGCGAGGCCTGGATGACGCATGGCGTCCTCGCCCAGCGCCATCACGCCGCGCAGCAGGGTTGGCACCGTCGCCAAATTGGTGATGCCGTGGCGGGCAAGGAAGCCGAGTGTCGCTTCCGGCGTTGGCGCGGCTTCCCACATGTGGCTGGTAATACCGAGCGAGAGGGCAACGACGTAGCAGATCAGGCCATAGCCCCAGCCGGGGTCGCCAGTCGGCCAGTAACGGTCGTCCGCGCGCAGGTCGCTCGCCGTGCGCAGCGCCGGCCAGACCGCCGCCGGGAAGTTCGTGGCGATGGCGACCGCCTTGGGCGGGCCGGTACTGCCGGAGGTGAACAGAAGCACGGCCGGGTCGCTGCGCCGGCGCGGTTCGTTCGTGAAGGCCGTGGGCTGCGCCGCGAGCAGCGCTTCGTAGTCACCGCCGACCACCAGCACGCGGACCGGATGCGCCCATGTCGTCGGCAGGCGGTCAAGCACCTCGGCATTGGTGATGACGACCCGGGCGCCGGCATCGGCAACACGGCGGCCGATGGCTTCCGCGCCGAAACCGGAAAAGATCGGCAGATGCACCGCGCCGCAGCGGAAGGCACCGAGCACGGCGACCAATGCCTCCGGCACGCGCGGCAGCACCACGGCAACGCGGTCGCCGGCGGCGACGCCGAGCGCGCGCAGCAGGTTGGCGTGGCGGGCGGAAGCGGCGGACAACTCGGCGAAGGTCAGGCTGCGCTGGGCGCCGGATCGGGCTTCCCATAGCAGCGCTGGATCGCGGCGGTCGAGATGGCGGTCGAGCAGCGTCTCGGCGAGATTGACATGCGCGCGGCCGGTCCAGCCGAGCTCTGCCACCACCTGCTGCCAGACCGCCGCCGCGTTCATGGGCGCACGCGCATCATGTAGGTATGGATCGCTTCCACCACGATCTCATCAGCCTGGTTGGCAAGGGTGACCCGGAAGCGGAGGATGCCGGAATCCTTGCCGGGCTTGCGGCTTGCTTCCACAACCTCGAAGCGGCTGGTCAGCGTGTCGCCGGCGAAGACCGGCTTGAGGAAGCGGAAGTTCACCTCCAGCATCGCCACCATGCTGTCGTGCACCCGCTCGGTCAGCGGCGTGGCGCCGAGCGCGCTGTAGGCCGCCACCAGCAGCCCATGCGCCAGCGGCTTGCCGAAGCGCGTCTTGGCCGCGTAGTCGGCGTCGTAGTGGATCGGGTGGGCGTCGCCGGTGATGCGGGCGAAGGTCAGGAAATCAGCCACCGTGCAGGGCGTGGTGACGCCGGGGTAGACCTGCCCCGGCGCGAAGTCGTCGAGGTAGAGCTGCGCCATGCTCAGCCCGCCGAGTGCAGCATGAAGCTGGTCAGCTTGCGGGTCAGGTCCGGCTGGAACTCCAGCACCCGCGCGGCCAGGTTGCCCTCGCGCCGCTGCGGTCCGAAGGTGGTCGGCAGGCCGATGCCGGTCTCGAAGTCCTTCAGGCTTTCCAGGGCGCGGATGAAGCCTTCGCGGGAGAGAGCGGCGCCGGCGCGCTTCAACCCCTCGACGAAGACGACGGCGCCGTTGTAGCCGAGGCAGTCGCCGAGATCAGGGCGGTTCTGCCGGGCCAGGTCGGGGAAGCGGGCGCTGAACTTCTGCACATAGGCCTGCATGCGCGGGTCGTCGCCTTCCGGCAGCGCGGCCAGGCTGATCACGTTCATCACGCCGGCCGCGGCGGGGCCGACGGTGGCGGGGTAGGTGCGGTTGGCGGTGGCGTTGGAGCCGAGGATCTTCGCGGTCAAGCCGAGCTGGCGCGCCTGGCGCGTGATGGTCGCAGCCGGCGCCGGGAAGCCGTAGATCACCAGCAGCTCAGGTTCCGCCGCACGCACCCGAAGCAACTGCGCGGTGAAGTCGGTATCGGTAAGGTTGAACACCTCGGCGGCCACCAGCTGGTGGCCCTTCTCCTTCATCCGCTCCGTCAGGCTGGCGCCGCCGCGGCGGCCGTATTCGTCGCTCTGGCTGACCAGCGCGACCTTGGTGCTCTTCAGCGTCTCCAGCACAAAGTCGGCGATGGCGATGCCCTGCAGCCGGTCCTGCAGCGGTCCGGTGCGGAAGACGTTGTGCTTGAACGGCTCGCTGGCCGCCGGGCTGGAGTAGATGCTGCCCAGCACCGGCACGGCGCTGGCGGCGCGCAGCACGGGCTCCATCGCCTGGGCGATGCTGCTGGCAGAAGGCCCGAAGACCGCGAAGACCTTCTCGTCATCCACCAGGCGGCGGAAGCCGGCGATGCTGCGGGCCGGGGTGCTCTCGTCATCGATGGACACGATCTCGATGCGGCGGCCGTGGATGCCGCCGGCGGCATTGGCTTCGTCAAAGGCGATTTGGGCGCCCGAGAGGTTGCCCTGGCCGAACACCGCCTGCACGCCGGTAAGGCTGCCCAGCACGCCGACCTTGATGCTGCTCGGCATGACGCCCGTCATGTCCTCGGCCGAGGCGCGTCGGCCGCTGCCGAGCAATGCGATGGTGGCGACGCCGGCCGCCAATTCCCTGCGCTTGAGCATGAAACGCCTCCTGCATTTGCTTGTGGCGCGGCGGGCGGGGTGCCCGCGGCGGGAAGTCATCGTGGCAAGGCTGCCCTGCGGCAGGCCGCTGTTCAACCTATGATCTGGAAGTGCGCTTCCGTCGTGGTGCCGGTTGTGCCGTTGATCGGCAGGATATCCTGCGGGCAGCAGGACATCGCCACGATGCAGTCCAACTCGGCCCGCAGTGTCACGAAGTCGCCGGGCTTGGTGGTCGGCGGGTCGAAGGACAGGCCGCCCAGCGGCGTCCAGGGGATGTTCATGAACAGGTTCAGCGGGCTGGGGCATTCCGGCGGCGTCAGGCCGAGGCCCTGCATCGCGGCGAACAGGTTGTCCGTGCAGTTGTCGTGGTATTCCTTCACGCCCAGCAGGATGTAGCGTTCGCTGTCGCAGGCGGCCATCAGCGTGTCGTGGTCGCCCTTGGAGCTGTCCTCCGTCATCGTCAGGATCTTGCGGCGACGATTGGTGTAGAGCCCGTCGCCGACGCGCGGCACCAGCTTGGTCAGGCTGGCGCGCGTGTGTTCCATGGACATGAACTCGGTCAGCATGCTGGCGGTGAAGGCCCAGGTGTCCACCACCTGCGCGCCATGGGTGTTGATGATGCGGATGGACTGGCCCTGCTTCAGGTAGGTGGCCTTGCCGCGGCGGGCGGGGACGGTTTCCATGGCGCTCTCAGTCCTGGATCTGCACGCGGACGGGCGTGGGGTTGAAGTTGTTGCAGGGGTTGTTCACCTGCGGGCAGTTGCTGATGACCACCAGCGCATCCATCTCCGCCCGCAGCGCCACCTGGCAGCCGGGCGGCGAGACGCCGAGGGCGATGGCGGCGCTGCCATCCGCGTTCACCGGCACGCGCATGAACCAGTTGATGTTCGGCACGATGTCGCGCCGGCCGAGGCCGTGGCAGGCCAGGCCGGCGAGGAAGTTCTCGCGGCAGCCCGGGCAGTTCGGCACGCCGTAGAGCATGGCGTTGGACGGCGCACTGCAGCAGCCGCCGATGGTGTCGTGGCCGCCGAACTGGTCTTCCTCGATGGTGAAGATCGGCCGCGCGATATCGGAATAGAGCTTGTGCTTGGTGGTCAAGAAGACGGTGCCGGCGGCCTTCATGGTGTTCGGCGCGTGGTAGCGTTCCAGCGGGTCTGCGGCGTTGTAGCAGAGGAAATCCACTGCCTGCTGCCCATCAAGATCGGTGATGCGCAGCAGCTTGCCGCGGGGCACCACACCGTTCCAGGGCGCGCCGGCGGGCACGATCTCGTCCAGCATCATGGCGCGTCCAGCACCTGGTCCAGCACCCAGTTGTCGATGGTGTGGACCAATGGTTCGCGGTGGCTGAAACGGCCGGGCCGGCAATACGGCGACGTGACACCCTTCTGCTGCCGGTCGGAAGCGATGATGTCTTCCTCGATGGTGATGTCCCAGCGCTTGTAGTAGTTGGCGGCGAGTTGTTCGAAGTCCGGCCGCTGCATGCGGCTGCGCGGAAACAGCGCGCCATGCACCAGGCGCGTGCGGTTCGGGCCGAGCGGATGCAGTTCCAGGTACCAGGCGCAATCGATGGTGCAGGCCAGGTAGGTGCTGGGGTAGAGCAGCGGCGCGTAGGTGCCGCCGGCCTCGCGTCGGCCGGCCAGCGTCTCGATCGACGGGAAGCCGGCATCGCCCTGCAGCAGCGCCATGCTGTTCTCGTGCTGGGCGAAGGTGATGACGTATTCGCCGCTGGGCTCCTCCACCCAATAGCCAGCGCTGCGGGCGCTTGCGTACTTGTTGATGGTGGCCTTGTGCACCGTGCCGATGTGGTAGGATTCCTTGGCGTTCTCGACGAAGATCTTCCAGTTGCACGCCATGTCGAAGACCTTGCGGCGGGCGAGCACCATGTCGTCCAGCGCGTAGCATTGCAGCTTCTCCGGCAGGCCGCCAAGCCATGTTGCCAGCGGCGGCGCGGCGTCGTCGAAGCAGACGAACAAAAAGCCGCCCCAGGTGCCGAAGCGCAGTTCCACCAGGCCGTTCTCGGCGGGCTTGAAGCCTTCGGTCTTGTGCATTTCCGGCGCGCCGAGCAGCGTGCCGTCCAGCCCGTAGCTCCAGGAATGGTAGGGGCAGACGATGGCGCCACAATGGCCCTGGCCGTCATCCAGCAGCGTGCTGCCGCGATGCCGGCAGGCATTGGCGAAGGCGCGGATCACGTTGTCCTTGCCGCGCACGATGATGAGCGGCACGCCGGCGAATTCCATGGCCAGATAATCGCCCGGCTTGGCCACCTGGTCGATGTGGCCGACGAAATTCCACGCCTTGCGCCAGATGCGCTCCACTTCGCGCTGGTAGAAGGCGTCCGAGGTGTAACACCAGGTCGGCAGCGTCTCCGCCTGCAACAGCGGCTTGCGCACCGCCTCATAGTGGCGCGGATGGAACAGGTCGGCCGGTAGCTGCATGGCGGAGCTTCCTCAGTAGCCGGTAGCAGGGTCGACAGCGTTCTTGAGCTTCTTGCCCGCGCGCAGCCGCGCCAGATTGGCGAAGACCAGGTCGAGCGTCAGCGGCAGGTAGTGGTCCAGGTCGTCCGATGAGCAATGCGGCGTGATGATCAGGTTCGGCACCTGCCACAGCGGCGAGGAAGGCGGCAGCGGCTCGGGGTCGAAGACATCCAGCACGGCACCGGAAAGGTGCCCGCTGGTCAGCGCCTGGCTGAGTGCAGCGTAGTCCACCACCGCGGCGCGGCCGACATTGACCAATCCGGCACCAGGCTTCATCGCGGCGATGGCCTTGGCATCGATCAGGTGCTGCGTCGCCGGCGTCAGCGGCGTCGCCACCAGCACGAAGTCCGCCATGGCCAGGCCCTTGTGCAACTGGCTGAGCGGCAGCATGGCGTCGGCATAGCGGTGTGGCTTCACGTTGCGGCGCATGCCCAGGACGGTCATGCCCAGCTGCTTGGCGGACTTCGCCGCGGCGCCGCCCATGTCGCCGAGGCCCACCACCAGCAGCGTCTTGCCGGCAATGCTGGGCGTGAAGATCTGCTGCCACTTGCCCTGGCGCTGGTTGGTCATCAACTGCGGCAGCCGGGTGCAGAGCGCGAGCAACGCCATGGTGGCGAACTCGCCGGTCTTCTTGACATGCACGCCGCTGTTGTTGGTCAACGTCACCTGTGGCGGCAGCCAGTTAAGCGGCAGCAAGGGTTCGATGCCGGCGCCGGTGATGTGGATCCAACGCAGCTTCGGTGCAGCCTCGGCCAGCGTGGTGAGCGGGAAGTGCGGGTCCACCAGCAGGTCGTTGCTGGTCACCAGGCCTTCTGCCGTCTTCAACCAGCTTAGGTCCACCAGGTCCTCGCTGACGGTCCAGCGCAGCCCGCGTGCCGGCTTGGCACGCCGCGATGCCGCCTTCACCAGTTCTGGCGTGATGCGGAAGACGCTCGGCTTATCGGCGCGGGTGGCGAAATGCAGGTGGGTCATCTAGGCTCCGTCGGGCCGGATTGGCCGACCTTCGGCTGGGTGATGATGCTGCCGAGCGTCGCGTAGTTCGGGCCGCCGAGGCGCGCGATGGGACGGAAGCGGTCGATGGCGATGCGGTTGCCGTTCAGCAGCGCCTCGTCGACGTGGAAAGCCAGGACCTCGCCGATGACCAGGCTGCTGCGTTGCTCGCCCAGTTCGACGATGCGCTCCAGCCGGCATTCCATGGCGATGGGCGAGCAGACCAGGCGCGGCGGCGCGACATGGCTGCTGGGCAGCGTCGCCAGCCCGAGGGCCAGCACTTCGCTTTCGCCTGGCGGATATTCGGCGGAACTGGCGTGCATGGCCACCAATGTATCTTCCGTTGCCACGTTCACGGTGAACTCGCCATTGTCGGCGATGTTGGCTGCGGTGTCCTTCAGCGTTTCGCCGCGGCGACCGATGTTGATGGCAAGCATCGGCGGACGGTTGCAGACGAAAGTGTAGCAGGAAAACGGCGCGGCATTGACGATGCCGGCGGCATCCACCGTCGTCACCCAGGCCACCGGGCGCGGCACGACAATGCCGACCAGCAGCGCATAGGCCTCGGCAGCCGAAAGCTCGGCCGGGTTGAAGCTTCGGGTCATGCGGCGAAGGCTGGTGCAAGCTGGCTCATGCGTCCCCCGGTGCTGCGTCCCGCGCAGCGAAGCGCAGCTTGCCGCCAGGTGCAACGGGATTTGTGATCACAGCGGCCATTGCCGCCCCGCTGGGCAGCTTCGGCTGGTGCCTGCTTGCGGCGCGCGCAACCTGAAGCGGCCGCCGCCTTTCCCGGGCATTTCGCGCTTGTGGCTGCTGGGGAAGACTGCTTGGGTCCTGTGATCGCGCAGGAGTTCCCATCATGCTCGACGCCGTCGCGGCGAATGAAGACCAGGCGCTGTTCAGGCCTGAGACCTATGCCGGTGTGCGCAAGCCGCTGCTGCAGGCCTCCACCTTGCCGCCGGCCTGCTATACCTCGCCGGCTTTCTACCGACGCGAGGTGCAGACCATCTTCATGAAGGTCTGGAACTTCATCGGCCGGGCCGACCGCATCCCGAGTGCCGGGGACTACTTCACGCTGGAATTCGCCGGCGTGCCGGTCATCGTGGTGCGTGGCAGGGACATGGCCGTGCGCGCCTTCGCCAACACCTGCCGGCATCGCGGTGCGCTGCTGGCCGAAGGCGAAGGTAACTGCCGTGCCTTCCGCTGCCCCTACCATTCCTGGACCTTTGATATCGACGGCAGCCTGATGGTGGCGCCGGAGATGGAGCAAACGCTGGATTTCAAGTCGGAGGATTGGCACCTGACGCCGATCCGGCTGGAGAGTTGGGGCGGCTTCATCTTCATCAATTTCGATGCGGCCGCGCCGCCCCTGCTGCAATACCTGGGCGACCTGCCGGCCAAGCTGGCGAGCTATCGATTCGAGGACATGGTCTGCGTGCGCCGCAAGGAATACGCGCTGGCGTGCAACTGGAAGATCTATGTCGAGAATGCGATGGAGGCATACCACATCGCCACCGTGCATCGCAGCACACTGAGCCGGCAGAAGGGCAAGCCGAGCGAGGCGCAGCCCTCAGCCGGCGAATACTGCGGGTTGTTCAAGGAACACAAGGGCAGCCGTGCGCTGCTGGCGGGCGATACCGGCTTCCCGGAAATGGACCATCTGGAGGGCCTGCCCGCGACCGGCAGCTGGTATCCGCTGCTGTATCCCAGCACGATGTTCGGCTGCACTTATGACTGCATGTGGTGGCTGGAACTGCACCCGATGGGGCCTGACAAGACCAAGCTCATCGTCGGTTCCTGCTTTCCGCGCAGCACGGTGGAACGCCCCGACTTCGAGGAGGTGGTTGAGCGCTACTACAAGCGTTGGGACATCAGCATTCCCGAGGATAACGGCATTTCCGAGTTGCAGCAGCGCGGCCTGGCCTCGCCCTTCGCCCGGCAGGGCAGGCTGGCGGCGGTGGAACCGCTGGTGCACACCTTCGGCAACTGGGTGCTGGACCGCGTGCTGGGCGTGACGGGCTGACGCGGGCGCATGGACTACATCTGGCAATGGAACCAGATCTGGGACTATCGCCAGGTCTTCGTGCGCGGCGTGCAGGTCACCGTGATCCTCACCTGCTGGGCGCTGCTGATCGGCATGGCGCTGGGGTTGCTGCTCGGGCTGATGCGATCCTCGCGCCTGCTGGCGCTGCGGGTGCCGGCGGCGGTCTACATCGATGTCTTCCGGGCCACGCCGATCCTGGTGCAGCTCGTCTGGATCTACTACGCGCTGCCGATCATCTCCGGCGTACAGATGGGCAATATCACCTCGGCGAGCGTCGGCATCGGGCTGCACTCGGCGGCCTATATCGCCGAGATCTTCCGCGCCGGCATCGCCAGCATCGACCGTGGCCAGTCGGATGCGGCGAAATCGCTCGGCATGGGCTACGGCCAGGCAATGCGGCGCATCATACTGCCGCAGGCGGTGCGCCGCATGGTGCCGCCCTTCATCAATGAGTTCGCCACGCTGATGAAGCTGACCACGCTCGGGTCCGTGCTGGCGGTGAACGAACTGCTGCATGAGGCGGAGAACCTGATCAACAACACCTATCGGCCGCTGGAGACCTACACCGCGGTCGCGGTGGTGTTCGGGCTGCTGATCTACCCGTTCATCTGGCTGTCGCAGCGGTTGGAACAGCGCTGGAAGGCCAGGGGGTGAGCGACGGATGAGCGAGCCCCCGATCATCCGCGTGCAGGGCCTGCACAAAAGCTTCGGCAAGCTGGAAGTGCTGCGTGGCCTCGATTTCGAGGTCAGCCGGGGCGAGGTGCTGGCCATCATCGGGCCGAGCGGTTCCGGCAAGTCCACGCTGTTGCGCTGCCTGAACTTCCTGGAGGAGTACCAGGCCGGTGAAGTGCTGTTCAATGGACAACTGGTTGGCTACCGCCGCAACGGCACCGGCAAGCTGAAGCTGGACAGCGAGAACAACACACGTCGCATCCGCGCCCGCATGGGCATGGTGTTCCAGGGCTTCAATCTGTTCCCGCACAAGACGGTGCTGGAAAACGTGATGGAAGGCCCGCTGGTGGTGCAGCGCCTGTCGCGGCACGAGGCCGAGACGCGTGGCCGCACGCTGCTCGCCCGCGTCGGCCTCATCGACAAGATCGGCGCCTATCCGGCGCAGCTTTCCGGTGGCCAGCAGCAGCGCGCCGCCATCGCCCGGGCGCTGGCGATGCAGCCGGACGCCATGCTGTTCGACGAACCGACCAGCGCGCTGGACCCGGAGTTGGTCGGCGAGGTGCTGGAAGTGATGCAGGCGCTGGCCGCTGAAGGCATGACCATGGTGGTGGTGACGCATGAGATGGGCTTCGCCCGCCAGGTCGCCGACCGCGTGATGGTGATGGACCGCGGCGAGATCATCGAACTGGCGCCGCCCGCCCAGGTCTTCGGCGCCCCGAAATCGCCGCGCACGGCCGAGTTCCTGCGCCGCGTCCTGCACTGACCCACCCGCACAACAGGAGACCCCGCATGACCGAATGGAGCATCCCTCGCCGGTTTGGTTTCGCCAGCCTCGGCGCTGCCGGCCTGGTGCCGCTGATTGCCGGCGCCGCGCAGGCCCAGGCCGCCGGCGGCGTGATGGACAAGATCCTCCGGGAGAAGCAGTTCAAGATCGGCTTTATCCCGTCGCCGCCCTCCACCATCAAGGACCCGGCGAGCGGCCAGCTGAAGGGCTTCGGCGTCGACGCCATGCGTTTCATCTGCACCACGCTGAATGTCGAGCCGGTGTTCGTGGAGAGCACCTGGGCGAACTTCGTTTCCGGCCTGAACTCGGGGCAGTTCGACCTTTCCATTGCCGGCACCTTCGCCACCATCCTGCGCGCCGGCGCGGTGCAGTTCACCAAGCCCATCTGGTACCTGGGCTACAGCGCGGTGGCCAAGCGCGGCGACACGCGCTTCGCCAAGCCGGCCGACCTGAACCGCGAGGGCATCAAGATCGCGCTGATCCAGGGTGGCGCCAGCGTGGAATACGCGCGGGAGAACTGGCCGAAGGCGGAGCACGTGCTGCTGGCCACCGGCAACCTGACCGCGCCGTTCATCGAGGTGGCCGCCGGCCGCGTGGATGTGGGCGTGGAGGATGCCTGGCAGGCCCGGCGCTTCGCCGCGGCGCAGCCCAGCGTGACCGACCTGTTCGGCAACGAGCCGTACAACGTGCTGCCGATCAACTGGGCCATCAAGCGTGGCAACCAGGACCTGGTGGAGTTCATGAACATCGCCATCGACTTCCTGATGACGACCGGCCGCTGGGAGAAGATGGCGGAGCCCTACGGCCCCTCCGGCCGCTACTTCGTCAAGCCGCAGCTCTCGGTCTTCGGCCCCTCGGCCTGAGGCGGCGGCGCGGCCGGCACCGACAACCGCAGCCGGGGTGGCGGCGTTGTCGGTGCCGAGAGCGAGGGATGCCGCACATGCATGTGCTTCTGGTCGAGGATGACGCGCTGCTGCGGATGGCGCTGACCGATACGCTTGACGCCGAAGGCATCCAGGTCAGTGGGCTGGCGAATGCCGAGGATGCGCTGATCCTGCTCGGCGCTGGACAGATCCCGGACGTGCTGGTGACGGATATCGGCCTTGGCGATGGGCTGAACGGCTTCGACCTGGCCGACATGGCGCGCTCTCGCCATCCCGACGTGGAGGTCATCCTGATCAGCGGCTCCAGCCCGGATGCCCGCAGCCGACCGTTGCGGCTGCATGAGCGGTTCCTGCAGAAGCCGTTCGACACCGCGACGCTTTCGGCCGCGATCCGCGCGGCCGGCAGCGGCGCTGCGCCGCAGCGCTGAGCGCCGCTCGCGCTCTGTTTACCAGGCCCCTGCAGGTTTGGGCGGCGGGGTCGCGCCTCACCTTGTAAACGAACGGTGGAACTGCAACTCGCAGGCCCGTGGCGTGGCGGCGTGCCGGCAAGCCACGGCGCGGGCGTGTTGCCGCCGGGGGGCGAGATGGCACTGGTCAAGACGACGTTGCTACCCGCGAAGGGGCAGCCATTGGTGGCGCGCGCGCCCGAACCGCCGGCCCGGACGGCGGCGGTGGCGAGGCGAAGCCTGGACCGGTCCCGTGCCCGGCGGGATAAGGCGGCGGAGCGGATCGCCGCGGCGACCGAACAGTTGGCCGCGGGAATCACGCAGGCCTCCGCGGCCGCGGAGCAGTTGCGCCGCGCGCTGGAGCAGATTTCAGCGGCGACCGAGGAAGCCGCGGGCGCGGCGCAGGAATCTCAGGCGGCGCTGGGCAACCTGGCCACCGTCTTCACCCAGGGGCGCGACCGTGCCGATGGCTCCAGCCGGCGGAGCGACGAGGCGCAGGCGCTGCTGCTGGAGATGGCCGCGCAGATCGACGCCGCCATCGCCTGGGTTCAGGAAACCGCAGCACGGCAGTTGCGTGCGGTGGAGGTGGTGGCGCGGCTTGAGGCGCAGGCCGCAACCATCGGCGAGGTCACCGGCACGGTCAGCGACATCTCGGACCAGACCAACCTGCTGGCGCTCAATGCGGCCATCGAGGCCGCCCGCGCCGGCGAACATGGTCGCGGTTTTGCCGTGGTGGCGGACGAGGTGCGCGCCTTCGCCGAAACCTCCGAGCGAGGCGCGCGCGACGTGCAGGAGTTGGCGGCGGGGATCGGCGACGCGGTCCGCCAGGTGGCACAGCGCATCCGCGCCGCTGCCGGCCAGGCGCAGCAACAGGCGCAGGAGGGCGCCGGCGTCATCGCCACGCTGGAAGCGGTGCGCGCGGGCATGGGGACATTGGCCGCGAACGGCCGCGAGATTCTGCTGGCGACGCAGCAGGCCGATGCCGCCGCACGCGAGGCGCTGCGCGGCGGCGAGCAGGTGGCGAGTGCTGCCGAGGAGCAATCCGCCGCGGTGGCGGAGGCGCAGCGCGCGGTGGCGCAGCAGGCCGCGGCGCTGGACCAGAGCCAGCAGACGGCGCAGGCCCTGGCGGCCTTGGCCGATGAGTTGCAGGGCAGCGCTACGCTGGCCGAGACCGCCGAGCAGGTCGCCTCCGCGGCCGAGGAATTGTCGACCACGGTGCAGGAGCTGTCCGGCGCGGCGGCCGAGATCACCGCGGCGATCGGCCAGGTCAGCCTCGGCGCGCAATCCCAGGCCGCGGCGACGCAGCAATCCTCCAGTGCAATGGCGCAGATCGAACAGGCTGCCGGCGCCTCGCGGGCGACCATGGCGCAGGCCGTCGAGCGGCTCGAGGACATCGGGCCACGGCTGCAGCAGGCCGGCTTGGCGGTCAGGGCGCTGGGCCATGGCGTGGAAGCCGGCGTCGCCGAACTTGCCGAGGTCGGCGACATGGTGGCGACGCTGGAAGTGGCCGGGCGGCAGATCGAGAAGATCGTCGACGGCATCGCGCTGGTGGCGGTGCAGACCAACATGCTGGCGGTCAGCGGCGCGGTGGAGGCGGCCCGCAGCGGCGAACA
The DNA here is from genome assembly GCA_903843125.1 of uncultured Rhodospirillales bacterium. Lineage (GTDB taxonomy): Bacteria > Pseudomonadota > Alphaproteobacteria > Acetobacterales > Acetobacteraceae > CAIMOR01. The sequence goes on from CAIMOR010000379.1 coordinate 16,568, forward strand.
CGGTCGCGGGTTCGCCGTCGTCTCCGGCGACATCCGCGCGCTGGCCCGCGACAGTGGCGAGAACGCGGGACGAATGCGCGACCTGGTGCGCGACGTGCAGGACCATGTGGCGCGGGTGCGGCGCGAACTGGAGCTGATCGTCGCCGGGGCGCAGGTGGAGATCGGCCGCAATCGCAGCATCGCCGGCCGGCTCGCGGGGGTGGAAGGCGACTTGGCCGGGCTGCGCGGTGGCTATGACGAAATCCTGGCCGGTGCCGATATCCTGCTGGCGACGACGCGCGAGGTGCTGGGCGGCACGCGCCAGATTGCGCAGGCGGCCGAGGCAACCAGCGTGGCATCGGCGCAAGCGGCGACCGCGGCGCGACAGCAGGCGCGTGGGGCCGAGGACCTGGCCGCGGCGATTGAGGAGATCGCCAGCCTGGCCGATGAGCTGAGGATCACGGATGGCTGAGCAGCAACGGGCCGCGTCAGGCGCGGGCGTGCTGGTCTGCCGCGTCGGCGGCGCCGAGGTGGCCGTGCCGGCAGCACAGGTGGCGGAAGTGATCCGGCCGCGCCCGCTGACCCGGGTGCCGCTGGCGCCGGCGGCGCTGCTCGGGGTCATCAACCTGCGCGGTGTCGTGCTGCCGGTGGTCTCCTTGGCGCATCTGCTTGGGCATGAGGCAGCAGCTTCCGGGACCTCGGTACGCATCGTGGTGCTGGCGCAGGTGCCGGCGGTTGGCCTGCTGGTGGAGGCAGTGGCGTCGCTGACCGCGGCCACCGACCTGGTGCCGCTGGACCTTGTGCCGCTGCTGGCCGGGCTGCAGACGGCCGGGCGGCCACCCCAAGCACGGGTGGCTGCATCGCCGGCAGCCGCCTCGCCAGCAGCGGCCGCGCCCGTGGCGGCGCTGCTGGCGCTGGTGGCCTTCAGCGTCGCCGGGCAGGACTACGCGCTGCCGCTCGACAAGGTGGTGGAGGTGACGCGGTTGCCGGCCGCCATCGCCGCCGCGCCGCGGGCCGACGCCGCCATGCTGGGCGCCATGGCGTTCCGTGGCGGTCTGCTGCCGCTGGCGTCGCTGCGGGTGCTGCTCGGGCTGCCGGCCGCGGTGGCGGATGCGGCGCAGGCGCGCATCGTCGTCACCCGCATCGGCGGCGCCCTCGTCGGGCTCGTCGCGGACCGGCTGCAGGCGATCCTGCGGGTGGAGGAGGGCACGCTGGACCCGGTGCCGCCGCTGCTGACGCGTGCTGCGGGCGAGGCGCGAGCCGCCGCGATCTGCCGGCTGGAGGGCGGCCGCCGGCTGGTTTCCGTCCTGTCGCCGGCGCAGCTGTTCGACACCGCCACCATGGCGCGCTTCGCCGCCGAGAGCGGCCAGGGAGCCCAGCCAATGCCTGTTCCGGAACACAGGGATGCCGGGGCGCACTACGTCATCTTCCGCCTGGCCGAGGAACATTACGGCCTGCCGATTGCCGCGGTGGACGAGGTGGTGCGCCACCCCGGCAACTTGGCCCGTGTGCCGCGGGCGCCGGCCTTCGTCGCCGGGCTGCTGAACCTGCGCGGCCGTGCCGTACCGGTGGTGGACCAGCGCCACCGTTTCGCCGTGCCCGGCCAGGCGCCGGCGCGGGGCGGCCGCATCATCGTCGTCACGCTGCGCGGCCTGCAGGCCGGCTTCGCGGTGGATGCGGTGACCGACGTGCTGGCCATACCCGCCGCCGCGCTGCAGCCGGCGCCTGCGCTGGCCGCGGACGCTGGCGGCAGCTTCAGCCATGTCGCCAGCCCGGACGGCGATGCACGGTTGATCCTGCTGGTGGACCCGCAGGCGCTGCTCGACAAGGTGGAGCGCGACCTGCTCGCAGCGCTCGCCGAGGCGCCGTGACCAAGCTGCTCGTGATCGATGATTCCGCGCTGATGCGACGCCTGGTCGGCGCCGCCTTCGCGGCCGAGGCCGACTTCACGCTGGAGTTCGCCGGCGATGGCGCCGCGGCGCTGGAGCAGGCGCGCCGCTTCCTGCCGGATGTCGTCACGCTGGACGTCAACATGCCGCGCATGGATGGGCTGGCCTGCCTCGACCAGATGATGCTCGAACGGCCCTGTCCGGTGGTGATGCTCTCGGCGCTGACCGAGGCCGGCGCCGACGTGACGCTGGAGGCGCTGCAACTCGGCGCCGTGGATTTCATCGCCAAGCCCTCCGGCGCAATCTCGCTGGCCATGGAGAGCTTCGGGCCGCTGCTGGTGGACCGGGTGCGGGCGGCGGCGCGGTCCCGCGTGCGGCGCAGCCTGCGCCTGGCCGACCGGGTGCGGATGCAGGCCGGCATGCCGCCGCAGCAGACCACGCGGGCGGCGCCGGTGCGGCTTGCCGGCGGGGCCGGCCCGACCGACGGGGTGCTGCTGGTCGGTTGTTCCACCGGCGGGCCGCCGGCGTTGGACGCGCTGCTTTCCCCGTTGCCGGCGGAGTTCCCGTGGCCGGTCCTGGTGGCGCAGCACATGCCCGCCAGCTTCACCGGGCCCCTGGCACGGCGCCTGAACAGGCTGTGTGCGCTGGAGGTGGTGGAGGTGACCCGGCCGCTGCCCCTGCGTCGCGGGCAGGTCTATATCGGCCGGGGCGATGCCGACCTGGTGCTGGCGCAGCGGCCTGGTGGCGTGATGGTGATGGCGGTGCCGGCCGCCACCGAGTTCCGCTGGCATCCGAGCGTGGACCGCATGGTTGACTCGGCGCTGCGTTGCCTGGCGCCATCGCGGCTGGTCGGCGTGCTCATGACGGGCATGGGCGATGACGGAGCGGCGGCGATGACCCGGCTGCACCACGCTGGCGGACGCACCATCGCGGAGGCCGAAAGCACCGCGGTGGTCTGGGGCATGCCGGGCGAGCTGGTGCGCGCCGAGGGCGCCGGCGCGGTGCTGCCGCTGGACGCCATTCCCCGGCAGCTGCTGGCCTGGGTACCATGAGCGCGCGCGAGGCCGCCCCGCCGGAGCCGCCCCCCTTGGCAACCGAGGACCTGCGGCGCCTGGCCGGCTTCCTGCACGAGCGCACCGGCATGGCCTATGGCGAGAGCCGGCGGACCTATATCGAGCGTCGCCTGACCGAGCGCATGCAGCGCTGCGCCATGCCGAGCTTCGCCGGCTACATGGCGCTGCTGCGCAGCAGCGCGGCGGAGGTGGAGGCGCTGGTCAACAGCTTCACCGTGAACGAAACCTATTTCTATCGCGAGGAAGCCCAGCTGGCCTGCCTGAGCCGGTCGCTGCTGCCGGAGATCGTCAGGCGGCGCGGGCCCGGCGACCTCGTGCGGATCTGGTCGGTGCCGTGTTCCACCGGCGACGAGCCATATTCGATCGCGATCTGGCTGCTGGAGAACTGGCCGCTGGTGGATGCCTACAATATCGAGATCATCGGCTCCGACATCGACACCCGGGCCTTGGCCGATGCGGTGGCGGGTTGGTTCGGGGCGCGGGCGCTGGGCCGGCTGCCGGCGGCGCTGGTGGCGCGCTACTTCGAGCCGGCCGAGGCGGGCCGCTGGCGCATCATCCAGGACCTACGCGAATCCGTGCGCTTCACCCGCACCAACCTGGTGGACCAGGCCAGCATGGCGGCGCAGGGCCGCTTCGACGTGGTGTTCTGCCGCAACGTGCTGATCTACTTCGACGACGCCTCTCGCAGCGCCGCCGCCAGTCACCTCTTCGACGCATTGAACCCCGGTGGCTTCATCTGCCTTGGCCATTCGGAATCGATGGCGCGCATGTCCGGCCGCTTCGTTGCCCGGCACCTGCCGGACGCCATCATCTACCAGCGGCCACTGCCGTGATGGACGACCTGCTGGAGCAGTTCCTGCTGGAAGGCCGTGAACTGGTCCAGCAGGCCGCCGACGACCTGCTGGCGCTGGAACGCAGCCCGAAGGATGCGGCGCGGCTCGACAGCCTGTTCCGGGCCGTCCACACGCTGAAGGGCTCAGTCGGCCTGTTCGAACTGGTGCCGATGGCCCAGGCGCTGCATGCAGCCGAGGATGCGCTGGCGGCGCTGCGGGCCGGCAGCTGGGCGCCCGGCGCCGACGGGTTCCGCGCCCTGCTGGCCTGCATGGCGGCCTGCCAGGAGTGGATCGAGGATTTCGCGCTGGCCGGCGCCTTGCCGGCGACGGCGGCGACAGTCAGCGCCGGGCTGGTGGCCGCGCTGCGCCAGGCGCCCCCCGCCGCAGCGGCATGGCTGGCGCCGCTGCAGGCCGGCGCGGGCGAGGCCCTGGCCAAGGCCTGGGCGGCCGGGCAGCAGGTGGTGGCCCTGCGCTACGTCCCGCGTGCCGACTGCTTCTTCCTCGGCGAAGACCCTCTGGCCTTGGCCCGCAGCGTTCCCGCCCTGCTGGCGCTGGAACTGCGCGGCCAGGCGCCATGGGACGGCACCGCAAGCGATCCCTATCGTTGCAACCTGGTACTGGAGCTGCTCAGCGCGGCGCCGGCGGAGGCGTTGCAGCGGCTGTTCCGCTTCGTGGCCGACCAGGTGACCCTGGTGCCGCTGCAGGCCGCAACCGCCGCGCCGGTGTCATCGCCGGTGATGCCTAGGGAGGATGCTGCCACCGCGGGGTCGCTCCGGGTGGATGCCGCCAAGGTCGATGCGCTGGTCGACCTGGTTGGTGAACTGGCGGTGGCGAAGAATGCGCTGACGCACCTGCTGGCCGCGGCAGAGGCGGGCACCGCGGTGGCGCAGGCCTTCGCGGTGCAGCGGCTGGAGTTGGAGACGCTGGTGGGCCGCCTGCACCGGGCCGCCATGGAGTTGCGGCTTACCCCGCTGGCCCGAACGCTGCGGCGCTTCCCGTTGATGGTGCGTGGCCTCGCGGCGCAACTCGGCAAGACCGTGGCCTTCGAGGTCGAGGGCGACCAGCTTGAGGCGGACCGCGTTGTCGTCGACGGCATCGCCGAGCCGCTGCTGCACCTGCTGCGCAATGCGCTGGACCACGGGATCGAGCTGCCGGCGCAGCGCCTGGCGGCGGGCAAGCCGGCGGTTGGCACGGTGCGCCTGCTGGCGCAACCGGATGGCGAGCGCCTGCGCATCAGCGTGGCCGATGACGGCGCCGGCATGGACCCGGCGCGGCTGCGGCAGGTGGCGTTGGCGCGCGGCCTGGCGAGCGCGGACGTCCTGGCCGACATGGACGATGCCAGCAGCCTCGACCTGATCTTCCTGCCGGGCTTTTCCAGCGCCGGGGCGGTGACGGACATCTCCGGCCGCGGCGTCGGCATGGACGCGGTGCGCAGCGCCGTGCAGGCCCTGGGCGGCCGACTGCAGGTTGCAAGCACGCCCGGCGGCGGCACCACCTTCACGCTGTCGCTGCCGCAGTCGCTGAGCCTGACGGCGGTCGTCACGGTCAGCGCCGGTGGCGAGCGCTTCGGCGTGCCGCTGCAGGTGGTGGCCGAAACCCTCAGCCTGCCCGCCGCATCGGTCCACCCGCTGCGTGACGGCGAAGCTTTCGTCTGGCGTGGCCAAACGGTGCCGCTGCTGCGGCTGGCGGCGCTGCTCGGGCGGCAGGTGCAGCCGCGCGGCGGCGGCGCCTGCAAGGTGTTGGTGGTGCGGGTTGCCGGGCATCCGGTGGGGTTGGAGGTGGACGCGGTGCGCGACTGGCTGAACCTGGCGATGCGCCCGCCGACCGGGCTGTTGGCGCAGATGCGTGGCGTGCTCGGCACCGCCCTGCTCGGCGATGGCCGTGTGCTGCTGGTGCTGGACATTGCGGGCTTGCTGGCATGAGCGTCCGGCTGGAGCGCGGCGTGGTCCACCTGGTCGGCGATTGCGTGGTCGAGGATGCCGAAGCATTGATCGACCTGTTGCAGGCGGCACCGGGCAGGGCCGTGGACCTTGGCGCGGCGGGAGCGTTGCATGCCGCGGTGGTCCAGGTGCTGCTCGCGCTTGCGCCCCCGTTTCTCGGCGAGCCGGAGGATGATTTCACCCGGCTCTGGGTGTTGCCGGCGCTGCGCCGCGCCGCCTCTCACCAATCCGTTATCGGCTAAGTTTGCAATGTCCGCCCTGCCGCTTCCGCCGCATTATCGGGGCACTCGCGCAGTGCGGAACTATTCCAGGGAGACGTGCATGGCCGCGACCGTGCTGATCGTGGACGACAGCAAGCTTGCCCGCATCGTTGCCACCAAGGCGATCCGGGCGCTGCAGCCCGACTGGAAGCGCCTGGAGGCGGCCAATGCCGACGAGGCGCTGGCGGCGCTGACCGGGGAGCGGGTCGACGTCGCCCTGCTCGACTACAACATGCCCGGACGCAATGGCCTGGACCTGGCGGCGGAGCTGCGCGGTCGCTTTCCGGCCATGCCGATCGCGCTGATCACCGCCAATGTGCAGGACGAGATCATCGCCCGTGCCAGGGCCATCAGTGCCGTCTTCGTTGCCAAGCCAGTGACCGAGGAAGGTCTGCGCGGCTTCCTTTCTGGCGCAGCGCTGCGGCTGCGCGTGGGGACGGCGTGAACCAGGGCGCCGCCGCGATGCTGACGCCACTCGAAAGCGATGCGCTGACCGAGCTGGTGAACATCGGCGTCAGCCGGGCGGCCGCCGGCCTGCGCCAGATGGTCGGCGGCGAGGTCATGCTCTCGGTGCCGTCGATCGAAGTGGTCAGCCACAAGGCCGCCGCGGCGCTGATCGGCGAGCGCGAGGGCAGCGACCTGGTGGCGGTGAAGCAGGACTTCAACGGGGCGTTCGCCGGGCGCGCGCTGCTGATCTTTCCGCACGCCAACAGCCTGGACCTGGTTCGCGCCGTCGTCGGCGAGCCGCTGGACGACGCTGCGGTGCGCGACCTGGAACAGGAAGCGCTGGCGGAAACCGGCAACGTGATCCTCAACAGCTGCCTGGCGACCATCGCCAACATGCTGGAACAGCCGGTGCAGATGTCTCTGCCGGAGGTGTTGCACGGCGACGGTCCCGCGCTGTTCCAGCTGGGACCGGAGCTGCAGGACAGCCTGGTCTTGTTCCTCTATATCAACTTCTCGGTGCGCAACCGGCGCATCCGCGGCTACATCGCCATGCTGATGGACCTGCCTTCGCTGGCGGCGCTGAAGGTCCTGGTTGGCGGCTTCATCGAGCGGGTGATGAACGATGACGCGGTCGGCCCTTAGCCAGGGCAATGCCACGGCATCGCGCACCGATAGCGCGGCTGCCGGGGCCCTGAACGCCGAGCTGGAAAGCCTTGGCGGCGCGCTGCTGCAGGCGTTGCGCAGCTCCGACCTTTCGATGGTGCTGACCGACCCGCGCCTGCCGGACAACCCGATCATCTACGTCAACGAGGCCTTCACCCGCCTGACCGGTCACGCGGCGGACGCGGTGCGCGGGCGCAACTGCCGGCTTTTGCAGGGGCCGGAGACCGAGGCCGCGACGGTGGCCGCGATCAGCGCCGCGGTGCGCGAGGGCCGCCCGGTTCACGCGGAGCTGCTGAACTACC
>CAIMOR010000380.1 GCA_903843125.1 uncultured Rhodospirillales bacterium
CCGAACGTAGAGCGATGGCGCGTGCCATGGTGAGCCTCCAGGGATCACCAGCTTGAATCACATCAACGCCGCGTCGGGGAATCCCCCGCGTGAGTCACCCGCTGTGGGAGTTGGTATTATATTTCAATCGGCGAGAGCCAAAAACAGTATCAACCCAACTCTGAAATAAATATCCCGAGAAATCAATAAGTGTAAATACTTATAAGAAAAATGAGCCGTCCATTCAGGAACGCCTCCACGACGTCCGGCACCAGCAGCGGCAGGCGCAACACCCGGCTGCCGTAGAAACGCTGATTTTAGTCCCAATCCCCCGGGCTGCAAGGCTTGCCGTTGCCCACCAGGCCCAGGCCGGCATCTGCTCGAGCAGAATCCTGCGGTCAAATAAGTTCCGGCCCAGTGGGCGTTGAAACTGGGTTTACTGGCTAGCGGCCCTGGCGACTGGGAAGCCAACTTCTTTCTCTGGTAGGCATTGGCCAGCACCTTACTCTCAGCACATAGCGGAGAACGCAGGCGGCTGCTGTGCCCCCATGAATATTTCTCCCAGTTCAGGGTCGCACGGCGCCGCCTACTGATTCGCTCCGCCTCGGAAGGCTGAATTGAGCGGCGATATAGGGAATATCATGTGATCAGTTAAAATGGGCCTAATTTCACGACAAATCGTGTATAATAAGTAACAAATTTTTCGAGTATTGTAGCTTATTTAGGGTCGCATGGCGATCACGACGCCTCGGGCTGATACCAGCGGATAATTTCAAACATTCGGGCGAACCGGCCGGGAAAATTACGTATTTCACCTGACGTGTGTTGGCCCGGCCGCGTCGGCATTCTGCGGCTTCAGGGCACAGATCCACCAGGGCGGTGGGCGCGGCGCCAACGACGGAGCATGGAAGGCACTTCATGAGTCAAATCGACGCCTCGCCTAGCCTGAGCATGGCCGCCGCGTGCAGCGCTTCGGTAGTCGCCAGCGGTGATGCCACAGAACTGCTTTGCAGTGCGCGCTTGGTGCGGGGCAGCGCGCCAGACCGAGGAGTTGGCGGCGGCATCGTGATCGTGCCTGCTGTTCTGGCCCTGGCGGCGTCGGGATGGCTCGTGCCAATCCTGGCGCTGTTGTATCTCGCGGCGCCGGTGGCTGCAGTTTTGCTGCTGCTGGCGGACCACATGCGGCCGGTCAACCCGACGGATGCCTGGCATGGCCGCTGAGCCGATGCAGCCGGGGCTCGACGGACCACAGCCCCCTCGCGCTTAATGCGCGCGGACAGGCCCCAGGCCAAGGACGGCGCGTTGCGGCACACCATCCTCCCACGACAGGGTTAGGTCGCTGCCGGGATGGCCAATGACGCGGTCCGCCAAGCGAAATCCTAGCCGCATGTGTTCACCAGGGTTGGCGAGCATGGTGCACCACCGTAATCGGTCATAGAATTCGGCGGCGAGACCTGAACCCATCCGGTTTTGGAGTCCATGTCCGCCAAGCGTGACGCTACCCCCGCGCTACCCCGCCTCTCACCGTTCATCGGCAAGACCATCGTCGCCCGCTTCGATGGTGGGCTGTTCTCCCCAGATGGCGGCGTCGTGATGCGGCGCGAGATCGAGCAGCGTCTCAGCATCGCCGATCGCCTGGCTGCCTGCGTCTCCAACCCGGGCGATCCGCGGAGCATCGCTCACAGCATCGCCGACATCATTCGCTTACGCGTGCTGATGGTCGGCACCGGCTATGTGGACGGCAACGACGCCGCCAGCCTGCCGCACGACCCCGACTTTAAACTGGCGCTGGGCCATCTGCCACAAAGCGCCGCGCTGTGTTCGCGGCCGACCATCCCGCGGCTGGAGAACCTACCGCGCCGGCGCGACCTGCGGCGCATGGGCCGCGCGATGGTCGCGCAGTATTGGGCCAGCTTTCGCCAGATGTTGTGGCGCATCACGCTCGACGTCGATGACATCCGACTGCCTGGAGACACCGTGGGCGCGGAACCAGACCTTGAGGCCCGGAAGAAAGCGGACCGCGCTTCGCTTGCGCTCGTCGGGCAGAAACGCGCTGGCGACCGCGTCCAGCCGTAGAACGCCAGCCTAATCCGCTACGGAAATTCACGTAGGTACCAGCCAAATACGTCATCGCCGGTGCGCTTTCCCTGTGACCTGCCTCGACAGAACCAGACTAATAATTCGTGTCATATACTTCAATCAAGGATTATCGAGATCAAGTATACTTAACCCAGGAGGCAACAAGTGGCCGCGACTATCACCTCACAGATCAGTAGCGAATGGAATGGCGGCTTCGTCGCCGAACTGGTCTTGGGCAACCCAAGCTCGGCGTCCTTGACCTGGACGCTTGAGTTCGACGCCGACTTCACCCTGGCCAACCTGTGGAATGCCCGCGTGGTGAGCCACAGCGGCACGCACTACGTGTTGGCTGGCCTGGACTATGACCTGGCACTGCCCGCGACCGGGCAGGTGAACGTCGGCTTCCAGGCCGCCGGGCAGTCCGCGGGGTGGAGCAACGTCAACCTCACCGTGGCGGGCGGGTCCGTCGTTACGCCAGGCCCGGCGCCACTGCCGGAACTGCGCGTGGCGGATGCCAGCGCGGCGGAGCCCGGCATCGCCGGCGGCACGGAAGCCTTCGTCGTCACACTCTCAACGGCCGCGGCCGATACGGTGACAGTGGCCTACACTACCCAGGACGGCACCGCGCTCGCTGGCACCGACTATGTCGCAACTAGCGGCACGCTCAGCTTCGCGCCGGGCGAGACCAGCAAGGCGGTGAACGTGGCGGTGAACGCCCATGCCTTCGAGGCCACCAGCGAGAGCTTCGCGCTGAACCTCTCGGCGCCGGTCGCGGCGACGCTGGCCAGGGCCAGCGGCACCGGCACCATCACGGACGTCATGCCGGCCATCTCGGTCGCCGATGCCACGGTGGCGGAACCGGCCAGCAGCGGGATGGCGACCGAAAGCTTCACCGTCAGCCTGTCCAAGGCCTCGGCCACCCCCGTGACGGTGCACTACGCCACCGCCGACGGCACCGCCAAGGCCGGCGTGGACTACACCGCCGCCGCCGGCACGCTGACCTTCGCCGCCGGCGAAACCAGCAAGACGGTGGCGGTGGCGGTGACCCCCAACAGCGCCATCGCCGGCAACGAGCAGTTCAGCCTGCACCTGAGCACGCCGACCGCGGCGACGCTGGCCGACGACACCGGGCTGGGCGGCATCACCTACGCCGCGCCCGCCACCGGGCTGAAGCTGAACGAGAACATCCGCAGCGAATGGGGCCAGGGCTTCGTCGCCGACCTGGTCATCGACAACACCGGCGCCGCGCAGGGCAACTGGAACGTCAGCTTCGACTTCACCGGCAGCACGGTGAACGTCTGGAACGCCCATGTCGTCAGCCATGTCGGCAACCACTACGTGCTCGCCGGCCAGGACTACGACGCCAACCTGCCGGCCAATGGCGAAGTCAGCTTCGGCTTCCAGGCCGATGGCGCCTCCGCCACCCTGACCAACCTGATGGTCACCGCCGGCGGCAGCACGACCGGCGACACCGTGACCAGCGGCAGCGACAGCGGCGGCACCACGGGTGGCACCACCACGGGTGGCACCACCACGGGTGGCACCACCACGGGTGGCACCACCACGGGCGGCACCGACA
>CAIMOR010000381.1 GCA_903843125.1 uncultured Rhodospirillales bacterium
ATGGCCAGTTCCAGGGCACGGGCGGCAACCCCCTCCCGCTTCCGCAGCAGCGCGACAAAGGGCGGTATGTCCTGCCAAGGCAGGGCGGCGTGGTGCTCCACCGGCGCCACCTTGCTGCGCCTTGGGAACAGCTTGTCGAGGTGCCCGCGCCAACGGGCCGGATTCGCACCCTGGCGCCAGCCCTGTACCGTGGCGTAGTCCAGCACCGCCTCCATCCGGCCGCGAACCCGCGCCGCCGTCTCGGGCTTGTCGTGCCAGATCGGGCGCAGCACGGCTTCGACATGGCGGGTGTCCACCTCTGCCACAGCCAGCTTATCCAGATGCGGGCCGGCGTAGACTTTGAGGGTCATGCGCCACTGGGCCTCATGCTTCTCGTTCCGCCAGCCGCTAGCGTGAGCATCGAGGTACAGCTTCGCCACATACGCGAAGCTGTGCCCGCGCGCCTCGGCCGCCTTCGCTGCCGCAGAGGCCTCGCGCTGGGCCTGCTGGCGGGCGTTGATGGGGTCCACCCCCTCGCGCAGCTTTGCCTTTGCCGCGCGTGCCAGGTCCCGTGCCCTGGCAAGGCTGATGCAGCCGGCCTGCTCGTCCTTGTCGGTCAGCGCGATGCTGCCCAGGCCCATTTCGCGGGCCTTACCCCCAAGGGTGTACCTGAATAGCCAGGACTTACCCCCAGCAGGGGTGACCTGGAGATAGAGGCCATCGCCATCCCCGATCCGCGTCGGCCGGGTGCCAGTGCCGGGATGCTTGGCGGCCCTGATAGCCGTCGCCGTGAGACTGCCCATTGCCTCTACCCCAGGGGTTGGCGGGCAACTGGGGCCGAAACGCCGGCCTACGCTGCACTTCCGCCAGGTCGTTGCCGGGGGCAGCGTATCTTACCCCATGCGATACCCCCAAGGAAAAACCGGCTGCCGGCGCGCAAAGGCGATGGATGGCGACAGGTTTAAGTGCCTAACGCGTTGAAAACGTGTGCACTTGCGATGGTTGGCGCGGTTCAGCGAGGGGGAATATGGCGGAGAGGGTGGGATTCGAACCCACGGTCGGCTTGCACCGACTTCGGTTTTCGAGACCGACGCGATCGACCACTCTGCCACCTCTCCGCGGCGGGGTCGGGGCGCGGTATAGGGGTGCGCCGCGCGCCGCGCAACCGCCGGATGCCGGCAAATGGCGCACTCGGTTGCGTCCTGCCGTTGACTCGCCTGCCCGCCCCTCTGTATAAGCCGCGCTTCCCGGCCTCGCCCAGCGCGGCCGGCGGTCGTTTACGGCCGTTCGAATACCTTGCCCGGGGCGGCTGTCGTCCCGGCGAGTACCTTGGCACCTAACTCTGGCGTGACCAGTCGGGACCGCACGATGACCTTCGCAGTGATCCGCACCGGCGGAAAGCAGTACCGGGTAACCCCGAACGCCGTGGTGACGGTGGAGAAGCTGGAAGCCGAAGCCGGCGGCACCGTCACCTTCAACGAGGTGCTGGCGCTTGGCATGGACGGCAACCTGACGCTCGGCGCGCCCATGGTGGCGGGCGCCCGCGTCACCGCCACGGTGCTGGAGCAGACCCGCGGCGACAAGGTGATCATCCTGAAGAAGCGCCGCCGCAAGAACAGCCGGCGCAAGCAGGGCCACCGCCAGCACATGACCGTGCTGCGCATCGCCGAAATCGCGGCGGCCTGAGAGGAGCTGAGACATGGCACATAAGAAGGCAGGCGGTTCGTCCCGCAACGGGCGCGACAGCGCCGGCAAGCGCCTGGGCGTGAAGCTGTTCGGCGGCCAGGTGGTTCGCGCGGGCAACATCATCGTCACCCAGCGCGGCACGAAGATGATGGCGGGCGCCAATGTCAGCGTCGGCCGCACCCATTCGCTGCACGCCATGGCCGATGGCGTGGTGAAGTTCCAGCGCAAGGCCGAGGGCCGGGTCCACGTCTCCGTGGTGCCGGCAATGGCCGAAGCCGCCGAATAGGCTGCGCCATCTTGGTGCGGTTCAGCGGGGGCCTTGCGGCCCCCGTTCGCGTTTTTAGGGTCCCACTCCCATGAAGTTCCTCGACGAGGCCAAGGTCTGGGTGAAGGCCGGCGACGGCGGTGACGGCGTCATCGCCTTCCGCCGCGAACGCTTCATCGAATATGGCGGCCCTGACGGGGGCAATGGCGGCAAGGGCGGCGACATCGTTGTCGAGGCCGTCGACGGCCTGAACACGCTGATCGACTACCGCTATGCCCAGCACTTCAAGGCCCGCAAGGGCGGCAACGGCGCGGGGCAGGACCGCAGCGGCGCCGGCAGCGACGACGTGGTGCTGAAGGTGCCCGCGGGCACGCAGGTATTCGCCGAGGACAAGGAAACGCTGCTGGCGGACCTGGATGCGGTCGGCAAGCGCGTGGTCATCGCCGGCGGCGGCGATGGCGGCCACGGCAACGCGCATTTCAAGACCAGCACCAACCGCTCCCCGCGCCGCGCCGACCCGGGCTATCCCGGGGAGGAGAAGTGGCTCTGGCTGCGGTTGAAGCTGATCGCCGATGCCGGCCTGGTCGGGCTGCCGAATGCGGGCAAGTCCACCTTCCTGGCGGCGGCCAGCGCAGCCAGGCCGAAGATCGCCGACTACCCCTTCACCACGCTGCACCCGCAACTGGGCGTGGTGCGGTTGAATGCCACCGAGGAGTTCGTGCTGGCCGACATCCCCGGCCTGATCGAGGGAGCGCATGAAGGCGCCGGGCTGGGCGACCGCTTCCTCGGCCATATCGAACGCTGCGCCGTGCTGCTGCACCTGATCGACGGCACCCAGGCCGACCCCGCAGGCGCCTACCACACGGTGCGGGCGGAGTTGGAAGGCTATGGCGGCGGCCTGGTGGACAAGCCGGAGATCGTGGCACTGAACAAGCTGGATTCGATGACGCCCCAGGGCAAGGCCAGCCGGGTGAAGGCCCTGGAGCGCGCCTGCGGCGGGCCGGTGATGCTGATCTCGGGCGCCACCGGAGAGCATGTGCCGCAGGCGCTGCGGGCGCTGGCGAACGCGGTCTACGCCAAGCGGCGCCGCGAGGTCTGACACCGAGCGCAGGGTAGGCGTTGCGGCTGCGACGGAATGAATGCGTGCGGGTCGGCACTCGCACCGGCCCGGATGAGTGATCACGCCGCGGCGGCGCGGCGCGGTTCCGGCAGCGCTGTCGCTGGTATTTCCACCGATGGCGCTGCCACCGCCGGCGCCACGGGCTCCCGCGGCGTCGCAAAGCCCTCGCTGCCCCGCAGCCCCGCGGCGATCTCGCCCATGGTGGTCCAGGCGACGTCGTCGCCGTAGCGGTCTTCTATGTCGTGGAACAGCCGGTCCAGGTAGTTCATGTACAGCCGGTCCACGCCATCGAAGTGGGTATGCCCCGGTACGCGCTTGGTGATGTGCGCCTTGACCGAGAGGATGCCGCCGGCGTCCAGGATCTCGAAGGCGCGCTCGGCCGGGGATGTTGCCTGGAAGTTCGTCGGGAAGTGCAGCAGGCCCTCCGGCGTCCGCTGGGGGAAGACCAGGCTGCTGCCCTGCAGGCCAAAGCCCTCGGCGGTCATGGCGTCGCCATGCACCGGCGTGCGCAGGTCGCGGCCCGACGTGACCCATTCCACCCCCAGGGCGGCGCAGGCGGCCCGCAACGCCGGCGGCAGGTTCCAGCCCGGCGGTTGCAGCCCGCGCGAGAAGCGCAGCCCCGCGGCGTCGAAGATGCCGATGGCCTCGCGCATCATGGCGGTGCAGGTGGCGACATCCTGCTGCTGGAACTCAACCGCGATCCGCCTGCCCGGGTGGATGTGGTGCAGCCCGTGCAGGCCGATCTCGGTGCGTGGCAAGGCGTTCAGGAAGGCGACGAAATCGGGATGGCGCCTGAGGTCCATGCTGCCCTTGCGTAGGATCGGCGCCAGGTAGCAGCGGTCCCGCAGCCAGGGGAGGTGGCGGAGCGGGCTGCTCGGCACCGGCGAGACCTCGCGCCAATCCGGTGTCACGAACAGGGTGAGGCGCAGCGCGGGGTGGCGCGTCAGCAGCCAGAGCAGCCGGCCGAGCGCGCCGTTTTCCCGTTCACCGCCCGCTTCGAACGGCGCGTTGCGCTTGCCGGGGAAGACGTCGTCCACCGTCATCACCACCGCGGGCCGTGGCCGCGGCAAGAAGTTCCGGATCGCTGGGGTGCTGTGGGCTGGCATGCCGGACCGTCGCTGCTGGGGCGCCGCCTGGGGCGGGGCCGCAGTATCCGGCGCGGCGGTTAACACCGGCTTGCGGTGGCCGGCCGCCGGAGCCCGATCGCCGCCGGCGGCATGGTGGCGGCGTGGGTCAGCCCCTCGAACGAGAGCCCCGGCTCTGACCAGCGCTTGCGCGGGTGTCCGACATAGCCTAGGCTCGCGGCGCCTGCATGGCGAAGACCGCGTTGGCCCGGGCCACATGCTTGCCGTCGGCGTACATCGCCCCTTCGGTGAAGCAGAGATTGCGGCCCATGCGCGTCACCTTGGCCTGCATCTCCAGCCAGCAGCCTTCCATGGGCGGGCCGAGGTAGTCCACGGTCATGCTGACGGTCGCCAGCCTGGCGCGCTCCAGCCCGGCCTTCTCCCGCGCCACGGAAACTGCATGGACCAGGCCGAGGTCCGCCAGGGTCGCGACCATGCCGCCGTGCGCGGCGCCCATGCTGTTGATGTGGCGGTGCTCGATGCGGATGGCGAGCGCGGTATAGGCCTCCGCCCGGTGCGACCAGAACGGCCCGAGCGTGGTGGCGTAGGGGCCGCCGTGGATGGCGCGAACGAAGCCGGCGGGCAGGTCGGCGGGCAGCGGGTGGTCCATGCGGCGGCTCTCGGGCTTGAATGCACTGCAGCATTGCCCCGGCGGTGAACGGCCGTCCAGGGGTTGCGGCGCCTCCCGGTTGCGGCATCATCGCAGGACGAACTGGGGAGACCGGCCATGGATGCCGCAGCGCTGGATGCCGAAGTTGCCACGCTTGTCGCCGCCGCGCGCGACGTGGACGCGCATTACGAGCCGATCCCTGACCTGGCCTGGCCGGAAGGCGTCCGCATCGCGGTGAACTTCACGCTGGACTTCGACGCCATGCTGCTGCGCCGGCTGAAGCACGAACCGCCGATGCAGTTGGCCAAGGGCGAGTTCGGCGGCCGCGTCGGCATCTGGCGCGCGGTGGAGCTGTTCAGCCGACTCGGCGTCAAGGCGACCATCTTCACCGTGGGCCGCATCTGCGAACTGTACCCTGAGGCGCTGCGCAACGTGCTGGCCCAGGGCCACGAGATAGCCGACCACATGTGGGAGCACCATGTGCCGAAGGACCCGGCCATGGAGGACGACCACTTCATGAAGACGGTCGCCGCCTTCAAGGAAACGCTGGGCCTGCGCGCGCTGGGCAGCCGCAGCCGGCACTCCAACCGGCTGCTGGTGCGGGAAGGCTACCTGTACAACTCGCATGGCTCGGCCGCGCATGGGCCGCATTACCTGCATGACGGCGCCGGCAACTGCGTGCTGAACCTGCCCTTCCACTACGCCATCGACGACGCGATGTTCTATTCCGCCAACTGGCAGGGCAGCGAGCTGCTGGCCAACCGCTTCAGCGACACCGACCGGGTGGAGGAGATCTGGTGGCAGGGCTTCCTGCAGCAGTACCGGGTCGGCGGCTATCTGAACGTCTGCCTGCACCCCTTCGTCAGCGGCAGGGCGCAGCGGATCGACATGCTGGAGCGCCTGGTGCACCGCATGCAGGCCATGCCCGGCGTCTGGATGCCGACCAGCGCCGATGTCGCCCGCCACGTGCTGGCGACGCGGCCCTCCCAGCGCGCCAGCCGGTAAGGAGACACCGCCATGCCGTGGAAACAGAACTACACCATCTCCGACACCACCAGCCTGGCCGATGGCGCGCTGCGCTGGCCTGGTGGCGCGCAGTGCTGCGTCAGCCTCACGGTGGACCTCTCGCAGGCCAGCAGCCCCGCCGGCATCACCCCGGCGGACCTGAAGAACAGCTGGTCCTATTTCGGCCTGAACGAGGGGCTGGACCTGCTGCTGGCGACACTGAAGCGCTACGGCCTGCGCGCCACCTTCGCGGTGCCGGCCGTCATCGCCGCCTTCATGCCGGACCGCATCCGCGCGATCCAGGC
>CAIMOR010000382.1 GCA_903843125.1 uncultured Rhodospirillales bacterium
CCCGCGGACCGCACGCGCATGAGCGAACTGCTGGCCGTGCTGCGCGTGGCCGGCGTGGACCTGGCCGCCGGGCAGGCGCTGCTGGACGCCTTCGTCAAGGTCTGCCCGATCTGGAACACGCTGGCGCGCAGCACGCCGCACGCGTCCCGCGTCGAGTTGCTGCAGGCGGCCTGAGCCATGGCCAAGCAGCTCAACCTGGCGGTGTTCTCCTGCGCCGGGCCGGTCTCGGGCGGGCATGGTGGCTGGCGCCATCCGGCGGCGGATGGCGATTTCCTCAGCGCCGGCTACTACGCCCGGCTCGGCCGGATGCTGGAGGCCGGCTGCTACGACATGCTCTTCATCGCCGACGTGCTGGCGGTGCCCGACCGGCTGGGTGGCTCCATCGAGAGCCAGCTGCGCTACGGCGGCCTTGGTGCGTTGCGGTTGGACCCGATGGTGGTGCTGAGCGCGGTCGCCGCCACCACCAGGCACCTCGGCCTCGGCTGCACCATCTCCACCACCTATGCCGAACCCTATGCCGTGGCCCGCGCCCTGGCGACGCTGGACCACCTGAGCGGCGGCCGCGCGGCGTGGAACATCGTGACGTCCTTCCAGGAGGCCGAGGCGCGCAACTACAGCCGCGCCGCCCATGCCGACCGTGGCGAGCGCTACGCCCGCGCCGACGAGTTCATGGAGGTGGTCTGCAAGCTGTGGGACAGCTGGCAGGATGGCGCGCTGGTGCGCGACAAGGCAACGCCGCTGTTCGCCGACCCCGACAAGGTCCACCCCATCAACCACCAGGGCCGCTGGTTCAACGTGCAGGGTCCGCTCAACGTCTCCCGCCCGCCACAGGGCCGGCCGGTGTTCATCCAGGCCGGGGCATCGGATCGTGGGCGGGACTTCGCCGCGCGCTGGTCGGAGGTGATCTTCGTCACCCCGCCCTCGATCGAGGCGGCGCTGGAATTCCGCGCGGACCTGCGCGCCCGCGCCGCGAAGTTCGGCCGCGACCCGGACGCGATCCGGGTGCTGCCGGGCATCCTGCCCGTCGCGGCGGCCAGCCAGGCCGAGGCCGATGCCGAGAAGGCGCTGCTGGAGGAATTGTCGCATCCGTTGGCCGGGCTTTCCACCCTGGCCTACCACCTCGACATCGACCTCTCGCTGCTGCCGCAGGACGAGGTGCTGCCGCCGCAGTCCGAGGTGCCGGGCGTGCAGGGCCACTACAAGGAGGTGGCGGAAATGACGCAGAAGACCGGCATGCCGCTGAGCAAGCTGGGCCAGCGCTACGGCGCGGGACGGATGACGGCGCCCTTCACCGGCACCGGGGTGCATATCGCCGACAGCATGCAGGAATGGTTCGAGGCCGGCGCCTGTGACGGCTTCATGCTGCAGATCCCGTACCTGCCGGGCGGGCTGGAGAGCTTCACCCGGCACGTGATCCCGGAACTGCAGCGCCGCGGCCTGTTCCGAACCGAGTATGGCGGCCCGACGCTGCGCGACCATCTCGGGCTGGCCCGGCCGGCCGCCGGCGGCTGACTGACCCCTCCGGCGGAGATGGCTAGTCGGCCTTGATACCCTTGGCGCGGATGATGCCGGCCCAGAGCGCGGCCTCCCGCGCCAGGCGCTCGCGCAGGTCGGCCGGGCTGCCACCGCCCGGCTCGGAGCCGCTGGCCAGCAGGCGGGCACGCAGTGCCGGCTGGGCCAGTGCGGCGTTCAGCGCGGCGTTCAGCCGCTGCACGACGGCGCCGGGCGTGCCGGCGGGCGCCAGCAGTGCCATCCAGCTGCCCATGTCCAGCGCGCCGTGGCCCAGTTCCGCCATGGTCGGCACCTCCGGCAACTGCGCGGCGCGGGCCGGCATGGTCACGGCATAGGCACGGGCGCGGCCGCCCTGCACCAGCGGCGCGGCGGTGGGCACCACGTCCACCATCAGGTCCACCGTGCCGCTGGCCAGGTCGACGAAGGCCGGTCCGCTGCCGCGATAGGGCACATGGAGCCAGCGCACGCCCAGCAGGTCCTGCAGGTATTCGCCGATCAGGTGCAGCACGCTGCCGGTGCCGGCCGAGGCCATGGTCAGCGGCCGCCCAGCGGCCATGGCCTGGCGCGAGAGGGTCAGCAGCCCGGCGAAGTCGGCCGCCGGCAAGTCGGGCCGGGCGATCAGGATGCCGGGCGTCCGGGCGAAGAACTGCACCGGCTCCAGCGCCGTGAGCGGGTCGAAGGGCTCGCCCTGGCTGGCGAACAGCGTTGGCGCGATGGTCAGCGGGCCGGGCGCGCCGATGGCCAGGACATAGCCGTCGGCCGGGCTGGCCGCGAGCTGTCGCAGCGCCAGCAGGCCGCCGCCGCCGGGGCGGTTCTCCACCACGAAGGGCTGGCCGAGCGCCTGCTCCAGCGCCGTCGCCATGATGCGGCCGACCACATCCACCCCGCCGCCGGGGGCGAAGGGCACCAGCACCCGCACCGGGTGCGTCGGAAAGGCCGGTTGCGCCCATGCCCGGGCGGCGGCAGTGGCGCCGGCAGAGGCGAGGAAGGCGCGGCGCAGGAAGCGCTGGGGGGGCATCGGAGATCCTGACCAGGTCGCGGGAAGGGAGCCAGGATAGGCCAGCGCGGCGGATTTGCAGCCCCAGCCTTCACGCGGCAGCACGCAGTCGCCGCCGGTCAGGCCGCCAGTGCCACCGCGGCCAGGGCCAGCAGCAGGGCCGGCGGCATCACCACCGCGCCCAGCCGCAGGAAGGCCCAGGCCGTCACCACCACGCCTTCCCGCCGCAGCGCCAGCAGCCACAGGATCGTGGCCAGCGAGCCGGTGACCGAAAGGTTGGGGCCGATGTCGACGCCGATCAGCACGGCGGCGCGCACCGGCTCCGGCACCTGGGCCACCTCAACCACGCGGCCGGCGACCAGTCCGGCCGGCAGGTTGTTGACCAGGTTGGTGCCCAACGCGAGCACCCCACCGGCAGTCCCGGCGGACAGCGTCGTGGAGTGTCGCACCAGCGCCTGCAGCAGTCCGGCGAGCGCTTCGGTCAGCCCGGTGCGGTCCAGCGCCGCCACCAGCACGAACAATCCGGCAACCAGCGGCAACACGCCCCAGGCGATGCCGCGCGCCACGGCCAGCGCCGCGCTGGCAGAGCCCCGCAGCACCAGGGCGGCTGCGGCCAGGCCGGCCAGGAAGGTCGGCAGGCCCAGCGGAAGATCGAAGCCCGAGGCCGCCAGCAGCACGATGGCCGTCCCCGCGATGCCGCCGGCTGCCAGCCGGCCGCCGCCCGAAAGCCGGGGCAGCGGGATCGCCGTCGTCACCGCCTGGCGCAGTGCCACACGCTGGGTGAAGCGCAGCGCCGCATAGGTTGCCAGGATCGCCACCAGCGACGGCAGCGCGTAGCGCGGCAGCCAGGTCAGCAGCGGCGGCATCTGGCTGCCGTAGATCACCAGGTTGGCGGGGTTGGAGATGGGCAGCACGAAGCTGGCGGCATTGGCGACGAAGGCGCAGGCCAGCAGGTAGGGCAGCGGCTGCTCGGCCTTCACGGCCCGGGCCACCGCCGCCACCGCCGGGGTCAGCACCACGGCCGTGGCGTCGTTGGAGAGGAACACCGTCACCAGCGTGCCGACGCCGAACACCAGCGTGAACAGCCGGGTTGCCGAACCGCGGGCGTGGCGTGCCGCGTGGGCGGCCAGCCATTCGAACAGCCCCTGCTGCCGCGCCAGCTCGGCCAGCAGCATCATGCCGAGCAGGAACAGGTACACGTCGGTGCCCCGGGCGACGCCGGCCAGCGCCGCGGTCGGCGGCAGCAGGCCCAGCAGCACCAGCAGCAGCGCCCCGATGGTCGCCCAGATGTATTCCGGCCAGGCGAAGGGCCGCAGGATGACGCCGGCGGTGGCCGCGGCCGCAATGGCCCAGGTCGGCCAGGGAGAACTGACGAGGGAGGCCAGCATCAGCCGGCCGCCACGGGCACGGGCGCGGCGCCGGCCTTGCCGGTCGCGGTCTCCGGCATCAACCACCAGAACACCACCCCGCCCAGCGCCGCCAGCGCGCCCAGCGCCAGGAAGGCGGCATCGTAGCCGGCATGCACCACGACGAACCCCGCCGCCGCATTGCTGACCGAGGCGCCGATGCCCTGCGCCGTGGCGACGGCCCCCAGGCTGACGTTGAAGTGCCCGCTGCCACGCGTCAGGTCGGCGACGACGAGTGGGAACAGCGCGCCATAGAGCCCGGCGCCGACGCCATCCATGGTCTGCACCGCCAGCAGCCACCAGGGGTCGTCGGACGTGGTGTACAGCGCGCCACGCAGCGCCAGCACGGCGAAGCCGGCCAGGAACAGCGGCTTGCGGCCCCAGGCATCGGCCCGCGCGCCGACCAGCATGGCCATGGGCACCATCACCAGCTGGGCGCCGACGATGCACATGGACAGCATGGCGGTGCCGCGGTTGAGGTCCTGCTGCGCCAGCTTCTGGCCAACCAAGGGCAGCATGGCGGCATTGGCGAAGTGGAACAGCGCGACGCAGCCGGCAAAGATCAGCAGCGCGCGGTTGCCCGACAGTGTCGCCCAGGCCGAGGGCTGCTCGGTGCCCGAACCGCCGCCTTCCCGCCCGCGGGCCAGGTCGTTGTCGATGGCGCTGGCCGGGATGCACAGCACCGAGATCAGGCTGCCCAGCGCCATGGTCGCCAGCAGCGCGAACACCGCGAGCGGTCCGTACCACAGCGAAAGTCCGCCGGCCGCCGCCGCGGCGAAGGCGTTGCCGCCGTGGTTCCAGGCCTCGTTGCGGCCGGTGCGCCGGGTGAAGGCGGCGCGGCCGCACAACCCCAGCGTGATGGCGGCGATGGCCGGCGGAAACACAGCCGAGGCGGCGCCACTGGCCAGCTGCGCCGCGGCGACGGGCCAGAAGCCGGGCCAGAGCGGAATGGCCAGGCAAACCCCGGCGACCACCACGGCCGCTGCCGCCACCAGCCCGCGCCTGGTGCGCAGCCCGTCCACCAGCGCCCCGGCCGGGGTCTGCGCCAGCAGCCCGGCGATGCCGGCGATGGAGAGCACCAGGCCAGTGCTGGCCTGGTCCCAGTGATGCACCGCCAGCAGGTAGACCGCCAGGTAGGGTCCGAGCCCATCGCGCACATCGGCCAGGAAGAAGTTCAACGCGTCGAGGGCGCGTTCACGGCGCATGTCGGCTCCTTTGGGGTAGGCCAGGCGCCAACGCCGGGCGCGGCGCTGCGATGCGATGGCGCGCGACGGTATCGGCGCCTGCGTGGCCCAGCCGCGGCGGCGACGCAACCAGGGCCGCGCCGCGTGGCACAGCATGCCGCGGCCCCGGGGGGATGGCTGGCCTCCAGCGCCGCCACGGCGGTCCCATCTGCCTGAGGCCCCCCGGGCTCCGGCCTGGGCTTGGCCCCGGAAAGGCCCTTGCGAGGTGCTGCCGACGGCCCCACGATCGCGCAAAATCGGAGGCAACACCGCATGTCCGTCACTCTGCGCAAGCTGTCCCACGCGCTCGGAGCCGAGGTGGTCGGCACCGACCTGTCGCAGCCACTGGGCAATGCGGCGTTCGCCGCCATCCACGACGCTTTCCTCAGCCATGGCGGGGTGCTGCTGTTCCGCAACCAGCAGGCGCTGACGCGGGAGGGGCATATCGCCTTCAGCCGTCGCTTCGGCGAATTGGACCGGCACGACAACCTGCCGCGCGACCGCCACCCCGAGTACCCCGAACTGCTGATGGTGACCAACGCGCCGAAGCCGGACGGCAAGCCGGGCGATGGCAAGTATACCGGCCAGCTCTGGCATTCCGACCTGTCCTTCACGCTGGTGCCGGCCATGGCCTCCGTGCTGCGCGCCATCGCGGTGCCACCGGTCGGCGGCGACACCATGTTCGCCAACATGACCCTGGCCTACGAACAACTTTCGGATGGCATGAAGCGGATCGTCGCGGGACTGGACGGCATCCACACCGGCACCCGCAAGATCGTCGACCTCAGCGCCGACCGCGCCGAGGAGAGCCGCCGGCTGAACCCGCCGATCGCCCAGCCGGTGGTGCGGGTGCATCCGGAGACCGGGCGGAAGGCGCTGTATATCGGCGAGAAGGTGAAGTGCTTCGCCGGCATGACCGAGGCGGAGAGCCAGCCGATCATCGACTTCCTGTGCCGCCACTGCTTCCGGCCGCAATTCTGCTACCGCCACGCCTGGCAGCCGGGCGACGTGCTGATGTGGGACAATCGTAGCACCTGCCACGTGGCCCTGGGCGACTACGAGGATGGCTTCGCCCGCCACCTGGAGCGCACCACCATCATGGGCACGCCCTCCGGCTACGTCCTGAACTGATGCCGCTGACCCGTCGGGCGCTGGCGGCCGGGCTGCTGGCGGCGCCCCTGGCTGCACCTTTGGCCGTGCGCCGGGCCAGCGCCCAGGGCTGGCCGGACCGGCCGCTGCGCATCATCGTCTCCTTCCCGCCCGGCGGTTCATCCGACCTGCTGGCGCGCGCGGTGGGGCGGGAACTGACCGCCGCCTTCGGCCAGCCGGTGGTGGCGGACAACCGCGCCGGCGCCAACGGTACCATCGCCGCTGGCCTGGTGGCGCAAGCGCCGCCGGATGGGCTGACCATCGGGCTGGTCGCCATCGGCCATGCGGTGAACCCGCTGCTCTACCGCAACCTGTCCTACGATACCGACCGCGACCTGGCTCCGCTGAGCCTGCTGGCGCGCTACCCGCAGACCGTGCTGGTGGCGCCGGGCCTGCCGGTGCAGGACATCGGCGGCCTGATCCGGCTGGGGCGGCAGCGGATGCTGACCTACGCCTCGGGCGGCAACGGCTCCTCGCAGCACCTGGCGGGCGCGTTGTTCGCCAGCCTGGCCGGACTGCGGCTGAACCACGTGCCCTATCGCGGCGGCGCGCCGGCGCTGCTGGACGTGATGGCGGGCACGGTGGACATGATCATCACCCAGCCGACGCTGGACCAGCTGCGCAATGGCGAGGTGCGGGCCGTGGCGGTGACCTCGGCGCAGCGGCTGCCTTGGGCGCCGACGCTGCCCACCCTGGCGGAAGCCGGCCTGGCCGGGTACGAGAGCGTCGCCTGGTATGGCCTGGTGGCGCCCCGCGGCCTGCCGCCGGAAGTGGCGGCCCGGCTGAGCCAGGCGATCATGGCGGCGATGCGGAGCCCAGCGGTGCGCGACGTGGTGGCCACCCAGGGCGGCGAGCCGGTGGGCAGCACGGCCGCGGCCTTCGCCAGCTATATCCAAGCCGAGCGGCAGCGCTACGCGCCGCTGATTCCCGCCGCCGGCATCCGCTCCGACTGACGCCGCTGGGCAATGCCGCTGGCCGCCGGCGGGCGGCACGACCGGCTCGCCCCGGCTGCGCTCGCCAGCCAGGCAACAAGCTTGCCCAACCTCGGCGAAACCGTGGAGACTTCGACGATCCCAGCGTTGATCAAGGCTTCCTGTCCCATGCAATTCGATGACGTCATCCTCGGCCGCCGCAGCATCCGCGGCTATCGGCCCGACCCGGTGCCCAAGGCGCTGATCGAGGAAATCATCGGCCTGGCGATGCGGGCGCCGTCTTCGATGAACAGCCAGCCCTGGAACTTCTACGTCATCACCGGCGAGCCGCTGGACCGCATCCGCGCCGGCAATACCGAGCGGATGGTGGCGGGTGTGCCGCAATCCCGCGAGTTCCGCACCGGCCAGGGCTTCGCCGGGCAGCACCGCGACCGGCAGGTTGGCGTCGCCAAGCAGTTGTTCACCGCGATGGGCATCGCCCGCGACGACAAGGACCGGCGCCAGGATTGGGTGCTGCGTGGCTTTCGCCAGTTCGATGCGCCGGTCTGCGTTATCGTGACCTATGACCGCGTGCTGGATGGCAGCGACGACACGCCGTTCGACTGCGGCGCGGTGACCAACGCGCTGGTGAACGCCGCCTGGTCCCGCGGGCTGGGCACGGTCATCAACAGCCAGGGCATCATGCAGTCGCCGGTGGTGCGCGAGCATGCCGGGATCGCCGACGACCAGGTGATCATGAAGAGCATCGCGCTGGGCTGGCCGGATGACGGCTTTCCGGCGAACGCGGTCGTCTCGGACCGCCGGTCGGTCGAGGAAGCCACCGTGTTCGTCGGTTTCGCCGGCTAGCGGTCTGCCGCCCGGCGTGCTGCGTCGGATCGGCCGGAGCCGCCCGGCTTCGTCGCATCGCCAGCCGGCCGCGACCAGGCGGGCCGCACCGACGCAGCGCCAGCGGCGACGCGCCAGCCGAAAATAAATGCTCGTGCACGAGTGTTTTTCCTGGTCCATTCGGGGAAATCCGCCTACGGTCCAATTGCGCCGAGGCAAGGTGACCGAGGAGGACCGATCCGATGATCCGCTTTGACTCGCTGTCCGAGGCGCGCCCGGACAGCATCGACAAGGTGACCGGCCGGGCCGTCTACGCGACGGACCTCGATATCCCCGGCATGCTGCACGGGCATGTGGTTCGCTCCACCGCGGTGCATGCCCGCATCCGCGCGCTGGACGTCGGCGCCGCCCGTGCCGCCCCGGGTGTGGTCGATGTGCTCTGCGGCGCGGATGTCGCCAGCCTTGGCTGCTGGGGCCTGGTGCTGAAGGACCGCCCGATCCTGGCGCTCGACAAGGTGCGCTATGTGGGCGAGCCGATTGCCGTCGTCATCGCCGACTCCGCCGAGGCGGCCGAGAACGCCGCCGAACTGGTCGAAGTGGACTACGCGGCGCTGCCCCGGGTGCCGGACAGCAAGGCCGCGCTGGCCCCCGGTGCGGCCCTGGTGCACGAAAGCCATTCGCCGCTGGAGGATTTCTACTTCCGCGGCGGGGCGCGGCCCATCGACGGCACCAACGTCTTTCACCGCTTCCTCAGCGAAGTCGGCGATGTGGCCGCCGCCGAGGCCGCGGCGGCGCATGTGCATGAAGACCACTTCTCCTTCCCGCCGGTGTTCCACTATGCGTTGGAGCCGCACACGGCCATTGCCGATTTCCGCGAGGACGGGCTGACCATCTGGTCCGGCGCGCAGTCGCCGGCAGGGGTGCAGAAGGTGGTCTCGCGCCTGTTCGGGCTGCCGCTGGCCAAGGTGCGGATCGTGGTGCCGTATGTTGGAGGCGGCTTTGGCGGCAAGGCCTCTGTGAAGATCGAGCCGCTGGTCGCGGCCGCCTCCTGGAAGGTGCGGCGGCCGGTACGGATCGCGCAGTCGCTGTCCGATTCCATGCTGACCTGCCGACGCCTGGGCGCACGGATCACCATACGCACCGCGGTGGACCGGGAAGGCCTCATCCTGGCCAAGAGCGCCGACATCGTGCTGGACGGCGGCGCCTATGCGGATACCGGCTCGGCGGTTGCGACCAAGGCGGCCAACCGGATCATCGGCCCCTACGTGATCCCGAACCTGCGGCTGGAAGCGCGGGCAGTGTACACCAACACCGTGCCGGGCGCGGCCTTCCGGTCCATCGGCGGGCCGCAGGCGGTCTGGGCGGCGGAATGCCACATGGACAACGTGGCGGCCGCCATCGGCCTTTCGCCGGTGGAGTTCCGGCTGCGCAACCTGGCGGCGCGTGGCCAGCGCATCCGGCCCGACCTGCGCCCGCTGGACATGGACATGGGCGAGTTGATGGGCCTGGTGCGCCAGGCGATGGGCGCGGCTTCGGCCGCCACGGGGCCGGATGCCCGCGGCCTGGCGCTGGCCGCCTCGGACCCAGGCATCGTCGCCATCGGCAATGCCCTCGTACGGCTGAAGATCGATGGCTCGGTGCTGGTGGCCATGGCCAGCGTGGAGATCGGCCAGGGCGTGCACGCCACCATGGCGCGGATTGCCGCCGAGACCCTGAACCAGCCTTTTGGCAGCGTGACGGTACTGCCGACCGACACCGGCACGGCGCCCTTCGACTGGGGCACCGGTGCCAGCCGCTCCACCGTCATCGTCGGCGCCTCGGTGGAGGCGGCGGCGCTGGATGCGGCGACGCAGATGCTGGACCTGGCGGCCGAGGCGCTGGCGCAGGACCGAACGGCGCTTGCGCTGGTGCCGGGCGGCATTGCCACGCCGCAGGGGTTCCGCAGCTTCCACGAGGTGTTCCACCTGGCCTATGGCGTCGATTCCGGCGAGGTGATCGGCCGCGGCGCGCTGAACCCGCGCTCTCGCGGCGGCGCGCTGCGGGAGGCGCCACTGTTCTGGGAAACCGCCGCCGGCATGGCCGAGATCGACGTCGACGAGGACACCGGCGCCATCCGATTGCGGCGCTACGCCAGCGCGGCGGATGTTGGGCGCGTCATCAATCGCGTGTCGGCCGAGGGGCAGGACGAGGGCGCCTCCGTCCAGGGGCTCGGCCACACGCTGTTCGAGGCGCTGGAGTTCGAGGATGGCCAGCCGGTCAACGCCTCGCCGGTCGACTACAACATCCCGACGCTGGACGACGTGCCGGACGACTTCCACACCATCCTGGTGGAACACCATGACGGGCCGGGGCCGGGCGGCGCGAAGGGCATGGGCGAGGGCGCGATCCTGCCGATCGCCCCGGCCATCGCCAACGCCCTGTTCGCCCGCTACGGCGTGCGCGTGAACGACCTGCCGCTGACGCCTGAAAAGGTCTGGCGCGCGCTGCGGGCACGGAGCTGAGCCATGGAATTCGCCATGTCCCTGGAAGTCGCCCTGCCGCCCGCCGCGCTCTGGGCGGTGCTGACCGACGTCGCGCAGGTCTCGCAATGCATTCCCGGCTGCGAGGAGGTCGAGGAGGTCGAGCGGCTGGCGCGCTACACCGCGGTTGTGAAGCAGAAGATCGGCCCGTTCAGGATGGAGGTGCCGGCCGAGATCGTGGTGGAGGAGGTCTGCGAGCCCAGCCTGGTCCGCACCCGGGCCAGCGGCCGGGACCGGATCACCGGCACCACCCTTGCGGTGACCCTGGTGGTGACGCTGGTGCCGGCGGACGTCGGCTCGGTGCTGGAGGTGGCTGCCGTGGTGGATGTGCAGGGCCGGCTGGCCACGCTGGGCCTGGCCATCATCAAACGGAAGGCGGAGCGGAACTTCGAGGAGTTCGAACAACGGCTCAAGGCGCTGCTCGGGGTGATGGCCTGATGCTGCCGGCACCCTTCCAGTTGGCCCGCCCGACCGAGCTGGCCGAGGCCATCCGCCTTGCCGCCGCTACCGAGGACAGCCATTTCCACGCCGGCGGCACCGAGTTGCTGATGGCGATGAAGCTGCGCCTGCTGCGGCCCGAACTGCTGGTGGACCTGAAGCGCATCGCCGGCCTCGACCGCATCGCCTGGGCGGAGGATGCCAGCGTCGTCATCGGCGCCCTGGCGACGCACCGGCAGGTCGAGCAGGACGTCATCGTTCGGCGGCACCTGCCGGCCTTGGCCGCGCTTTGCGCCAATGTGGCCAACGTGCGGGTGCGCAGCGCCGGGACGCTGGGCGGCAACCTCTGCTTCGCCGAACCGCATGCCGACCCGCCCACGCTGCTGGCGGCGCTGGGCGCGCGGCTGCGGCTGGTTGGGCCGGATGGCGAACGCGAGGTGGCGGCCGACGCCTTCATTCTGGGCGAGTTCGAGACGGCGCGGGAGCCGGCTGAGATCATGACCCACATCACCGTACCGGTGCCGCGCGGGCCGGTGGCGTATCGCCGGTTCCGCCATGGCGAACGCCCCGCGGTGAACGCCGCGGTGGCCTGGACCATGGCGGCGGATGGCGTCACCATCGAACGGGCGCGCATCGTCGTGGGCGCGCTTGGCTCCCGCCCCCAGGATGTGGGGCTGCTGGAACGGCTGCTGGCCGGCCGGCGCGCCGGCGAGGCCGCCGAGGCGGTGGCGCAGGGCCTGACGGACGCGGTCGGGGAGATCGAGGCAATGGATGACCGCCATGGCGGCGCCGACTACAAGCGGCACCTTGCCGGGGTGTTGATCACGCGCAATATCGCCGAGGCAGCGGCGCAGATCAACGGAGCCACGCCATGAGCGCGGCCGAGATCGACCTGCGCTTCACGCTGAACGGGCGCGAGGTGCAGGCCCGGGTGCCGAGCCATACGCTGCTGCTGGACCTGGTGCGCGAGCGCTTCGGGCTGAAGGGCAGCAAGCGGTCCTGCGACATGGAGGTATGCGGCGCCTGCACCATGATGCTGGACGGGAACCTCGTTTCAAGCTGCACCACGCTGGCCGCGGATGCGGATGGGCGCGCCGTGGTCACGGTGGAGGGGTTGACCCCGGCGGCGGGGCTGTCCCGTGTGCAGGAGGCGCTGGTGCTGCATGGCGCGGTGCAGTGCGGCTTCTGCACGCCCGGCTTCGTCGTGGCCATCACGCATCTGCTGCAACAGCATCCGAATGCGGATGATGAACAGATCCGCCGCCACCTGCGCGGCAACCTGTGCCGCTGCACCGGCTACGTGAAGATCCTGGCGGCGGTGCGCAGCCTGGCCGGAACGGAACCCGGGCTGCAGCCCCTGGCGCACGAGAGAACATGACGGAGGTTCGGGCATGACCAATGCGAAGCGGAAAGTCCTGGTCGCAGGCGCGGGCATCGGCGGGCTGGCCGCGGCGCTGGCGCTGCTGCGGAGCGGGTTCGACTGCGAAGTGCACGAGCAGGCCACCGAGCTGCGCGAGGTCGGCGCCGGGCTCTGGCTTTCGGTGAACGGCACCCGCATTTTCCAGGAGCTGGGGCTGGAGGCGGAGTTGCGTGCGGCCTCGATTGCCGCCGATGCCCGCCTGGTCCGGCTGTGGAACAGCGGCGAGGAAATGCCGCTCTATCGGCATGGCGACAGCGCGGCGACGCATCAGCCCTTCCTGCTGCTGCGGGCGCATCTGCTGAAGATCCTGGTGGACGCGGTCCGCCGCGAGAAGCCGGACGCGATCCACCTCAACGCGCGTTGCACCGGGTTCCGCCAGGACGACGACGGCGCCTGGCTGCTGCGGCAGGACGGCAGCGAGATTCGCGGTGACGTGGTGATCGGCGCCGATGGGGTGCATTCGCGCATCCGCGACCAGGTCTTCGGCCCGGTGCCGAGCCACTACACCAACGCCATCGCCTGGCGTGGCCTGGTGCCGATGGACCGGCTCTCGCCGCATCAGCGCGCGCATGTCGTCGCCACCTGGGTTGGGCCGAACGCGCATGTCACGGTCTACCCGGTGCGCTGGCAGGGCACCGACCTGCTGACCTTCTCCGGCCAGGTGGAGCACGCGGGGTGGCAGGGCGAATCCTGGTCCGAGAAGGGCGCCAAGGCGGATTGCCTGCAGGATTTCGCCGGCTGGCACGCCGACATCGTCGAGATGATCACCGCGGTCGACACGCTGCACAAATGGGGGCTGTTCGTGCGCGACCCGCTGCCGCACTGGAGCGAGGGCCGCGTGACGCTGGTCGGCGACGCCTGCCATTCCATGGTGCCCTATCTCGGCCAGGGCGTGAACATGGCGGTCGAGGATGCCTGGGTGCTGGCGCGCTGCCTGGGTGCGGCGCCGGGCGACCCGGTGGCCGCGCTCAGCCGCTACGAGGCGGCGCGACGGGAGCGGACCGCCCGGGTGGCGGCCGGCGCCGCGGCGATGCAGACGGTGTTCCACAACCAGGCGCTGGCACGGCCGGAGACGGCGATGGACTACGTCCGCGCCCAATGGAGCCCGGCCGCGAACGCCGCCCGCTACGACTGGATCTACCGCTACGACGCGATCTCCGAACCCTTGCCGGCTGCCGCCCTGGCGGGAGCCGCGGCATGACCCGACGTCGGCAGCCCTGGGATGGCATCATCCCGGCGGAGGAGCAGGAACTCTACCGCATCGCCGGGCTGGGCGGCCGCAGTGGGCTGGGCCAGCGGCCGGCGCTGTTGGTGATCGACGTGCAGTACCGCTCGGTCGGCGATGCGCCGCTGCCGATCCGCGAGGCGATCCGCCAGTACCCGACCAGCTGCGGCGAGGCCGGCTGGCGCGCCATCCCGCATATCGCCGCGCTGGTGGCGCTGCATCGCGCCAAGGGCTGGCCGGTGATCTTCCCGCACGTCGCGCCGAAGAGCGCGCACGACCAGGGCGCCTTCGCGGAGAAGATGCCGGCGATCATGGGCATTCCGCCGGCGGGCTACGACTTCGTGGCCGAGGTGGCGCCGCTGCCGCAGGAGATGCGGCTGCCGAAGACCCAGGCCAGCGCCTTCCATGGCACGCCACTGGCCGGTTACCTGGTGGGCCTGGGCGTGGATACGCTGGTGCTGGCCGGCACCACCACCAGCGGCTGCGTGCGCGCCACGGCGGTGGATGGCTGTTCCCTGAACTTCAAATGCGTGGTGCCGGAGGATGCGGTATTCGACCGCTCGGCGACCTCGCATGCGGTCAACCTGTTCGATATCGCGCATAAATACGCGGATGTGCTGCCGACGGAGGAACTGCTCGGCCGCCTGGCCGCGCTGCCGCCACGGGCGAGGGAGAATGGCGATGCAGGCTGATCAGGCTCCCCATGGCGCGCATGTCCGCGCCAACGGCATTCGCCAGCACTACCTGCATTTTCCCGGCACAGGCCGGCCGCTCGTCATCGTGCCCGGCATCGCCAGCCCGGCCGCGATGTGGGGGTTCATCGGTGCCAGGCTGGCCCCGAGACATGACACCTATGTGCTCGATGTGCGTGGCCGTGGCCTGTCCGAGGCCGGCGCGCATCTCGACTACGGGCTGGACGCCTGTGCCGCCGACCTGGCCGGCTTCATCCAGGCGCTGCGGCTGCAGGACGTGGCCGTGGTCGGGCATTCCATGGGGGCGCGGATCGCCATCCGCATGGCGCGCCACCATGCCGGCCTGGCGGCGCGGCTGGTGCTGCTGGACCCGCCGGTCTCCGGGCCGGGCCGGCGCCGCTATCCCTCGCCGCTGGAGACGCTGATCACGCTGATCGCAGCCGCCCAGCGCGGCGAGGTGGAGACGCTGCTGCGCGCGCCCGACGCGCCGCGCTGGCCGGAGGTGGCGCTGCGGGCGCGCGCCGAGTGGCTGCACACCTGCGACCCCCGCGCGATCACGGATGCGCATAACGGCTTCCACACGGATGACATCCACGCCGACCTGCCGCACCTGCAGGGGCCAGTGGCGCTGATCGCGGCCGGGCGGGGCAATGTCATCTCGGCCGAGGACGAGGCGGAACTCCGTCAGCTCGCGCCGGCCATGCTGGTCCGGCGCCTCGGCACTGCAGGGCACCAGATGCAGGTCGAGGATACCGAGGGCTTCCTGGCCCTGCTGGCGCAGGTCTTCGACGAACTCGACCAGCCGCGCTGATCCCGGAGGGCCGCCCATGTCCAGATCCGTCATCGACGCCGAGATGCTCGACCTGTTCAGGGCCGAGCTGGCGCTGTGCAAGGTGAAGCCCGGCGAGATCGTCGCCGTGCTCAGCGGCGGCACCGACCGCGCCGACTACGCCCAGGCCTTCATGGTCGCGGCGCAGAGCCTCGGCGCCACGGCGCTGCAGGTGAACGTGCCGACCTACGGCCTGGCGAAGGCGGCGGGCGTGCAGGGGCGGCATCCGCTGGTGGGCAACCAGCCGGCGATCGACCTGCTGAAGCGCGCCGACATGGTCATCGACCTGCTCGGCCTGCTGTTCAGCAAGGAGCAGTTGGAGATCCAGGCAGCCGGCACGCGCATCCTGCGGGTGATGGAGCCGCTGCACGTGCTGAAGCAGATGTTTCCGACCGCGGACCTGGCACGGCGCACCGAACTCTCCCGCACCATGCTGCAATCGGCGCGGGAGATGCACATCACCCGGGCGGGCGGCACGGATATCCGCTACCGGCTCTCGCAGTATCCAGTGCTGTCCGAATACGGCTACACCGACGAGCCGGGACGCTGGGACCATTGGCCCTCCGGCTTTGCCTTCACCCAGGGCAGTGATGGCGAAATCGACGGCACGGTGGTGCTGATGCCCGGCGATATCCTCACCGCCTTCAAGCGCTACATCCAGGCGCCGGTGACGCTGCGTATCGAGGCTGGCATGATCGTCGCCCTTGAGGGCGAGGGCATGGATGCCGTGCTGATCCGCGAGTACATCGACAGCTTCGGCGACCCGCGCGGCTGGGCGGTCTCGCACATCGGCTGGGGCTCGAATGAGAAGGCGGCCTGGCACCACATCGCCGCCTCACGCGACCCGCTGGGCGAGCACGTGATGAACGCGCTTTCCTTCTACGGCAACGTGCTGTTCTCCACCGGGCCGAACTCCGAGCTGGGCGGCAGCAACGACACGCCCTGCCACCTGGACATTCCGCTGCGCGGCTGCAGCCTGTGGCTCGATGGCCGGCAGGTGCTGGACCGCGGCGAGTTCACGCTGCCCGAGCTGCGGGCGCCGGGGCGGTGAGGCGCCCATCCGTCCCGCTGCGTCGGCGCACCCTGCTCGGCGGCCTGGCGCCGGCGCTGGCGCTGGTGCAGCCGGCAGCGGCGGAGGCGTTCCCGGCGCGGCCGCTGCGGCTGGTGGTGCCCTTCGCGCCGGGTGGTGGGCTGGATGCCGTCGGTCGTATCCTGGCGCAGCATCTGGCACCGGGGCTTGGCCAGCAGATGGTGGTGGAGAACCGCACCGGCGCCGGCGGCGCCGTCGGCACCGACGTCATGGCCAAGGCGGCGCCGGATGGCTACACCCTGGCGCTGCTGAGCCCGGGGACGGCGACGATCGGCCCGGTCATCCGGCCCAGCCCCTACGACCCGCTCAGCTTCGGCTATGTCAGCCGCGTCGTCGCCAGCCCGCTGTTCCTGATCTGCGCGCAGGACTATCCGCCGGCCGACCTGGCTGCCTTCATCGCCGAGCAGCGGCGGCGCCCGGACGCGACGCGCTTCGGCACCGCCGGCATCGGCACCAGCATGCACCTGGCCGGGGAGTTGCTGAAGCTGCGCCTCGACATCCAGATGCTGCACGTGCCGTATCGTGGCGTCGGGCCGGCGCT
Organism: uncultured Rhodospirillales bacterium; assembly: GCA_903843125.1. GTDB lineage: Bacteria > Pseudomonadota > Alphaproteobacteria > Acetobacterales > Acetobacteraceae > CAIMOR01. Next base: position 16,799 of record CAIMOR010000382.1, read on the forward strand.
GACCGACCTGGCCGCCGGCAACATCGATGTCTGCTTCAGCGACGCCTCGGCCTGGCCGGCGGTACAGCAGGGCCAGTTCCGGCTGCTGGCGGTGACCAGCCCGGAACGCTGGGCGGAAGCACCGCAGGTCCCCGCCATCGCCGAGGTGGTCAGCGGCTACGGCGTGACCAACTGGTATGGCGTGGCCAGCCCGGCCGGCACGCCGGAGGACCGCCGCCTGCGGCTGCACCGGGAGATCGTCCGCGTCCTGGCCGACCCGCAGGTGGTGGCCGCGCTGCGGGGCCTCGGCTATGGCCCGGCGCCACTGGCGCCCGAGGCCTTCGCCGCCTTCGTGCGTGCCGAATACGAGGTCTGGGGCCAGGTCGTGCGCGCCGCCCACATCTCGGCGGGCTGACGCCACCGTCGGCGCCGCGCGCCGCTGGTACGGGACTTGCTGCGTGGAAGCGGTTTTTCGGGGAGGTCAGGATGATCCGGCGTCGAGCACTCTGCGGGGCCGCATCGCTGGCCCTGCGCCGCACCGCCCGGGCCCAGGGCACCGGATCCATCCGGCTGATCGTGCCGTTTCCCCCGGGCGGGGCGAGCGACACCGCGGGACGGATCGTCGGCCAGGCGCTTGGGCAGGCGCTCGGCCGTTCGGTCATCGTGGAGAACCGGCCGGGCGCCGGCGGCATCATCGGGGCCGAGGTCGTGGCCCGCGCCGTGCCCGATGGTTCGGTGCTCGGGCTGTCGAACATCTCGCCGCATGGCATTGCGCCCCTGGTCGTGGCCAACCCGCCCTACGACCCGGTCGACGGCTTCACCCACATCGCGCTGGTGGCCGAGACGCCTTCGGTGATGCTGGTGGCGGCGGCCAGCCCGCTGCACAGCATTGCCGACTACGTCGCCTTGGCGCGCGCCCAGGCGGTGGACCGGCATGGCCTGACCTATGGCTCGGCCGGCATCGGGTCGCCGCAGCACCTGCAGGGCGAGTTGTTGAGCCGGATTGCCGGCGTGCCGCTGACGCATGTGCCGTTCCGCGGCAACGCGCCCGCCCTGCAGGCGCTGCTGGGCGGCGAGGTGGATGCGATCTTCAGCCCGCTGGCCGGCATCACCGGCTCGATCAGTGCCGGCCAGGTGCGGGTCATCGGCGTAACCTCCGCCGAGCGCATCGCCGCCCTGCCAACCGCCGCCACCTTCGCCGAACAGGGCTTCGGCGCCATCACCATGACCTCCTGGACCGGCATCTCCGGCCCGCCGGGCCTGCCGCCCGCCATCACCCAGGCCTACAATGCGGCGATCAACGCGGCCATCTCGGTGCCGGACGTGGCCCGGAGGCTGGAGGCGGCGGGGCTCAATCCGCCGGCCCACCTGCTGGATGCCGCGGGCTACCACGCCATCATCGCGGCCTTCCCCGCCACCTGGCGGCCGGTGGTGAAGGAAGCGAATATCCCGGCCAACTGATCTCACGCCATGGAAGCCTTGGCCGGCCGGCCGCGGCCCCTGGCGATAGGCGGGCCGATGCGGTAGCCACCCGGGGCATCTGGCCGTCCGAGCCAGTCTCCGGATAGCCAGGCTCCGATTTCCGGTGCCAGCCATGCGGGGGGGGGCCAGCCAGGCAGGAACAGCATGACCCGAGGCGCCACCCGCCGGCCGGCCGGCGACGCGGACACCGCGACGGATTATGCCCTGGACGACCAGCCCGGCTTCCTGCTGCGCGTTGCGCTGCGCCAGCACACCCGGAACTTCGCCGATCTCATGGTGGAGAACCTGACCGCGCCGCAGTTCTCCACCCTCGCCAAGCTGCGCGAGGTTGGCCCCTGTTCGCAGAACCACCTGGGGCGGCTGATCTACTACGATTCCGCGACCATCACCGGCGTGGTGGAACGGCTGCGCCAGCGCGGGCTGATCGACAGTTGCGCCGACCCGACCGACCGGCGCCGCCGCGCCATCGCGTTGACCGAGCGGGGCAGGGAGGTGGCGGACCAGGCGGTGGCCGCGGTCGCCGCGATCTCGGCGCGGACCTTCGCGCCGCTGACCGCCGCCGAGCGCCGGCAGCTGACGCGTATGCTGCAGAAGATCGCCGCCCAGCCGCCAGCGCCAGGCGCCACCGAGCCCGAGCCGGGCTTGGACTGACGCCGACCCGACCGGCTTGCCTTGGGCTCGACGCGCTCGGGCCAGGGGTGTGTTGCCATGGCGCTGTGCGGCATGGTCAGCGGGCCGACCAGGTTGATGGCGACCTACGCGCTGCGGCCCGCGGCGGGGGCTACCTGCGCGGCCGGCGCCTTCATTGCTGCGGCATCACGCCGCGCAGGTGCTGCGGCTGCCAGCCGGGCACCGCCTCCATGCGCTGCTGCCACCAGCGCGGCAGCCCCACCGGGTTGGTCTTGCGCCTGA
>CAIMOR010000383.1 GCA_903843125.1 uncultured Rhodospirillales bacterium
CGTGGGACAAGCTGCCGCCGGTGCGGATCAACCGCACCGCGCCTGAGGATCCTCGCCCCGGCCAGGCGCGCATCCTGCTGGCCATATTGCTCCGCCAACCGGCCCTGCTGCCGGCAGTGGAGGAGCCCTTTTGCCTGTTGGACTTGCCGCCCGGCCCGGCCGAGCTGCTGCGCGATGCCATGCTGCGGTGGCTTCCGCATGCCGAAGTCCTTGACTCCGCTGCCTTGATGGACCACCTCGCACGGAGTGGACTGGGCGAGGCCTTGTCCTGGGCGATTGGTGCCGACGACCTGCCGCTGGAGGCCAGGCCGAACGCGCAGCCGGAGGAGGCACTGAACGGTTGGTGGCATTTCTTCGGTTTCCTCAGGGGCGAGGACGAGTTGAGCCGGGACCGGGCCGAGGCCCAGCGGCTGCTGGCCGCCACCAACGACCCTGCGGCGCAGCAGCGCCTGATACGGCTGACCGAAGCGCTGGCCGCGTTGCGTCGAGGCGATACCGAGTCCGGTGCCTACGGCGAGCAGGCATAGTATAGAGACTGTTTTTTTGGCGCCCTTGGCCCTGCCGACGGGCGCCGCGTGACGTTTCCCCCCCGGGGGATGAGGAGCGAAGAGCGCATGGCGAGCAAGGTCGCGGGCGGGACCGAGACGGTGGAGAGCCGGGACGACGTGGTGGAGGGCGTGCTGCTCGACACCCTGACGGCCGCGGTGAAGAAGCTGATCGCACGGGGCAAGGAGCGCGGCTACGTCACCTATGACGAGCTGAACGCCGCCCTGCCGTCGGACCAGGTATCCTCCGAGATGATCGAGGACACCATGGCGACGCTGAGCGAGATCGGCATCAACGTCGTCGAATCCGAGGAGACCGAGGACGGCGAGGGCGCCGTCGCCAAGCCGGCCACCGAGGAGAAGGAAGAGAAGGACGACGAGGAGTCCGGCGGCAACGTCGACGAGGAAAGCCTCGGCCGCACCGACGACCCCGTGCGCATGTACCTGCGCGAGATGGGCAGCGTGGAGCTGCTCTCCCGCGAGGGCGAGATCGCCATCGCCAAGCGGATCGAGGCCGGCCGCGACCAGATGATCGGCGGGCTGTGCGAGAGCCCGCTCACCTTCAAGGCCATCGTCGCCTGGCACGACGCGGTCAAGGAAGGCCGCATGCTGCTGCGCGACGTGATCGACCTGGAAGGCACTGCCAGCGCCGCCAACCCCGACGCCCCGGCGCCCGACCCGGACGAGGAGTTCGAGGAAGGCGAGGAAGGCGAGGGCATCGGCCTGTCGCTCTCGGCGCTGGAAGAAAAGCTGAAGCCGGAGGCACTGGCCGCCTTCGAGGCGATCGAGGCCGGCTACGCCAAGCTGGCCAAGATGCAGTCCAAGCGCATGGACCTCTATACCAGTGGCGAGGACCTCGCCGGGCGCAGCGAGAAGACCTACGAGAAGACCCGCACCGAACTGGTGGCGCTGGTGGAGAAGGTCCACCTGCACAACAACCGCATCGAGGAGCTGGTCGAGCAGCTGAAGGGGCTTAACCGTCGGCAGACGGCCTTCGAAGGCCAGGTGCTGCGGCTGGCCGAAGCGCACAAGGTGAAGCGCGAGGAATTCCTGCAGCAGTGGCGCGGCAGCGAGCTGGACCCCGGCTGGTTCGAGCGCATCAGCAAGCTGACGCACAAGAGCTGGAAGGCCTTCGTCGCCCGCAGCAAGGACGACGTGGAGGCGGTGCGCGGCCAGCTGGCCAGCGTGGCACAGGAAACCGGCCTGCCGGTCAGCGAGTTCCGCCGCGTCTACGCCACGGTGTCGCGCGGCGAGCGTGACATGACGCAGGCGAAGAAGGAGATGATCGAGGCCAACCTGCGCCTCGTGATCTCCATCGCGAAGAAATACACGAACCGCGGCCTGCAGTTCCTGGATTTGATCCAGGAGGGCAACATCGGCCTGATGAAGGCGGTGGATAAGTTCGAATATCGCCGCGGCTACAAGTTCAGCACCTACGCGACCTGGTGGATCCGGCAGGCCATCACGCGCAGCATTGCGGACCAGGCACGCACCATCCGCATTCCCGTGCACATGATCGAGACGATCAACAAGCTGGTCCGCACCAGCCGGCAGATGCTGCACGAGATCGGCCGCGAGCCGACGCCGGAGGAACTTGCCGAGAAGCTCGGCATGCCGCTGGAGAAGGTGCGCAAGGTGCTGAAGATCGCCAAGGAGCCGATCAGCCTGGAGACGCCGATCGGCGACGAGGAGGACAGCCACCTCGGCGACTTCATCGAGGACAAGAACGCCGTCATCCCGCTGGACGCCGCGATCCAGTCCAACCTGCGCGAGGCGACGACGCGGGTGCTGAGCAGCCTGACGCCGCGCGAGGAGCGCGTGCTGCGCATGCGCTTCGGCATCGGCATGAACACCGACCACACGCTGGAGGAAGTGGGCCAGCAGTTCAACGTCACGCGCGAGCGCATTCGCCAGATCGAGGCCAAGGCGCTGCGCAAGCTGAAGCACCCCAGCCGCTCGCGGAAACTCCGCAGCTTCCTGGACAACTGAGCCATGTCGCTCGCGTCCATCGGCTCCGGCGTGGTTCCGGTCTCAGTGGACGTGACCTTCCTGCGCATGGATCGCGCGCCGGAAGGCCGCGGCCCGGCGCTGCCGCAGCATGTGCGGGTAGAGAAGGCGACGCAGTGCAGCGTCGCGTTCTACCGCTACCTCTACGGCACCGTCGGCCATGAATACGTCTGGTGGCTGCGGCGCACGCTGACCGATGCCGAGTTGCGCCCGGTGCTGCGCGATCCCGGCATCTCGATCCATGTGCTGTATGCCGACGGCGAGCCGGCCGGCTTCTATGAACTGGATCGGCGCAGCCCACCGGTACTGAACCTCGCCTATTTCGGGTTGATGCCGCATGTTGTCGGGCATGGTCTCGGCCGGGCGCTCCTCCGCCACGCCATCGATACTGCCTGGGCGGAACACCCGCGGGCGATGACGGTGAATACCTGCACCGCGGACCATCGACGGGCGCTGCCGAACTACCTTGCCGCCGGCTTCGAGAAGCTGCGCACGGTGCGGGAGGTATGGCGCGTGCCGACGCGGCTGGGGTTGCCGATCCCGGAACGCCTGCGGCTTTGACCGCGGCCGCCGAAACGGGTGGAATGCACGGCAAGGGCGGCGTAACCGCCCACGCTTGAGGGACATCGCCGGCGCGCGGCCAATCCGTTGGGGGAGGCTGGCGCATGACGCTCGACCTGGTGGCGGCGGCCGAGGAACGCGGCATCCGCTATTTCCTGATCTCGTTCCTCGACCTGTTCGGGGTGATGCGCGCGAAGCTGGTGCCGGCTTCGGCCATCGGCGCCATGGCCCGCAGTGGTGCGGGCTTCGCCGGCTTCGCCACCTGGCTGGACATGACCCCCGCCGACCCCGACGTGCTGGCGATGCCGGACGCCGCCAGCCTGGTGCAACTGCCGTGGAAGCCCGAGGTCGGTTGGCTGGCCGCTGACCCCTGGATGGCGGGCGCGCCGCTGGCCCAGGCACCGCGCAACGTGCTGAGGCGCCAGGTTGCCGCGGCAGCGGCGCAGGGGCTGGAGATGCGGACCGGGGTTGAGTGTGAGTTCTTCCTGCTGGCGCCGGATGCGTTGGCGGTGGCAGACCCCGCCGACCGCGCTGCCAAGCCATGCTACGACCAGGCCGCGCTGATGCGGCGCTACGACGTCATCGCGGAGCTCTGCGACGCCATGCAGTCGCTGGGCTGGGGCGCCTACCAGAACGACCACGAGGACGCCAACGGCCAGTTCGAGATGAACTGGGCCTATGCCGATGCGCTGACCACGGCCGACCGCCACGCCTTCTTCAAGTACATGGCCAAGGCCATCGCCGAGAAGCACGGGCTGCGTGCCACCTTCATGCCGAAGCCCTTCGTTGGGCTCACCGGCTCCGGGTGCCATGCGCATGTCTCCCTTTGGCAGGACGGCCGCAACCTGTTCGAGGACGTGGGCGCCGAGCTTGGCATTTCCGGGCTATGCCGGCGCTTCCTCGGGGGTGTGCTGGCCCACGCGGAAGGGTTGTGCGCGCTGACCAACCCGACCGTGAACAGCTACAAGCGACTGAACGCCGCCGGCACCAGCAGCGGCGCAACCTGGGCGCCGAACGCCATCAGCTGGGCCGGCAACAACCGCACGCACATGGTGCGCATCCCGGAGGCCGGCCGCTTCGAGTTCCGGCTGGCCGACGGTGCTGCCAATCCGTACCTGATGCAGGCGGGGCTGCTGGCGGCGGGTCTGGCCGGGCTGGCTTCAAAGGCCGACCCGGGGCCGCCGCTGGCGCTGAACATGGTCACCGAAGGCCACCTGGCCGATGCGCGCCGCCTGCCATTGAACCTGCTGGACGCGCTCCGCGCCTTCGAGGCCTCGGGGCCGTTGCGGGCGGCGCTGGGCGAGGAGTTCGTACAGGCCTACCTGAAGCTGAAGCAGCAGGACTGGGCGGCTTATGCACGCGCTCTCTCGGCATGGGAGGTGGAGACCACGCTGGACGTTTAGCCTGCGCCTACCGAGCGCAGCAGGATGCCCGGCGTCAGGATCTGCGGCAACACCTGCGGCGCGCCGCCGTCGGCGGGATACAGCAGGTACAGCGGCACGCCGTCGCGTTGGTGTTCGCGGAGCAGACCGGTGATGGCCGGCGCCCCGTTGGTCCAGTCGCCCACCAGCGTGGCGACGCCGGCGCGGGCGAAGGCGGCGCGCACAGCCTCGTCGCGCAGCGCAAGGCGTTCATTCACCTTGCAGGTGACGCACCAGGCAGCGGTGAGGTTGATGAATACCGGATGACCCTCGGCGCGCAGCGCGGCGACGCGCTCCGGCGACCAAGCGTTCGCTGCAGCCTCGGCTGGACTGGTGGGGCGGAGGCCGGGCAGCAGCGCCAGCGCGGCCAGCAGCGCGGCAGCTGCCAACAGTTCTCCCCAGCGACCGCCTTCGCGCTGATGCAATCCCAGCGCCCAGGCGGCCAGCGCCAGCAGCACGGCACCGGCCAGCACCAGCAGCACGCCATCGGCGCCAGCCTGCTGCGCCAGCACCCAGACCAGCCACGCCGCGGCAGCGTACATCGGGAAGGCCAGCGCCTGGCGAAGCCGCTCCATCCAGGCGCCGGGGCGGGGCAGGAAGCGCGCCAGGCCGGGCGCCAGGCCCAGCGCCGCATAGGGCGCGGCCATGCCGAAGCCCAGGCCGGCAAAGACCAGCAGTGCGGCGGCCGGCGGCATGGCCAGGGCGGCGCCCAGCGCTGCCGCCATGAACGGCGCGGTACAGGGCGTGGCGACCAGCACGGCCAGCGCCCCAGTGGCGAAGCTGCCAAAATGCCCGCCGCGCGCCGCCAACCCGCCGCCTGCGCCAACCGGGCCACCGACGGCGAAGACGCCGGAGAGGTTGAGCCCAACGCCCAGCATCAGCCAGGCCAGCGCGGCGACGAACCATGGCGCCGTGAACTGGAAGCCCCAGCCGACCCGCAGCGCGACCAGCACGCCGCCCATGGCGACGAAGCTCAGGACCATGCCGGCCACGGTGCTGGCGGCATGGGCGCGCACCTCCGCCCGGGCAGCGCCGGAGAGGCGGGCCAGCGCCATGGCCTTCATCGCCAGCACGGGGAATACACAGGGCATCGCGTTCAGGATCAAGCCGCCAAGCAGCGCGAAGGCGAGCGCCTGCCAAAGCGCCAGGCCCGCGCGGGGTACGACGCCCGGCGCCACGGCGATGGCCCAGGCGGCGCGATTGCCGGCGGCGTCGACCAGCGTCAGCACGCCTTCAACCTTTGGCGGCAGCGGTGACTCGCCGCGGGTCAGCGCCAGGGTCAGCGTGCCGTCACGCAGCGTCGCGGGCTGCGGCGCGGCGTTGTCGATCAGGCCCTGCGCGGTGGGGAAGAAGAAGGCGTCGCGGACGCCGCCGGACAGGCCGGTGAGGCGCAGCGTACCAAGCGCTCCGCTGAAGTCGATGCTGGCGGGAAACGGGGCGGGCTGCGGCTCGGCGGCTTCGGCGGCGCTCAACAGCGCTGCGTCGGCGTCGCTCCAGGGGACGGTAGCAATTGGCAGGTCCAGCGCAAAGCGACCTTCCTCAGGGATGCAGACCTGTTCGCAGACCAGCCAGGTGGCCTCGGCGGTAAGGCGAAAGCGGCTTCCTGGTGTTGCCGAGGCCGGTACCTCGACCGTCAGGCTGAAGAGCGCTTCGCCCTCATAGCCGAAGCTGACCAACGGGCCGAAGGCAAAGCGGTTGGGGGCGGGGAAGCGCAGCGGCCCGGCCGTAGCGCCTTCCGGCAGCGCCAGCGACACCTCTGGCGCCTGGCCGGCATCGCCAGGGTTCTGCCAATAGGTGTGCCAGCCTGGCGCCAGGCGCTGGCGCAGCAGCAGGCGCAGGGGCCGGCCCGGCACGGCGACGGGTTCGGCCACCAGGGTCACGCGCGCCCGGGGCGAGAGGGCGGGCGCGCTCTCCACCGCCCCGGCGACAGGGGCGGCCAGCAGCAGGATCATCAGGGCGAGCAACACGCGAGCCATGCGCGGGATGTGCCCCCGCCCATGGCTCAACGCAAGCGCTACTCCTTCACCGCGCCGGTGAGGGAGGAGACGTAGTAGTCGACGAAGAACGAATAGAAGATCGCCACCGGCAGGGAGCCCAGCAGGCTGCCCGCCATCAGCGCGCCCCATTGGTACACGTCACCGGTGACCAGCTCGGTCAGGATGGCGACCGGCACGGTCTTCTTCTCGCTGCTCTGGATGAAGGCCAGCGAGTAGATGAACTCGTTCCAACTCAGCGTGAAGCTGAAGATGCCCGCGGAAATCAGCCCCGGAACCGCCAGCGGCAGGGTGATGCGGCGGAGAATCTGCAGCCGCGTGGCGCCGTCGATCAGCGCGCATTCCTCCAACTCATACGGAATGGACTTGAAGTAGCCAATCAGCAGCCAAGTGCAGAACGGAATGAGGAAGGTCGGGAAGGTCAGGATCAGCGCGAAGGGCGTGTCGAACAGGCCGAGCTGGTAGACGATGGTCGCCAGCGGGATGAACAGGATTGAAGGCGGCACCAGGTAGGCCAGGTAGATGCCTAGGCCGACATACTGGCTGCCGCGAAAGCGCAGGCGCTGGATGGCATAGGCCGCCAACGTGGAGGCGAACAGCGAGATGCAGGTGGAAGCCACCGCGACGCCCATCGTCGTCATCAACCAGCGCGGATAGGCGGTGTCGAGCAGCAGGTGCTTGACGTGGTCCAACGTCGGGCTGCCGATCCAGAACGGATTGTAGGTGTTGTAGTCGTACAGTTCCGCGTTCGGTTTGAACGCCGTCACCGTCATCCAGTAGAACGGGAACAACAGGATCAGCACGAAGCAGGCGAGCGGCACGTAGAGCATCACCACGCGGCGCTGCCTGCTGTCCCACGTCATCGCCTCCGCCTGGGCGGTGGCCGCGTTGGACTGGGCTGGCTCAGTCATTGCCTTCTCCCTGCTGCCACTTGCGGCGGGCAAGGGCGAAGTAGCTGAACAGCGTGGCGACCACGAGGAACGGGATCATCGAGACGGCGATGGCGGCACCCTCGCCCAGTTGGCCGCCGGCGATGCCGCGCTGGAAGGCCAGCGTCGCCAGCAGGTGCGTCGAGTTGACCGGACCGCCGCGGGTGATGGCATAGACCAGTTGGAAATCGGTGAAGGTGAAGATGATGCTGAAGGTCATCACGATCGCCAGGATCGGCAGCAGCATCGGGAAGGTGATGTAGCGGAAGCGCTGCCAGGCGGAGGAGCCATCCAGCAGCGCCGCTTCGTACAGCGACGGCGATATGGTCTGCAGCCCAGCCAGCAGGCTGATGGCGACGAAGGGGATGCCGCGCCAGATATTGGCCGCAATCAGGCTGAAGCGGGCGTGCCAGGGCGTGTTGATGAAGTCGATGTTGGTGTCGGTCAGTCCGGATTTGATCGCGACGTAGCTGACGATGCTGAACTGCGGGTCGTAGATCCACCAGAAGGCGATGGCGCTCAGCACCGTCGGTACGATCCACGGCAGCAGGATGATGGCGCGCAGCAGCGACTTGAAAGGCAGGTTGTTGTTCAACAGCAGCGCCAGCCACAGGCCGAGCGCGAACTTACCCAGCGTTGCAACGCCCGTGTAGAACACGGAATAGAACACCGCGCCCCACCACAGCCGGTCCTCCAGCAGGTACTCAAAGTTTTCCAGCCCAACCCAGACGCCGGTGCGGCCGATGGTGGTGTCGGTGAAGGCCAGCCAGATGCCGAGGCCGAGCGGGTAGGTCAGGAACACCGTCAGCAGCCCCACCGCCGGAAAGAGGCAGGCGAAGACCAGGAAGGGCTTCCAGTCGAACAGCTTGACGATCCAGGAGGGATCGCGCCTGGCGCGGACCCAGGTGGGCGCGGTGGTGGCGGACATCGGGTATTCCTGCTTGGGGTACCCTTGCGGACACCCCGTTCAACGATCAGCGGCGGAAGATGCGGCGGGCACGGCGTTCGGCTTCGCGCGCCGCGTCGGCTGGCGTGGATTGGCCGGAAGCGACGGCGGCGAACATCTGCACCAGCAGGTATTCGTTGGTGGCGGTGGCCGAGGCTTCCGAGATCGGCCCTTTGTAGCCGGCCCAGAACTTGTTGTTCATGCTGTCGCGGAACACAGCCACCTTCGGGTCGCTGGTCCAGACGGCGGCATCCTTGTAGGCCGCCAGCGGATGCGCCCAATAGCCCAGGTTGGCGTCCAGCCAAGGCTCGTACTGGTCCGCCTCCAGCATGAACTGCAGGAAGGCCTTGGCGGCATTGGGGTAGCGGCTGTGCTTGAACACCATGGCGTTCAGCGTCAGCGGCGCACTCGGCCAGCTGCCGGCCACGCCGTGCGGCAACTCGCTGTGCTCGGTATCGTCGGCTATCGCGCGCGTCGCCGGGTCGTTCTTGAGGCCAAAGTAGAGCGATACGCCGTTACTGGTGACCCAGCACTCATTCGCGGCATAGGCGCGGTTGTTGCTGATGTCGCCCCAGGCGATGGTGCCGGGGATGAAGGTGGGATACAGCTCCTTCAGGTACTCCAGCGCCTGGATGGTCTGCGGCGAGTTGATCGAAACCTTGCCGGCCTCGTCGGTCAGCGAACCACCATGCGACCACAGCAGCCAGTTGGCGGTGCCGTTGCCGTCGCCCACCGCATTGCCCAGCGCGAAGCCGGCGGGCTTGCCCGCCGCCTTCAGCTTCTTGCACATGTCGAGGAAGCCGGGCAGGTCGCTCGGGGGCGCCTGGAAGCCAGCCGCCTGCACCGCGGATTTGCGCCACACCAGCGGCCCGGCGGTACCGCCGAAGGGCAGGCCCAGCCAGTTGTTGGTGCCGTGGCGCTTGCCGTATTTCTGCGCCACCGCCAGCCAGCCGCCGTACTTCTGGCCGAGGTATTCGGCCACGTCCGACATGTCGATCAGCTTGTCGGCGTAGACGTGCGGGCCTTCGTTGAAGCCGATGATCAGGTCCGGCCCAGCGCCGGTATTGGCGGTGACGGCGGTCTGCTGGCTGATATCCTCCCAGCCGACGAAGTCCACGCGCACCTCGACGCCGGTCTGCGCCTTGAACTTCGCGGCATTGGCGCGGAACACGTCCTCATCCGGCTGCACGAACTTGACCGGCCGCAGCATCCGCAGTGTTGCGCCGCTCTCGATCGGCAGTCGCGGCGCGGTGGCGGCGGCGCCCTGCGTGCGGACCTGCGCCTGCGCGCCTCCGGCGACCAACGCGGCCGCGCTACCCAGCATGATGGAACGCCTGGTGATGATGTTCATGTGGTCGTTTCCCTTTTTTGTTTGGTCAGGCAGGAAGGCGCCGGCCAGAGCCGGCTTCGAACAAGTGCACCAGCGCCAGGTCGGGCATGATGCCGAGCACGTCGCCCGGGCGGGCGGTGACGCGTTCGCGGAAGGCACAGACCAGCGTGCTGTCGCCGATGCGGACCAGCACCTGGGTTTCGCTACCGGTGGGTTCCACCAGCACCACCACCGCGGGGATGCCGCCATCCGGCTTCAGCAGCATGTGTTCCGGACGCACGCCGTACCAGCCAGGAGTGCCCCGCACCGCAGCGGGCATCGGCAGCACCGCGCCGCCCTCGGTCTCGAAGCCGCCGCGTGTGGGCTTGCCCGGCAGCAGGTTCATCGCCGGGCTGCCGATGAAGCCGGCGACGAACAGGTTGGCCGGGCGGTCGTACAGTTCCAACGGCGCGCCGATCTGTTCGATGTTGCCGCCGTTCATCACCACGATCTTGTCGGCCATGGTCATGGCCTCGATCTGGTCATGCGTCACGTAGACGGTGGTGACCTTGAGCCGCTGATGCAGTTCCTTGATCTCGGCCCGCATCTGCACGCGCAGCTTGGCGTCCAGGTTGCTGAGCGGCTCATCGAACAAAAACACCTGCGGCTGGCGCACGATGGCGCGGCCCATGGCCACGCGCTGGCGCTGGCCGCCCGAGAGCTGGCGCGGGAAGCGATGCAGCAGATCGCCAAGCCCGAGGATGCCGGCGGCCTTGGCCACTTCGGCATCGATAACGTCCTTCGGCGCGCCGGCCAGCATCATGCTGAACGCCATGTTGTCGCGCACGGTCATATGCGGATACAGCGCGTAGTTCTGGAACACCATGGCGATGTCCCGGTCCTTGGGCGCCACGTTGTTGACGACGCGGCCACTGATGCTGATCTCGCCGGCGGTGATGTTCTCCAGTCCCGCAAGCATGCGCAGCAGTGTCGACTTGCCGCAGCCGGAAGGGCCGACCAGCACGACGAACTCGCCGTCGGCAATATCGACGCTGACGCCGTGCAAAATTTGCGTGGCACCGAATGCCTTGCGCACGTTGTTGATGCCAACTGTGGCCATTTTTGCTTGCTTCCTCCCTGGGTCGCCGCGCCGCCGTTCAGGCGAACTTGGAGACCTGGGTTTCTTTCGACGTGATGAACTCGAGCAGCACCGGCACGCCCTGCTGCGTCTTCTCGATGCCGCGGTTGATCGCCGGCACGATCTCCTCCGGCGCGGTAACCCGTTCCCCATACCCGCCGAAGGCGCGGGCCATGGCCGCGTAGTCGCCGGAGATATCGGTGCTGCGGTATTTCTCGGTCGAGACCGGCATCACCTTCAGCTCGATCGCCATGGAGAAGTTGTTCAGCAATATGGACATGATGGGGATGCGCTCGCGCACCGCGGTCTCGAAGTCCATGCCGGTGAAGCCGATGGCGGCATCGCCCCAGACGTTCATGCAAAGCTTTTCCGGCGCCGCCAGCTTGGCGCCCATGGCCAGGCCCAAGCCATAGCCCAGCTGCGTGGTCTTGCCCCAGCCGAGGTAACTCAGCGGCGTGGTGGACTTCCAGAACGGCGAGAGCTGGTCGCGCGGGCTGCCGGCGTCATGCGTGATGATGCAGTTGTCGCGGTCCACCGTGTGCTGCAGATCCCACAGGACGCGGTAGGGGTTCAGCGGCGCGTCGTTGCTGGTCAGCTTGGGCATCCACTCGGCCAGCCACGGCTCGCGCTGGGCCACGATCTCCGCGATGACCGGCGCCGGGTCGCGCGGGCTGCCGACCAGCAGGGCCAGCTCCGCCAGCAGGGCGTCCAGCGTCACCCCGGCGTCGCCGACCAGGCCGATGTCGGCGCGGAGGTCCTTGTTCAGGTGCATCGGCTCCAGTGTCGCGTGGATGAACCCTGGGCCTTTCGGCATCTGCACGCCGAAGCTGGTCTCGGTGAAGCTGCAGCCGATACCGAGGATCACGTCGGCCCTGTCGAGGAAGTGCCGCACCGGCTTGGGGATCGCCAGTCCCCCGGAGCCGAGTGAGAGCGGATGATCCTCGTTGAAGCTGGACTTGCCGCCGAGCGAGGTGGTCACGGGCGCGGCAAGCAGTTCCGCCAGCGCCTGCAACTGCGGCCAGGCCTCGGCCCAATGCACGCCGGTGCCGGCATAGATCACCGGGCGCTTGGCGTTGGCCAGCATCCGCGCCGCGGCCTTCACCTCAGCCGGCGCCGGGCCATACTTCGTGCGCAGCACCGCAGTGTACTCGAGCGGCTCCGGCACCTCCTCGTTCCACATGTCCGTCGGCACCTCGACGATGACGGGGCCGCCGCGGCCGGTGCGCAACCGGGTGAAGGCGCGGCGCATGATGTTCGGCACCTCGGCTGCCAGCATCACCACTTCGCTGCTCTTGCTGATCGGCTTCATCACGGCCGTGCTGTCGAAATTCGGGTCTATCCCGCGCAACCGGCGGGCGTAGCCCATCGGCACCACCAGCACCGGGATGCTCTCGCCGTAGCACTGCGCCACGCCGCCGAAGCCGTTCTCGGCGCCAGGCCCGTGCTGCATGCAGAAGGCGCCGAGCTTGCGGCCTGAAGTGACGCGGGAGATGGCGTCCGCCATATGGGCCGCGATGCGTTCCTGGCGAACCATGACCGGGCGGATGGCGATGTCGGCGCAGAACTCAATCAGGTGGTTGACCGGGTAGCCGGTCAGAATCTCGATACCCTCGCGCTTCATGATCTCCGCAATGGCGGCGCCGACCTTCATCCGCTTACTCCCCCATCAGGCCCGAGGCCCGTTCTTGTCGGCCAGGGTAACTGGTTGGTACGCCCTCTGGCAATGATGCTGGCACATGGCATGCTAACCACCGGGCACGTTGAAGGAGCCACCCATGCCACCCAGCACGGCCGAGGATTTTCATGCGCGGGTCCGCCAGGCCGGATTGCCGCTTTCCTTGGCCGAGACCGCGGCCATCCTGCCGGCGTGGCAGAAGCTGGAAGACTGGCTGGAGCTGATCCGTACTCCCGCCATCCCCGCCACCGCGGAACCCGCGACGACCTTCAAGGCAGCGTCATGATCCCGACCATCGCTGAGGCCGGACGCCTTATCGCCGCCCGCAAGCTTTCCCCTGTCGAGTTGATGCAGGCCTGCCTCGGCCGCGTGGACCGGCTGGACAGCCGGCTGCATGCCTTCATCCGGCCAGATGCCGAGGGCGCCCTGGCCGCCGCCCGCGCCGCCGAGGCGCGGATCATGAAGGACGGGGCGAAAGGCCCGCTGGACGGCATCCCGATTGCCCATAAGGACATCTATTGCACCGCGGGGGTGCCCACGACGGCGCATTCCAAGGTGCTGATCGACCACGTGCCGGAGGAAGACTCGGTGGTGGTGGCCAAGTGGGCGGCGGCCGGCGCCATCTCGCTGGGCAAGCTGGCGACGCATGAATTCGCCTTCGGCGGCCCCAGCTTCGACCTGCCCTGGCCGCCGGTGCGCAACCCCTGGAACCCTGCGCACTTCACCGCCGGCTCGTCCTCCGGCACTGCGGCGGCGGTGGCCTCCGGCATGATCCTGGGCGGCACCGGCAGCGACACCGGCGGTTCCATCCGCGGCCCGGCGGCGCTGTGCGGCATCGCCGGCATCAAGCCCACCTATGGCCGGGCCAGTCGGCGCGGCGTGTTGCCGCTGGCGCAATCGCTTGACCACACCGGCCCCATGGCCTGGACTGCCGAGGATTGCGCCATTCTGCTGCAGGCCATGGCCGGCTACGACCCGCAGGACCCCGCCAGCGCGGACGTGCCGGTGCCGGACTACACGGCCATGCTGAACAGCGGCGTGAAGGGCAGGGTGGTCGGCCTGCTGCGCCACATGCATGAAAGCGACAACCCGGTCAGCGCTGCGACGCTGAAGGGCATCAACGACGCCGCTGGGACTTTTCGCGCTCTCGGCGCTGAGGTGCACGACGTGACCCTGCCCAGCCTGGCCGAGTTCAACGCCTGCGGCTGGGTGCTGCTGCTGGCCGAGGCCTTCGCGGTGCACGAAACCTGGATGCGCGAGCGCCCACAGGACTACGGCAAGTACATGCGGGAACGCCTGGTGCTGGGCGCCGCGCTTTCGGCCGCCGACTACATGCAGGCGCAGAAGCGGCGGCTGGAACTCATCGCCCGCAGCTTTGCGGCCACCCAGGGCGTGGACTTCCTGCTGACCGCCGCGGCACCGTCCGAGGCGCCGAAGATAGAGGATGTCCCGCAATGGGGCTTTCTCGGGCCGCCAGGGTTCACCATGCCGTTCAATGTCACCGGCTGGCCCGGCATCACGCTGTGCAGCGGCTTCGGCGCCGGTGGCCTGCCGGTGGGCCTGCAGCTGGTGGCCAAGCCCTGGCAGGAAGCGCCATTGTTCGCCGCCGCCCACGCCTATGAACAAGCGACCGAATGGCGCAAGCGCCGCCCGGCCATGACCGAGGAGACCGCCTGATGAACCCGCTGCTGCCTGCCCCCGAGGCCCGCCCGCCCGCGCAGATGCTGAACGGTCGCATGCCGCTGATCGACGTCTCCGCCTATCTCCGCGGGGAGCCAGGCGCGCTGGAGGCCAATGCCGCCGAGCTGCGCTTCGCGCTGGAGGAGGTCGGTTTCTACCTGCTGGCCGGCCATGGCGTGCCGCAGTCCCTGATCGACCACACCTATGAGCAGTCCCGCCGCTTCCACGCCCAGCCGGTGGAAGAGAAGATGAAGTTGAAGATCGACGAGCACAATCTCGGCTACATGCCGATCCGTGGGTCGTTGAACAAGACCAGCATCTACAACACCAACGGCAAGCCCAGCGTGAACGAGGCCTTCTTCATGCGCCGCCAGCGCCTGCCGGAAGACCCGGACGTGATTTCCAACAAGCCGCTGCGCGGGCTGAACCAGTGGCCGACCAACCTGCC
>CAIMOR010000384.1 GCA_903843125.1 uncultured Rhodospirillales bacterium
ATCGGCGGGAATGGTGAGTTCCGCGAACCCGCTGCGCGGGCCGCTGCCCAGCAGGCGGATG
Organism: uncultured Rhodospirillales bacterium; assembly: GCA_903843125.1. GTDB lineage: Bacteria > Pseudomonadota > Alphaproteobacteria > Acetobacterales > Acetobacteraceae > CAIMOR01. Next base: position 62 of record CAIMOR010000384.1, read on the forward strand.
TCGTTGGCGATCTTGTTCAGGGAAACCGCCAGCACGTTGAACACGCCGTGCAGTTCCACGAAGGCGTCGTGCGCGCCCATACCCTCGAACTTGTTGGGGTTGGCGGTGAAGGCCAGGCCGGTCTGCTGGCTGATGATCTCGCAGAACAGCGTATCGAAGTCCGGGTGGCGGTTGAGGCCGGTGCCGGCGGCGGTGCCGCCCTGCGGCACGCTGAGCAGGCGGGGCAGGGCGCCCTGCAGGCGCTCCATGCCCAGCTCCACCTGGCGGGCATAGGCGCCGAATTCCTGGCCGAGCGTCACCGGCACCGCGTCCATCAGGTGGGTGCGGCCGAGCTTGACGATGTGCTGCCATTCCACCGCGCGCCCGGCCAGGCTGGCTTGCAGCAATGCCAGCGCCGGCAGCAGCTTGTGCACCACCGCCTCGGCGGCGGCGATGTGCATCATGGTCGGGAAGTTGTCGTTGGAGGATTGGCCGCGGTTGACGTGGTCGTTCGGGTGCACCGGCTTGTGGCTGCCGAGCGGTTGGCCCAGCAACTCGTTGGCGCGGTTGGCGATGACCTCGTTGGCGTTCATGTTGGTCTGCGTGCCGCTGCCGGTCTGCCAGACCGGCAGCGGGAAGTCGGCGTCGCGCGTGTTGTCCGCTATTTCCTGCGCGGCCTGCTGGATCGGCGTGGCCAGATCCGGTGCCAGTTCGCCGAGGCGCCGGTTGGCCTCGGCGCAGGCCCATTTGTGCAGGCCCACCGCGCGGATCAGCCCGGGCGGAAAGTGCTCGGTCCCGATACGGAACAGCAGCCGGGCGCGCTCGGTCTGCGGACCCCAGTAGCGGTCGGCGGCAATCTCGATGCTGCCGAGCGAGTCGGTTTCGGTGCGGGTCATCGGTGGTTTCTCCGGTGCCCGCGGGCCGCGGGCCTCAGCGGTCCCGCGGGACGCGGGCGCCTAGCCTGAGTACGAGGAAACCTCGATGAGGTTGCCTTCGGGGTCGCGGGTGTAGACGCTGGTCATCTGGCCCAGCGCGCCGGTCTTCTCCACCGGGCCTTCCGCGATCTCTACGCCGCAGTCGCGGAAGTGGTGCACCACCTGGTCCGAGGTGACGGTGACGACGAAGCACAGGTCCTGCGTGCCCGGCGAGCAGTCCCGCGCCGCGATCCAGTCCTCCACCGGGAAGTCGAACGGGCGCAGATTGATCTTCTGGCCGCCGAACTTCAGCGCGGTGCGCTGCGCCTTGCCGAAGGTCTCGCGTTCCATGCCCAGCACGCGCTGGTACCAGCTGGCCATGGTTTCCACGTCGCGACAGTTGATGACCAGGTGGTCGAGGCGATCCACGGCGAAGCGCATCTTGCTAGTTCCTTTCATCTGGCGACCGATTCAGACCGGTGCGCCTTGCGGCGCAACGGTCATCGGGCGGCTGGCAGGCGTGCCGTCACTTCGATCTCGATCAGCATGGCTTCCGACTGCAAGCCCGCGATCAGCAGGGTGGAGGCCGGGCGCGCCGTGCCGAAATACTGCTTCACCACCGGCCAGCAGGGTTGCCAGTCCGCGCGGTTGGGCAGGATGAAGGTGGCGCGGACGACGTGGTCCAGGCTGGTGCCGGCCTGCACCAGGGCTGCCGCGATGTTGCGGAAGCACTGGTCGGCCTGGGCCACCACGCCGTCGCGCAGCGTCATGGTGGCGTAGTCGTAGCCGGTGGTGCCGGAGACGAAGACGTAGTCGCCATCCACCACCGCGCGCGAATAGCCGATTTCCTCCTCGAAGCGGGAGCCGGAGGAGATCAGGCGGCGCGTCATACCTCCTCGGCGTCCACTTCGCCGGCGAAGCCGCTCTGCACCGGGAAGTGCGCCACGGCCACCACGCGGTAGGTGGCGGTGAGGTCGGGGAA
>CAIMOR010000385.1 GCA_903843125.1 uncultured Rhodospirillales bacterium
GCCCTCCCGCACCACCAGGCTGCCGCCGGCCTGATTGGGGAACAGCACGCCCGCCAGCCCCGTGAAGGCCAGCGGCACCATGAGACCCAGCAGCAGCGTGAAGGCCAGCACCATGGTGATGGCGGGACGGATCAGCGCGATCATGCTCAGGCAAGCCCCAGCAGCTGGAGGAGAAGGTCGATGGCCTTGATGCCGAGGAAGGGCGCCACGATCCCGCCGAGGCCGTAGACCAGCAGGTTGCGCCGCAGCAGCGCCGCCGCACCCATCGGCGCGTAGCCCACGCCGCGCAGCGCCAGCGGCACCAGCGCCACGATGACCAGCGCGTTGAAGATGACGGCGGAGAGGATGGCGCTCTCCGGCGAGGCCAGCCGCATCACGTTCAGCGCGCCGAGTTCCGGGTAGCTGGCGACGAAGATGGCGGGCAGGATGGCGAAGTACTTCGCCACGTCGTTGGCGATGGAGAAGGTGGTCAGCGCGCCGCGCGTGATCAGCAGTTGTTTGCCGATCTCCACCACCTCGATCAGCTTGGTCGGGTCGCTGTCGAGGTCGACCATGTTGCCGGCCTCGCGCGCTGCCTGGGTGCCGGTCTGCATCGCCAGGCCGACATCCGCCTGGGCCAGCGCCGGCGCGTCGTTGGTGCCGTCGCCGGCCATGGCCACCAGGCGGCCCTCGGCCTGGGCGCGGCGGATGTAGCCCAGCTTGTCCTCCGGCGTGGCCTCCGCGATGAAATCATCGACGCCGGCCTCGGCGGCGATGGCGGCGGCGGTCAGGCGGTTGTCGCCGGTCACCATCACCGTGCGGATGCCCATCCGCCGCAGCGCCTCGAACCGCGCGCGCATGCCGCCCTTGACGATGTCCTTCAACTCGATCGCGCCGAGCAGCCGGCCATCCCGCGCCACCGCCAGCGGCGTGGCGCCCTGGCGGGCGATGCGGTCCGTCGCCTCCCGCAGCGCGGCCGGCGCCTCCAGCCCCAGAGCGCGCGCCAGGCTGTCCACCGCGCCCTTGCGGAAGGCGCCGTCCGGCAGGTCCAGCCCGGAAATGCGCGTCTGCGCCGTGAAGGGTACCACGCGCGCGCCTTCCGGCAGCGCGGGCGTCGCAATGCCATGGCGGTCCCGCGCAAAGGCGAGGATGGACCGGCCCTCCGGCGTCTCGTCGCCGAGGCTGGCCAGCACCGCCGCTTCGGCCAACTCGCGCTCGCTCACGCCCGGCAGCGGGATGAAGCCGGCGGCCTGGCGGTTGCCCAGCGTGATGGTGCCGGTCTTGTCCAACAGCAGCACGTCCACGTCGCCCGCTGCCTCCACCGCGCGGCCGCTGGTGGCCAGCACGTTGAAGCGCACCAACCGGTCCATGCCCGCGATGCCGATGGCCGAGAGCAGGCCGCCGATGGTGGTCGGGATCAGCGTGACCAGCAGCGCCGCCAGCACCGGCACCGAGGGCGGCTCGCCGTTCCAGGACGCCAGGCCCACCAGCGTCGCGACCGCGATCAGGAAGATGATCGTCATGCCCGCCAGCAGGATGTCGAGGGCGATCTCGTTCGGCGTCTTCTGCCGCGCCGCGCCCTCCACCAGTGCGATCATCCGGTCGAGGAAGGTGTGGCCGGCGGCGGCGGTGATGCGCACCACCAGCCAGTCGGAGACGACGAGCGTGCCACCCGTCACGGCGCTGCGGTCGCCGCCGCTCTCGCGGATGACGGGCGCGCTCTCGCCGGTGACGGCCGCCTCGTTCACGCTGGCGATGCCCTGCACCACCTCGCCGTCGGAGGGGATGAGGTCCCCGGCTTCCACCAGCACCAGGTCGCCGGCGCGCAGTTCCGTGGCGGCGCGCGGCTGCCACAGGCTGCGGTCGTCGGCGCGCAGCAGCAGCTTGGCCTGGGTCTCGGTCCGGGCGCGGCGGAGGCTCTCGGCCTGGGCGCGGCCGCGGCCCTCGGCCACGGCCTCGGCGAAGGTGGCGAACAGCACCGTGAGCCAGAGCCACAGCGCGATGGCGGCCTGGAATGACCAGGGCTGGCCCAGCGTCGCGGCCCGCAGCGCCAGCAGGCTGACGAGGACCGAGACGACCTCGGTCACGAAGATCACGGGGTTCCGCACCAGGCGGCGCGGGTTGAGCTTGCCGACGGCGTCGAGCGCGGCGCGGCGCAGCATGGGGCCGGTGACCAGCGCCGGCTTCCGCGTGGCGGGCGGGGCGAAGCTCGGGGAGGTGTCCATCACAGCCTCAGAAGCTGCGGCCGGCCGCGAGCACGAAGTGCTCCGCGATCGGGCCGAGGGCGAGGGCGGGCATGAACTGCAGCCCGCCGAGAATGAGGATGACGCCGGCCAACAGCCCCGCGAACAGCGGCCCATGCGTGGGGAAGGTGCCGGCCGATGGCGCCAGCTTCGGCTTGGCCGCCAGCGCCCCGGCAATGGCCATCACCGGCACCACATAGGCGAAGCGCCCCAGCAGCATGGCAATGCCGAGCGTGACGTTGAGCCAGGGCGTATCCGCCGTCAGCCCGCCGAAGGCCGAACCGTTGTTGCCGGCCGCCGAGGTGTAGGCGTAGAGCATCTCGGACAGGCCATGCGGACCCTGATCCTGGATGGAGGAGACGGCGGCCGGCAGCACCAGCGCGACCGCGGTGAAGCCGAGGATGGTCGCCGGCAGCACCAGCACCGCCAGCATCGCCAGCTTCACTTCCTTCGCCTGCACCTTCTTGCCGAGGTATTCCGGCGTGCGCCCGACCATCAGCCCAGCGACGAATACCGCCAGCAGCGCGAAGACCAGCATGCCGTAGAGCCCGGAGCCGACGCCGCCCGGCAGCACCTCGCCCAGCTGGATCATGAACAGCGGCACCAGGCCGCCGAGCGGGGTGAAGCTGTCGAACATGCCGTTCACGGCGCCATTGGAGGCGCCGGTGGTGGTGGCCGTGAACAACGCGACCAGCGCCTGGCCGAAGCGGAGTTCCTTGCCCTCCATGTTGCCCTGCGCGGCATCCAGCCCGGCGGCCAAGTGCAGCGGGTTGCCGGCGGCCTCGGCGCCATAGACCAGCGCGGTGGCGACCACGACGTAGCCCAGCATCACCGCCAGCAACGCGCGGCCCTGCCTGGCGTCACCGACCATGTGGCCGAAGCCGAGTGCGAGCGCGATGGGAATGACCTGGTGCGCCCAGATCTGCAGCGCGGTCGCCAGCGCGGACGGTCCCTCGAACGGATGCGCCGAGTTGACGCCGAAGAAGCCGCCGCCATTGGTGCCGAGGTGCTTGATGGCAACCTGGAAGGCCGCGGGGCCTAGCGGAATGAGTTGCGTGCCGCCTTCCAGCGTACGCGCCTCGACATAGGGCGAGAGGGTCTGCGGCATGCCCATGGCCACGAAGGCCAGACCGACGAGGAGGCTCAGTGGCAGCAGCAGGTAGAGGTTCACCCGCACGAAATCGGCCCAGAAATTGCCCAGGTTCTGCAGCCCGCCGGCCGCGAAGGCCCGCGCGACGGCGAAGGCCAGGGCTATGCCGGTGGCGGCGGAGAGGAAGTTCTGCACCGTCAGCCCCGCCATCTGGCTGAAGTAGCTGAGCGACGCCTCGCCGCTGTACGCTTGCCAGTTGGTGTTGGTGACGAAGGAGACGGCGGTGTTGAAGGCGAGCCAGGGCGAGAGGCCGCTGAAGCTCTGGGGGTTGAAGGGCAGCACGCCCTGAAGGCGCAGCAGCGCATAGAGCAGCAGGAAACCGGCGAGGTTCACCGCCAGCATGGCCAGCGTGTAGCCACGCCAGCCCATGCCGCGTCCGGGGTCTATCGCGGCTGCCGCGTAGATGCCGCGCTCGAATGGCGCGAGGAAGACAAGGCGGCCGGCTGCGATGGCAGCGATCAGGCGCCCAAGCGGGAGGGCGGCCGCTATGACGCAGCCGAGAACGAGAGCGATCTGCGCCCAGCCGATGAGGGTCATGGCGCTACAGGTCCTCGGGCCGCAGCAGCGCCCAGAGCAGGTAGAGCAGCAGACCCGCCGTTACGGCGCCGCCCAGGATCAGTTCGGCCACGGCGGTCACACCCGCTCGCAGCCGTTGGCATAGGCGGCCAGCAGCCCGAAGAGGCCGACGCCGAGCGCCAGCAACAGGATATCCAACATCAAATCCCTCCGCGCACCATGGCTGGTCCGGGTCAGGGCATAGCGACCGACCGCGCAAAGGATCGATGTGAGATCAGGGGCCGCAGTGTAAAAATGGCATAAAACAGCAAGGGCAGGCCGCGGCTATCGGGCCTTATTTCGGACAGGCGCTCGTACCGGGTAAGCGGACATTGATCGGGTAGGCCTTCACAGTTCGCCCGCCGCCCCTCTCGGACGAAAGAAGGCGTCGCACGCCGCCCGCGTCAGGTGGTTGAGGGGTAAATCACCGCAGATCTCGACGAACGGGTCGCGCGCCACGGCACGGTCGCGCAGCGTCGCCTCGCTGGTGTTGTCGCGGTGGCTGCCTCGCGCTGGCGGCCAGCGGCCGCAGCGCGTCATCAGGTGCGGCGTGCGCGGCATCGACCGCCCGCGCCCGCGTTGCGCCGCCGGAACTGTGTTACAGCTTTGTGCTACAGTAATGTGCGACATGGGAATCCAAGCGAATCCGGTGTCGGGCGGCTACCGCTAACCCACTCGAATTGCTTGGCTTTCTGCGCGATTGGTTGGGGCGCCAGGATTCGAACCTGGGAATGGCGGCACCAAAAACCGCTGCCTTACCGCTTGGCGACGCCCCATCAGCGCAGGCTCGACCGCTGAATAGAGGTTAGGCCCCCGCTGCGTAAAGCCCCCCTGCGTCCCGC
>CAIMOR010000386.1 GCA_903843125.1 uncultured Rhodospirillales bacterium
CCGGCGGCGCGGCACCGGGCCCGGCGGGCTGGGCGCGAGCCACCGCCGGCGCGGCCAGCGCCGCCAGCACAGCGCGGCGGGGAATCATGGTAGCCTCAGCCATCCGTCCAGCCTAACCCGTGGTGGCCATGCTGTCCCATGACGACCTGATCTACGACCTCGGCACCAACCAGGGCGAGGATACCGCCTTCTACCTGGCCAAGGGCTTCCGCGTGGTCGGCGTGGAGGCCAACCCGGTGCTGCACGCCGCCCTGGCCGAGAAGCTGGCCGAGCCCATCGCCGCCGGGCGCCTCACGCTGCTCAACCTCGGCATCTGGGACACGGCGCGCACCCTGACCTTCTACGCCAACCAGGACAACGACCACTGGTCCTCCTTCGACCCCGCCTATGGCACCCGCCAGGGCACCCGCTACGAGACCCTGGACATCCCCTGCGTCACCGTGCTGGACCTGCTGCGGCAGTACGGCGTGCCGCGCTACCTGAAGATCGACATCGAGGGCGCCGACCGCCTGGTGCTGGCGCAGCTCCGCCAGCTGGCGCGGCTGCCGCGCCACATCTCGGTGGAGGAATACGGCGTGGCGGCGCTGCACGACCTGGCCGCGCTGGGCTACAGCCGATTCAAGCTGCTGCCCCAGGCCGACAAGTCCTGGGCCGAAGCGCCCCAGCCGCCACGCGAGGGCAGCTACGCCAAACGCTGGTCGGATGGCCGGGACAGCGGGCTGTTCGGCGCGGAACTGCCCGGCGACTGGCTGGACTTCGCGGCGGCGGAGGCGGCCTACCTCACGGGCATCCGCAACGCCGCCTGGGACTATGTCGGCCCACCCGGCGAATGGTGGGACATCCACGCCACGCGGTGAAGCCCGGCCGCGGCGGTCAGCCGGCATCCCGCAGCTGCGGATTGTCGAACACCGGGCTCCGATAGCGCGCCAGCGCGGCGCCCAGCGCCTCGGCCAGGTCGCGCTTGTCGTCCTCGCCCAGCAGCTGGCCGATCTCCACCGCCGCTCCGCGCTGGACCAGGTGCAGGGCGCTCAGCCGGCCGGGCCGCGCCTCCAGCCGCAAGCGCGCCCAGTAGGGGTCCAGCCGAATCACCTGCGGTCGGCCGCCATTGTCGCGCCGGCGAACCGTCAGCGCGTCCTCGGTCAGCAGCACCAGTTCGCTGCGGCGGCGGGCGCGGCGGCGGTACAGCAGCAGCAGGCCGATCACCAGCAACCCCTCGGAGCCGGTGAAGCCCAGGATCGGCCAGGCCCCGAGCATCAGGAACAGCGTCCCCGTCACCAGGCTGCCCAGCGCCAGCATGCCGGCCAGCAACAGCAGCCCACGGTCGCCCAGCGCCAGCGGCGGGGTGCTGTGGGCTTCGAACAGAACGGCAGGGCTGGTGGCGGTCATGAGGCCGGATGCAATTGGGTCGCTTCGCCCAACCTGCCATAGTCGGAAGCATCATGTCCCGCCCGTCCCTTCACGGTACCGCCACCCAGCCCCGCCGCGCCCGCCGGATGAACGCCGCCCAGGCCGCCGCCTTCATCCGCGCGCTGGCCCAGGCCAACCCGGCACCCGAAACCGAACTGCACTACGCGAACACCTTCCAGCTGCTGGTCGCCGTGGTGCTTTCGGCCCAGACCACGGACGCCGCGGTCAACAAATGCACCCCCCGGCTGTTCGCCGCGGCGCCCACCCCGGCCGCCATGGCGGCGCTGGGGGCGGAGGGCATCGGCCC
>CAIMOR010000387.1 GCA_903843125.1 uncultured Rhodospirillales bacterium
CGGCGCAGCTCGGCCGGGCGCCCGGTCAGGCCGCCGGCGCCCCAGCCGCCGGGCTTCTGTCCGGCGCCCGCGCCGGCGGGCGTCATCTGTGTCTGGCTCAACGCACGTTCCCCCTCAAACCAGGCTGCGCCATTGCGTGGCGTCGCCGGCCTCCAGCACGTCCTGCAACCTGATCCCGGCCTGGCCGGGCACCGCGATGCGCTTGAACTTCAGCGGCGGCGCGCTGAGCGGCTTGGTGGCGTCGAGGCCCATCTTGGCGCCGAGCCCGTCCTCGGCGGAAGGGTCCAGGCGCGAGCCTTGGCTGTGGGCGACAACCAGCAGGTCGCGGTCCGCCTGGAAGCGCGTGGCGATGGCCCATTCGACCTCGGCGGGGTCGTGGATGTCCACGTCCTCATCGACGACGACGACCTGCTTGATGTCGTAGTGGCCGGCGAAGGCGCCCATCATGATGTTCTTGGCCTCGCCCTCGCTGCGCTTCTTGATCTGCACCGCCAGGTGGTAGCGCATGACGCCACCGCGGCCGAGATGCACGTCCAGCACGTTGGGGAAGCTGCGCCTGAGGTGCGAGAGCATCGAGGCTTCGCGCGGGATGCCGCCGAGGAGGAGGTGTTCGAGGCCACCGCCGACGATGGTGTGGAAGATGGGGCTGCTGCGCGTGGTGACGCAGTCCACCTGGATGACATGGCGCTTGGCGCGTTCGCCGTAGTACTGCGGGAACTCGCCGAAGGGGCCTTCCTCCTCGCGGGTGGCGCGCAGGACGCGGCCCTCGATGACGATTTCCGCCTGGGCGGGGACGCGGACATTGTTGGTCAGGCACTTCACCACCGGCATCGGCGCGCCATGCAGGCTGCCTGCGATCTCCAGCTCATCGGCATCCAGCGGCGCGATGGCCTGGCTGGCGAGCAGCGTGATGGGATCGACGCCGATGACGATGGCGACTTCGAGGTCCTGGCCCAACTCCTCCGCCATGTGCAGGTAGCTCATGGTGTGGCGCGGCAGGATGAGGACGCCGAGGCGGTCCGGGCCGTTCACCTGCAGGCGGTGGATGGCGACGTTCTGGATGCCGTTCTGCGGGTTGCGGCTGAGGCAGAGGCCGGCGGAGATGTAGGCGCCGCTGTCGAGCTCGTTGTGCGTGGGGATCGGCAGCAGCTTCGTGAGATCGATGCCATCGCGATGGACCACCTGCTGCGATGGCGCGTCGGCGACCTCGACGCAGGGCAGCGGGTTGGCGGCGGCGTGCTGGAAGCGGCCGAGCAGGCCGGCCGGCGTGACGCCCATGGCTTCCGCCATCCAGGCCCGGTCGCTGGTCAGGCCGGAGACGACGGGGATGGCGTGGCCATCAGGGTGCGGGAACAGGCTGGCCTTGCGGCCGTCCAGCCGGTTGGCGATGGCGGCGATACCGTGCACCAGGCTGGCACCAGGCCGCGCCACCGCCAGGCGGTCGGTGCCTGCCAGCCGGTCCAGCCAGTCGCGCAACGTGGTGATTGGCGCCATGGCCGCGTCCCTGTCCCGTTTCCCTGGCGCCCAGTCTACACGGCGCGTGGGATTGAGCCAGCCGGCGCGGCAGGCCTAGAGTGGGGGAAATAGCGGGAAGGAACGGTGAGGATGCAGGCCGACCTGATAATTCGCGGCGGCACCGTGATGGACGGCACCGGCGGTGCAGCGCGCGAAGCGGACGTGGCCATCACCGGCGGGCGCGTCGTCGCCGTTGGGCAGGTGGGCGGGCGTGGCGCCGAGGAGATAGACGCGAAGGGCCTGCTGGTGACACCGGGCTTCGTCGATATCCATACCCATTATGATGCACAGGCGGTGTGGGACGACCACATGGCGCCGAGCGCCTGGCATGGCGTGACGACGGGCGTGATGGGCAACTGCGGCGTCGGCTTCGCGCCGTGCAAGCCGGCCGACCGCGACAGGCTGGTGGAGCTGATGGAGGGGGTGGAGGACATCCCCGGCGCTTGCCTGCAGGAAGGGCTGGACTGGCAGTGGCAGAGCTTTCCGGAGTTCCTGACCGCGCTGGAACGGCGGCCGCGCGACATCGATCTTGGCGCGCTGCTGCCGCATGCGGCGGTTCGGGTCTTCGTGATGGGCGAGCGGGCGCTGGCGCTGGAGCCGGCGAACCAGGCCGACATTGCGACGATGCGCGCGATTACGGCGGAGGCGGTGAAGGCCGGGGCGTTTGGCGTTTCCACCAGCCGGACGATTTCCCACAAGACCTTGGCCGGTGACTACACGCCGACGCTGCGCGCGCTGGAAGCCGAGCTGACCGGGCTGGCGCAGGGCGTGGCGGATGGCGGGCGCGGTTTCATGGAGATCGTCTCCGACTGGTTGCAGCCGGACCCCGCCGGCGAGTTCGCGATGATGCAGCGGATCCACGACGCGAGCGGGCGGCCGATCGTGTTCTCGATGACCGCGCGGCATGACCGGACCGAGGTGTGGAAGGAGCTGTTGGCGCTGAGCGACGGCGCGGCGGCGGCGGGGAAAAGCATCCGGCCGGTGTTTCCACCGCGACCGATTGGGATTCTGCTGGGGCTGCGGGGCACGCAGAATCCGTTCAGCGGCTGTGCGTCGTATCGGGCCATTGCGCATCTGCCGCTGGCGGAGCGGGTGGCGGCGATGCGCGACCCCGCGGTGCGGGCGCGGATACTGAGCGAGGACCCGGTGAAGGACAGCGTGTTTCCGCTGATCCAGCGGATTGGCTATGCGCGGATGTTCCTGTTCCAGGACCCGCCGAACTACACGCCGCCGCGCGAGCAGAGCATCGAGTCGATTGCCGCGCGCGAGGGACGGACCGCGCCGGAGGTGGCCTACGACATGCTGCTGGCGGATGCGGGCCACAGCTTCATCTTCACCGCGCTGACCAACTATGCCGACTATACGCTGAACCCCAGCGAGGAATGCCTGCGCCACCCCAACGCCATCATGGGGCTGAGCGATGGTGGCGCGCATGTCGGCTTCATCAGCGATGGGTCGTTCCCGAGCTTCCTGCTGGCGCATTGGGGGCGCGGGCGCGGCTTTGCGCTGGAGGAGCTGGTGCGGCGGTTGACCAGCGACACCGCCGCGGCGGCCGGGTTCACCGACCGGGGCGTGCTGGCGCCGGGGA
>CAIMOR010000388.1 GCA_903843125.1 uncultured Rhodospirillales bacterium
ACCATCGTGGACCATGAGGACGCCTTCATCGACCTGGCGTTCGAACTCGGTGGCGTGCAGGGGCTGAATGCCGCGGATACCAAGCTCTACATCCGCTTCATCGCCGATCGCCGGCTGCAGCAACTGGGCCTGCAGCCGCTGTTCCACATCGAGAAGAACCCGCTGCCCTGGCTGGATGAGATGCTGAACGCGGTGGAGCACACCAACTTCTTCGAGAACCGCGCCACGGAATACTCCAAGGCCAGCACCACCGGGGATTGGAACGACGCCTTCGCGCCGATGCCCGAGGCGCAATTGGTCGAGGCCCGCCCCGGCAGAATGTAACGCCGGCCGCGTACGATTGCCTGTAGCCGGGCTCGCCACCGCGGGGCTATCAAGCCAGCCATGCTTCGTGTCGTGAGATTGTTGGTGGTTCTGCTCGTGGCGCTGCTGGGCGGCACCTGGGCCTATGCCTGGGTCACCCGGACGCCCGGCGAAACCCTGGGCGAGGCCTTCGCCGGCCGGCTGGCGCTGTTGTTCGGCGGCGGCCAACAGGCGGTACCGGCGGCGGGTGGTGTGCAACTGCCGCAGGGGATGGTGCTGGGCGGCCCATTCAGCCTGGTGGACCAGACCGGCCGCGCGGTGACCGAGCGCGACTTCTCCGGCAAATGGCTGCTGCTGTATTTCGGCTATACCTATTGCCCAGACGTCTGCCCGACCGAGCTCGGTACCATCGCCGCCGCCGTCGATGCACTGGGGCCGCTTGGCGAAAAGGTGGTGCCGGTGATGGTTACCATCGACCCGCAGCGTGACACGCCGGCGCAGTTGGCGGATTATGTCAGTCGTTTCCACCCACGGATGCTGGGCCTGACCGGAACGCCCGAGCAGGTGGCCGAAGCGGCACGCCGTTACCGCGTCTATTACGCCAAGGTGAACCGGCCCGATGCGGGTGCCTACCTGATGGATCACTCCAGTTTCGTCTACCTCGTGGGGCCGGACGGTCGGGTGCGGTCGCTGTTCCGCCCGGAAGCCGGTCCCGACGACATGGCCGCAGCGGTACGGGCGCAACTTACGCGGGCAGCCGCCGCAGCATCATGACTACCAGGGGTTTGCAGGTGACCGACGTATTGCTTAACCTCGCCATGCGAGACCACGGGATCAGCCGGGGAGGCTTGCCGATCAACGGCGGTCATCGGCAGGGGAATCAGCATGGCTGACGAGGAGCAGGACGGCGAAGGCCTGCGCGAGGCCCGTTCGGCCGGGGCGCCGCGACACAGTCGCCGTCTGTCGGACAAGATCCTCATCGCCTTCCATCACGCCTGCGACCAGGGTGACTTCGAAGTGGCGGAGCAGTTGCTGCGCATCCTGGAGATGATGCTGACCCGGCGCCCGGTCTCGCCGGACACCAACCGCCGGCGCAACATGGAAAGCCTGGTGGCGGCGCATGAACGGCTGTGGCATCTGCGCCACCCGGAACTGCGCGAGGGCAACTGAGGCGACTGGCTCAGTCGGGCTCGGCGGTCAACGAGGCCGGGGGCGGGTAAGGGTCCCGCCCGGCCAGCCAGACCACGACATGATCACCGCCGGGCTGGTGCATCAAGACTTCGGCGTCGTTGTGCAGCAGCGCCGCGGCGTGGGCGATATCGACCGCGGCGAGCAGGGCTTCGCCCCGTGCCGGGTAGAACTTGTTGTAGAAATTGTGCCGGACCTTCCAGCGGTCGCCGTCCGGCATCACCGTGACCTGCAGCAAGCGAAACTCCCCTTCAAGTGCTGGAACACGCGCGTCCAAAGATATCGATTCGCTAGCGTACCACAGACCATTATGAAGAAATGGCGTATTCCGCCGGGGCTGCAACCGTAATTTCCGTCCGTCCTCGACAATTTGGAACGCTTCGCCGCGGGTTTGCGCTCAGGGCGGCCCCAGGGTGAGCGCGGAGGCGTCGCGCAGCACCGCGCTGGCGGCCGGCGTCCAGCCACCATCGGTCGCATGCAGCACCAGGCCGGGGAGCACCGAGGCCGGGCCACGCCCCCCCTTCCGCCCCAGCAGCAGCACGCGCTTCGCCGCGGTGCCAGCGCGCGGCCATAGCGGAACCAGCTTAAGGCTGCCGCAGCCGGCGCCGCTCAGGGCTGCGGCCCCGGCGTCGAATCGGGCGGCCGGCAGTACCAGTGCCAGCCAGCCGCCGTGGCGCAGCCCGGCGGCCATGAAGCCGGCCCATTCCGGCAGCCCGGCGCCCTGCTCATGCGTGGCGGCGGCGCGGCCCGGCGCCGGTGGCGCGGTGCCGGCGGGCCAGTAGGGCGGATTCGCCATGGCCTGGTCCCAGGCGCCGAACTCCTGCGTCAGCCGGCGGGCCAGGCCGATATCGGCGACGTCACCCTGCACCACCATGGCCGCAGCGCCGTTCAACTCAGCGTTTGCGGTGGCCAATGCCGCCATCGTGGGGTCACGCTCGACCCCCAACAGCGCCAGGCCCGGCACCCGTGCCGCCAGGCACAGCATGGCCGCGCCGCTGCCGCAGCCGGCTTCCAGCACGCGCTCGCCAGGGTGTGCGGGCAGGGCGGAGGCCAGCAGCACCGCATCCAGCCCGGCGCGCAACTGCCCGGCCAGCGGCTGGCGCAGCCGCACCCGACCGCCGAGCAGCGTGTCCTCGGTGGTCTCGCTCATGCCTCCCCGGCCTCCCGCAGCACGCGCAGGGCGCGGCTTGCATCGGCTTGGCGCACCGCCAGGCGGCGGGGGAAGGCGCCGATGCCGCCCTCCAGCGCGCTGATGTGCTCGTCCAGCACCTGGCAGTCGATTCCTGCGTCGCTCAGCAAGGCCGCGAGGAAGCCGATGCGGATCCGGTCGCTGTCAATCGCCACCACGTGCATGGGTTGGGGGAATCCTTGGTTTGCCTTGGCTTGCCGGCGGGCAGCCGCGCCGTTATGTTCCCGCCCCCCATGCCAGGGTCAAGCAACGTGGACGCGCTACCGGGTCAACAGCCTGCCGTGCCGGGCGCCGAGGATGCGCTGACGGCCCTTACCGACCTCGTGCGTGAGGACCTTGAGGCGTGCAATCGCCTGATCGTCGAACGCATGCAGAGCCCGGTTGCGCTGATTCCGCAACTGGCGGCGCATATCGTTGCCGCCGGCGGCAAGCGGCTGCGGCCGCTGCTGACGCTGGCGGCTGCACGCCTGTGCGGCTACCCCGGCCAGCGGCACGTGGCGCTGGCGGCCTGCGTCGAGTTCATCCATACCGCCACGCTGCTGCATGACGACGTGGTGGACGAGAGCGCCTTGCGCCGCGGCCAGGCCAGCGCCAATGCGCTGTTCGGCAACCAGGCCAGCGTGCTGGTGGGTGATTTCCTGTTCGCCCGGGCGTTCGAACTGATGGTTGAGGATGGCAGCCTGAAGGTGCTGGCGATCCTCTCCGCCGCCTCGGCCACCATCGCCGAGGGCGAGGTGCTGCAGCTGGTGACCCAGAACGACACCACCACGACCGAGCAGCAATACCTGGACGTGATCCACGGCAAGACGGCCGCGCTGTTCGCCGCCGCCACCCGGGTTGGCGCCGTGGTGGCCAACCAGGCGCCGGCGGCCGAGGAAGCCATGGACAGCTATGGCCGCAACCTCGGTATCGCTTTTCAGCTCGTCGACGACGCGCTGGACTATTCGGCCGCGCAGGAACAGCTGGGCAAGACCGTCGGCGACGATTTCCGTGAAGGCAAGATCACCCTGCCGGTGCTGCTGGCCCTGGCCCGTGGCACCGAGGAAGAGCGGGTGTTCTGGCGCCGGGTGCTGGAGGACCGCGAGCAGACCGAGGCCGACCTGCCCCGCGCCCAGGCCCTGATGGCCCGGCACGGCGCGCTGGCCGATACGATCGGCCGCGCCCGCGACTATGGCGATGCGGCGCTGGCCGCGCTGGCCGGCTTCCCCGATGGCCCGGAGCGCCGCGCCATGGCTGGGATCGTCGAGTTCTGCATCGCCCGCGCCCGCTGAGGCTGACGGGCTTCCGCTTGCGTTGACCGCGGCGCGTTCCCGCACCTGACAACGCCCGGTAGCGGCTAGCTGCGGCCCCGCAGGCTGACCCGCGCGCCGGGGACGCTCGGCAGCGCCCGCGGCAGGCTGGCCAGCGCTGCCAGCCCAAGCAGTTCCGCGCTGATCCACCACTCCTGCCAGGTACCGAAGCTGAGCAGGCCGGTCACTGCGGCCGAGGCCAGCATGGCGGCGGCCACACCGGGGCGCGCGCTGCGCTCCGCCATGCGGCCCAGCAGGAAGATCAGCACCGCCGCCAGCAGCGCGCCGACCATGCCCAGTTCCAGCCAGATCTGCAGCGGGCCGTTATGCGTATGCAGCGGCAGCCGGGCCGCCTTGGACAGGATATCGTAGGTCGGTGCCCCAACCAGGCCGAAGCGCTCCAGCGTGGCGGCGGAAGCCGGCTCGCCGCCGCCGGGAATGCGCCGGCTGGCCTCCAGCCCCCAGCCGAAGACCGGCTTGTCGCGGATGCGCTGGACGGTGAAGTCCCAGATCAGCAGCCGGTGCGCCGAGGAGGCCGGCAGGCTGCCCGCGGGAATGCCATGCGCCAGCCCAGGCCCGAGCAGCGCCGGCATGCCCAGCATCAGGACAGCCACCGCAGGCCCCACCAGCCGCGGCCCCCATTTCGGTGTCAGCAGGCACAGCACGCCGGCCAGGCCCGAGACCAGCACGGCGACCTTGGCGGCCTCCCCGGGCAGCGCGAACAGGATGCCGCCGCCCGCCGCCAGCGCCAGCACGCGCTGCCATCCCGGCAGGCCGGGCACCGCGGCCGCCAACGGCAGCAGCAGCGCCATGGCGGAAGCGGCCGGCTTCAGCCCCACCTCGATGCCCGGACGTTCGGTCAGCCCGCGTACCGCCAAGCGGATGGCGTTGCCGCTGGCCGAGTCGAGCCCGGCCAGCAGCAGCCCGGCCGCCAGGCCCCCCAGCGCCGCCAGCAACATGGCATTGCGCGCGGCGGCGGTATCGGCGGCCACCGCGCGGCAGCCGGCGGCGCCCAGCGCGACGAAACCGCCAAGCTGGCAGGCGGTGAACAGCGCACGCCCCGGCTCCGGCGCCCAGGCGGCGCTGATGGCACCCCAGCCGAACAACGCCAGCGCCAGCCACAGCGCCAGCCCGCCGGGCCATGGCCACATGCCCTGGCGCCAGCGCCCCAGCAGCACGGCAGCGAGCAGCCCCAGCGTGGCCACCGGCGACAGCGCCTTGGATTGCAGCACCGCCGCCATCGGCGCGATGGCCAGCGCGATGCCAAGTGCCGCGGCCGGGCCGGCCGCGCGCATCAGTACCCGGAAAGTGCCCTGCATCAGACGGCGGCGATGCTTTCGCGGCGCAGCTGTACCGTCAACTCATCCAGCGCCCGGCCGACGCGGTCGAGCATCTCGTCGACCTCGGCCTCGGTGATGATCAGCGGCGGCGAGAAGCCGATCACGTCGTTGGTCATGGCGCGCAGGATCACGCCGTGCTGTTCGCCCAGCTTCATCAGCCGCGGGCCGACCTTGGCGGTGGGGGCGAAGTTGCCGTGCGCGGCCTTGTCCGCCACCAGTTCCATGCCGGCGAGCAGGCCGACACCACGGACCTCGCCGACCAGCGGGTGGTCGGCGAAGCGTTCGCGCAACTGCTTCTGCAGGTAGGGGCCGACGCGGCCGACATGCCCACCGATATCCATCTCGTCGTAGATCTTCAGCGTCTCGATCGCGACCGCCGCCGGCACCGGATGGCCGGAATAGGTGAAGCCATGGCCGAAGGTGCCGACCGAGGAGGAGCCCTCGCAGATGCCCTGGAACACCCGCTCGTTGATCACCACCGCCGAGATCGGCAGGAAGCTGGCGCTCAGCGCCTTGGCACAGACAAGGATGTCCGGCTGGATGCCGTAGGTCTGGGCGCCCCAGTAGTTGCCGGTGCGGTGGAAGCCGCAGATCACCTCATCGACCACGAACAGCACGTCGTGCCTGCGGAGTACCGCCTGCACCTTCTCGAAGTAGGTTGCGGGCGGCACGATCACGCCGCCGGCGCCCATCACCGGCTCGGCCCAGAAGGCGGCCACCGTCTCAGGCCCTTCCTTGACGATCAGGTCGTCGATCTCCTGCGCCAGGCGGGTCGCGTAGTCGGCCTCGCCCTCGCCCGGCAGCGCGCCGTGGTAGTGGTGCGGCGTGGAGACATGGTGGAAGCCCGGCAGCGGCAGGTCGAACAGCTTGTGGTTGGCCGGCAGCCCGGTCAGGCAGGCGGCGGCCAGGGTGATGCCGTGATAGCCCTTGATCCGGGCGATGATCTTCTTCTTGGCCGGCCGGCCAAGCGCGTTGTTCATGTACCAGATCATCTTGATCGCGCTGTCATTCGCCTCGGAGCCCGAGTTGGCGAAGAACACCTTGCTCATCGGCTGGCCGCCGACCGAGGGCGGCGCCCGCTCCAGCACCATCTCGGCCAGGTCCACCAGCGGGTCATGCGATTTGCCGCCGAAGGCGTGGTAGAAGGGCAACTTGCGCATCTGCGTCGCAGCGGCCTGCACCAGGCGTTCATTGTCGAAGCCCAGGCTGGCGCACCATAGCCCGGCGACGCTTTCGATGTATTCGCGGCCCTGGTCGTCCCACACCCGCACGCCCTGGCCGCGGCTGATGACCACCGGGCCGACCGTCAGATGCGCCTTGGCGTCGGTGTTGGGGTGCAGCACGGCGGCAATGTCGCGGGCGGCGGTGGAATTGCGGGGCGGGGTCATCGGGTGGTCTCCGGCGGGCGTTCGCCATCCTACGCCCGGCGGCCCCGTTGCGGCCAGGGTCGCGCGGGGCCGATATCCACGTGGCAGGATCCCGCCTGGCCCTGGCTCGGATGACTGTTTCATCACGACGCCGTTTTCGTCCTGGCGGCTCCGGCGCTATCCTTCCCCGCCTGCCGGTCGGGCGGACGGCATGGCTGCGGGGGTTGAGCGATGATCGAGACCGGGTCCGATACGGGCAGCGCCACGTCGGTGGAGGACGCCCGCCACAGCGCGGCGGAAACCACCATCCGCACGCGGATCGCCACGGCTGAGCGCAACGACCCGGTGTTCGGACTGCCGCACCCGGTGCAGGGGCCGATCCTGGCCCTGTTGGCGGTGCATCCGCTGGCCTGGGTTGCCTGCTGGGCCGGGCTGCTGGCGCTGGACCCGGGCGAACGGCTGCCGCTGCTTTCGCTGACGCGCGACAGCCTGATGCAGGGCAGCCTGTTCTTCGCCGTGGCGCTGTTCGTCCAATGCCTGCTGCTGCTGCCGCCGGTCCTGCTGGTGGCCGCCGGCGTGTTCTGGGGCTGGACATTGCTCGCCCTGGCGGGCGCGATGCCCTGGCTGCCGGTGCCCTGAATGCGGGCCATCCTGCATATCGGCGGCGAGAAGACCGGCTCGACCTCGATCCAATGGCTGCTGGACGCCAACCGCGCCGCATTGGCCACAGCCGGCTTCGGCGTGGCGCAAAGCCTCGGCGGGGCGAACCACGTCGCCCTGGCGGCGCATGCCGGCCGCGAGGAGATGGTGGCGGACCTGGTAGCGGCGCTCGACGAGCCGGAGGGGCAGGCCGGGCTGCGCGCCGGGCTGCCGGCGCGTCTGGCGGCGATGCTGGCGGCGCAGCCCGCCGGCACCCACACTGTCCTGTTCAGCAACGAGCACTGCCAGAGCCGCCTGCGCACAACCAAGGAAATCGCCCGGCTGCGCGACCTGCTGGCGCCCCATTTCGCCGAGGTGGTGGTGCTGGTCTATCTCCGCCGCCAGGACGAGGTCGTCGTCAGCCTGCGCAGAACGTCGCTGCAGAGCCATGGCTACCTGCCGGGCCGTTGGTTCCCGTGGGATTACGATGTGCTGACGATGCTGGACCACCACCTGCTGCTGCAGCGCTGGGGCGAGGTGTTCGGCCCTGCGGCGCTGAGGCCGCGGCTCTACCGTGCGGCCGGGGCGGCTCAACTGCAGGACTACCTCGATGCCATCGGCGCGCCGCCACTGGTGCTGCGCCTGCCGCCCCGGCTCAACCGCTCGCTCGGCCCGGCGGCCGAGGCCTGGCTGGCGCAGCTGGGGGAGCGAGCCCCCTGGCCGCCGGCCGGCCTCGCGGCGCTGCTGAAGGCGTTGGAGACGGAGTTCCCCGGCCCCGGCATGCTGCCGGCGCGGGCCGAGGCGGCGCGCTTCCTGACGCGCTTCTCTGCCAGCAACCAGGCGGTGCGCGATGCCTGGTTCCCCGGCCTGCCCAGCCTGTTCGACCCCGACCTTTCCGCCTACCCCGAGCAGGCGACACCGGCGCCGAGCGGCCCCGAGATCGGTGCGGTGGCGGCGCGCATGGCGGCCCTCGCCGCGGCCTGAGCGGATGGCGCTGCCGGGCTGCCGGTGGCAGAATGCCGCGGTTACGCCAACCAGGGTTGTGCATGTTCGATATCAAGCCACACGCGGCGCATTGGGGATATTTCGAGGCGCTGGTGAAGGGCGGCCGGCTGATCGGCGCCCGCGGCTTCGAGCAGGATCCCTACCCCGCCAGCCTGTTGGACAGCACCGCCGATGCGGTCCATTCGCCGGTGCGGATCGACCAGCCCTATATCCGCCGCGGCTGGCTGCAGGGCCGGCGGCGTGGCGCGGCGCGGGGCGGCGAGCCCTTCGTGCCGGTCTCCTGGGACCGGGTCACGCGCATCCTGGCGGAGGAGACCGCCCGCACCCGCGCCGAGCACGGCGACACCAGCATCTTCGCCGGCAGCTATGGCTGGTCCTCGGCCGGGCGCTACCATCATGCGAAATCCCAGCTGCAGCGCTTCCTCGGCCAGGGCGGCGGCTTCACCTCCTCGGTCCACTCCTATTCCTATGCCGCTGCGCAGACGCTGCTGCCGCATGTGCTCGGCACCAACGAGGTGCTGCTCGGCCGGGTGACGGATTGGCATGCCATCGCACGCTACGCCCGCGTCATGGTCTGCTTTGGCGGGCTGGCGGCGAAGAATGGCCTGGTCAGCTCGGGCGGTGCCGGCCGGCACGACTGCAGGCTGCTGATGCAGCGGGCGAAGCAGGCCGGCGTCCGATTCGTCAACATCTCGCCCTTCCAGGGCGATACCGAAGCCGAGCTGGCCGCCGAGTGGATCCCGATCCGCCCCGGCACCGACACGGCGATGATGCTGGCCATGGCGCATGTGCTGATCGACAGCCACCGCTACGACGAAGGCTACCTCAACCGCTGCACCACCGGCTTCGAGAAGCTGCGTGACTACGTGATGGGCGACGCCGAGGACGCGACTCCCAAAACTCCCGAATGGGCGGAGCCGATCACCGGCGTGCCAGCCCAGCGCATCCGCCAGCTGGTGCTGGAGATGACGGTCAACCCGGCGATGCTGACCGCCGCCTGGAGCCTGCAACGCGCCGAGCATGGCGAGCAGCCCTATTGGATGCTGGTGGCGCTGGCCGCCATGCTCGGCACCATCGGCAAGCCGGGCCTCGGCGTCGCCTTCGGCTATGGCAGCATCAACGGCATGGGCACGCCGCGGCGGGAACTGCCCGCCATCGCCGGCCCGGCCATCCGCAACCCCGTCGGCCTCAGCATCCCCGTGGCCCGCATCACGGAACTGCTGGAGCGGCCCGGCGAGGTGCTGGAGTTCAACGGCCAGCAGATCGCGCTGCCGGATATCCGCCTGGTCTGGTGGGCCGGCGGCAACCCATTCCATCACCACCAGGACCTCAACCGCCTGCAACGCGCGTGGAGCCGGCCTGAGACCATCGTGGTGCAGGAACCCTGGTGGACCAGCCTGGCCCGCCACGCCGACATCGTGCTGCCCGCCACCACCACGCTGGAACGCAACGACATCGCCAGCTCCAGCCGCGACCGTTTTGTGGGCGCCATGCACCAGGCGATCAAGCCGCTGGCCAAGGCGCGCAACGATGTCGACATGCTCGCCGATATCGCGGACGCGCTGGGCTACCGCGACCGCTTCACCGAACAGCGCGACGAACGCGCCTGGCTGCGCTTCATGTACGAGCGCTGGCGCCAGCAATGCGCTGGCCTGGGCTTCGAGGCACCGGACTTCGACCGCTTCTGGAAGGTCGGCCATGTCGAGGTGCCGGAGCCGCCGAATGGCCAGGAATACACCCAGTTCGCCGACTTCGCCGCCGACCCCGACGAAGCGCCGCTGAACACGCCGAGCGGCAAGATCGAGCTGTTCAGCGCCACCATCGCCGGCTTCCGCTATGCCGACTGCCCCGGCCACCCGGTTTGGATCGAGCCGCGCGAGTGGCTCAAGGCGCCGCTTGCCAAGGCCTATCCGCTGCACCTGCTGACGGTGCAGCCGGCCACTAGGCTGCACGGGCAACTGGATACCGGCCGGGTCTCGGCGGCCGACAAGATCGACGGTCGCGAACCCATTCTGCTGAACCCCGAGGACGCGAAGGCCCGCGCACTGGAGGACGGCATGGTGGTGCGGGTGTTCAATGCCCGCGGCGCCTGCCTGGCCGGGCTGCGCCTGGCGCCCGGCCAGATGCGTGGCGTGGCGGCCATGGCCACCGGCGCCTGGTTCAACCCGGAAGTGCCGGGCCAGCCGGGCAGCCTCTGCATCCACGGCAACCCGAACGTGCTGACCGCCGATATCGGCACCTCCAGCCTTGGCCAAGGCCCCTCGGCGCAATCCTGCCTGGTCCAGGTGGAACGCTGGGATGGCCCGCTGCCACCGATTTCGGTACATGAACCTCCGGCTTTCGCGCCCCCGCTGCCGTGAAGGCCTGTCGCCCTGAAAGATTGAGGCTTCGCCCGTGACGTCCCGCCGCCAGCTTCTCGCCGCCACCTCGCTTGCGTTGTCTGTTCCCGGCCTGGCCAGGGCGCAGGTGTTCCGCAGCGATCTCGCCCCCATGCCCCTGCCGGTGAAGCAGGACGACACCATCGCCCAGGGCTACCGGCGAGACCCGCTGATTCGCTGGGGCGACCGGGTCAGCGCCGACGCGCCGGCCTGGAACCCGCTGCAACCGGATGCCGAGGCCGCCGCGCTGCAATTCGGCTGGGACGCCCGCGTTGTCGGGCTGGCGGTGCCGCCCGCCGGGGCCGATGGCGTGCCGCGCGGCGTGCTCGCGGTGGTCCACCCGACTCTGGATCCGGCGATGGCGCTGCCGTTGCGCCACCCCGCCGATGTGCAGGGGATGATGCAGGGCGCCAGCCTGATCAACATCGAGAAACGCGGCCGCTGGTCCGTGGTGGATGGCGGCTATCAGAACCGCCGGCTGCATGGCAGCACCATCTGCCGCGTCTCCGGCCCGGCCGCTGACAGCGTCAACAACGGCACGGCCGGGATGACCAGCCTGGGGCTGCGCACGCTGCAGGGCGGCACCATGACCCCCTGGGGCACGCTGCTGTTGGCCGAGGGCATGCCTGGCGCGATCCAGTCCGGCGTGGGTGGCGCGGCGCCGACCACGACGGCGCCGCTCGGCTATGGCTGGGTGGTGGAACTGGACCCCACCGACCCGCGCTCGGTGCCGGTGAAGCGCACCGCGCTGGGCCGGATGAACCACGGCGACCTGGCCGCGACGCTGACGCGCGATGGCCGGGCGGTGGTCTACGCCATCAACCGGCTGCCCGGCGGCCACCTGTTCCGCTTCATCTCGGACGGCCCGGCAACCGATGGCGATGCGCTCGACGCCGGCGCGCTTTCGGTGGCCAAGCTGGTCAATGGTGGCGAGTTGTCCTGGCTGCCGCTGACCATTCCCGGTGAGCCAGCCAGCTTCGCCGCGTTGGCGGACCTGACCGCGGCGACCCGGTCCGTGACCTTCCTCGGCGGCGGTGGCACCGAGGTGCCGTCCGGCTTCCATACGCCGAGCGGCCTTGGCCTGGACCCCCGCAAGCCGCGGCTGCTGCTGGCCTGCCGCGGCGATGGCAGCCGCCCCGCCGGCTATGTCCTCGAGATTACGCCCACCGGTGG
>CAIMOR010000389.1 GCA_903843125.1 uncultured Rhodospirillales bacterium
GGCAACCTCGGCGTCGAGCTGATCTTCATGACCGCCGACCCCGACAAGCATCACCAGTTCGTGCTGGTCTCCGGCCGCGCCGCGGACGCTGTCGGCAACGTGCAGCAGGTTTCCTTCCTCGTCGGCAACCTGGCCGCGCTGCGCCAGGTGCATGCCCGCGCGGTGGCCGCCGGGGGTGCCGCGCCGCGCTGCGTCAGCCACGGCAACGCCTTCTCGGCCTACTTCCCGGACCCCGAGGGCAACACCGTCGAAGTCTACTGCGACACGCCCTGGTACGTGCCGCAGCCCTTCGGCGTCGCCATTGACCTCTCCCGCCCCGACGCCGCGCTGGAGGCCGAGAACGAGGCGTTGTGCCGCGCCACGCCCGGCTTCCTGCCGCGCGCCGAATGGCAGGCCGGCGTCGCCGCCCGCATCCGCGCCCGCCTGGCGAACCGCGTGGCCGCCTGACCCCCCGCTTCACGACCCCGAACAGCGGCGCTAGAACCTTCCCCAGGTCCAACGCACCACAAGGGGAAGCGCCATGGGTATGCTCGACGGCAAGGTTGCCATCGTCACGGGTTCCGGCGGCGGCGTCGGCCGCGAGATCGCGGTCCACATGGCGGCGGCCGGTGCCAAGGTCATCATCAACGACATCGGCGCCAGCCTCGGTGGCGAGGGCGGCAGCGCCACCCCGGCGCAACAGACCAAGGCGATCATCGAGCAGCAAGGCGGCCAGGCCGAGATCAACACCGAAAGCGTCTCCACCTGGGCCAGCGCACAGAAGATCGTGCAGTCCGCGATGGACCATTTCGGCCGCGTCGACATCGTGGTCAACAACGCCGGCATCCTGCGCGACCAGATCTTCCACCGCATGACGCCGGAGGAGTGGGACGCGGTCATCAACGTCCACCTGAACGGCAGCTTCTACGTCTCGCGCTCGGCCGCCACGCATTTCCGCGCGCAGGAAAGCGGCAGCTACGTCCACATCACCAGCACGTCCGGCCTCATCGGCAATTTCGGCCAGGCCAACTACTCCGCCGCCAAGCTCGGCATCGCCGCGCTGAGCAAGTCCATCGCGCTGGACATGAAGCGCTACAACGTGCGCAGCAACTGCCTGGCGCCCTTCGCCTGGACCCGCATGACCAGTTCCATCCCCGCCGAGACGCCGGAGCAGAAGGCGCGCGTCGAGAAGATCATGCGCATGGGCCCCGAGAAGAACGCCCCGCTGGCGGTGTTCCTCGCCTCCGACGCGGCCAAGGACGTCACCGGCCAGATCTTCGCGCCGCGCATGCATGAGCTGTTCCTGTTCAGCCAGAACCGCCCGATCCGCAGCATGCACAGCGAGAATGGCTGGACGCCGGAGAAGATCGCCGAAGTGGCGCTGCCGGCCTTCCGCTCCTCCTTCGTGCCGATGGAGCGCAGCGGCGACGTGTTCAGCTGGGACCCGGTCTGACCCACAAGCCACGTCGTGCCGGGGCAGTCCCCGGCACGATGCGCCGCGCCGGCGGCACTACCGGTAAAGCGCTGCCGCCATGGCCTGGTACAGCGGCAACCCCACCACGATGTTGAACGGGAAGGTGATGCCCAGCGCGCAGGTCAGGTAGAGGCTCGGATTGGCCTCGGGCAGCGCCGCCCGTACCGCGGCCGGGGCTGCGATGTAGCTGGCGCTGGCGCAGAGCGTGGCGAACACCACCGCGCCGCCCTCGCCAAGCCCGGCCGCCGCCGCCACCAGCAGGCCAAGCGCGGCATGCGCCACCGGCGCCAGCAGGGAAAAGGCCAGCAGCCGGCCGCCAACCTTGGCAAAGTCGCCAAGCCGCTCCGCCGCCAGCCGGCCGAGTTCCAGCAGGAACAGGCAGAGCACGCCCGGGAACAGTCCAATGAAGAATGGCTGCACCGGCCGCACCCCGGCGGGCCCCGCCAGCGCACCAATGGCCAGGCCGCCCAGCAGCAGCAGCACGCTCTTGGAAGCGATGATGCCGACCGAGGACCCGCGCGCCGAGCGACCAACCGTGGCGCCCCCTGCCGGCGCCAGCAGCGGCTGCGCCATGCTGATGCCGACCACGATGGCCGGTACCTCCATCACCGCCAGCATCGCGGCGGCATGCCCCTCGAACGGGATGCCCTGGCTTTCCAGCATGGCGGTGACCGCGGCGAAGGTAACCGCCGAGACCGAGCCGTAATGCGCCGCCAGCGCCGCCGCATCGGCCACCGGCAGCCCGGCCAGGCGCCGCAGCGCGGCGAAGCTCCACAGCGGAATGGCGCAACCCATCAGTAGCGCGCCGGCCAGCGGCGCCGCCAGTTCCGCCAGCGGCAGCTGCACCAGCTCCACCCCGCCGCGCAGGCCGATGGCGAGCATGAGATAGGCCGAAAGCCCCGTCTGCACCGGCTCGGGCAGGCGCAGGTCGCTGCCCAGGCGGCACGCCAGTACGCCCAGCGCGAAGCACAGCACGGCGGCCGACAGCAGATTGGCCAGGACCAGGTCCAGCATGGGGATTCTCCTCGGATGACCCCTTCTCGCTGCCGTTCTGCATTGCGCCCAATAGAAAGCGCAGCATATTATCATTGCCATCTGCAATGGTCAGCGCGTCATGCCCACCCGCCTCGATCCCGTCCTGCTCCGCAGCTTCGTCGCCATTGCCGACGCCGGCAGCCTGACCCGCGCCGGGGAGAGGCTGCGCCTGGCCCAGCCCACCGTCAGCCTGCAGGTGAAGCGGCTGGAGCAGGCGCTGGGCCACCGGTTGCTGGACCGTTCGCCGCACGGCCTGCGACTGACCGCCGAAGGCGAAATGCTGCTGGGCTATGCCCGCCGCATCCTGGCCCTGCAGGAGGAGGCCTTGGCCCGCCTGAGCGAGCCCGGCGTCAGCGGCACCGTGCGCCTCGGCACGCCGGAGGACTTCGCCACCACCCACCTGCCCGGCGTCTTGGCCGCCTTCGCCCGCGCCCATCCGCGGGTGGCGCTGGAGGTCACCACCGACCTGACGCTGCATCTGATCGCACGGTTCAGCGCCGGCGAGTTCGACCTGGTGCTGGTGAAGCGCGAGCCCGCCGGCCCCACCGAGGGCATGCGCGTCTGGCGCGAGCCGCTGGTATGGGCCTGCGCCGCGCCGCTCGCCGCGGTCTTCGCCCAGCAGGCGGCGCTGCCCTTGGTGGTTTCGCCGCACCCCTGCGTGTATCGCCGCCGCGCCATCCGCACGCTCGACCGGCACGGGCGGGGTTGGCGCATTGCCTATACCTCCACCTCGCTGGCCGGGGCGCAGGCCGCGGTGCGCGCCGGCCTGGGCGTGGCGGTGCTGCCGAAGGAGATGGTGCCGCCCGACTTCCTGGTGCTGGACGAAGCCGCCGGCGCGCCCGACCTGGCGGATACCGAGATAGCGCTGATGCTCGCGACCCCCGCGCCGCCGCCGGCCGAGCGCCTGGCGCAGCACATGGTCCACGCGCTGGAGCGGCGCGGCGGCGGCTGAGGCCACACCCGCCGTTCTTGCCGCCTTCGCCAGTTCGGCTACACCGCGGCAAAGCCCTCGGCCGGCACGGCCAGCTCGCCGCGTCCGCCAGCGCACCCCAGCCCTCGCACTGCCGCGAAGGCCAGCATAGGCTGTTGCATGTCGTCACTCCACGCTGCCCTCTTCGCCCCGAAGCGCATCGCCCTGGTCGGCGCCTCCTCGGACCCCAAGCGCCTGACCGCGCGGGCGCAGCTCTACCTGCGCAAGCACGGCTATGCCGGCGACATCCTGCCGGTCCATCCGCGCGAAGCCACCGTGCTGGGCGAGCGCGCCTACCCCACCGTCACGGACATCCCGGGCCAAGTGGACTTCGCCTACATCCTGCTGAACACGCCGCAGGTGGAAGGCGTCATCAACGCCGTCGCCGCCAAGGGCATCCCCGCCGCCTGCGTGCTGGCCGATGGCTTCGCCGAGGCGGGTGAAGCAGGCCGCGCCCTGCAAGCTCGCCTGCTGGCGACCGCCCGCGCCGCCAACCTGCGCATCCTCGGCCCCAACTCCATGGGCATCATCAACCTGAACGACCGCATCGCGTGCAGCGTCAATGCCGCGCTGGAAGCCGAGTCGCTGCTGCCCGGCCGCATCGCGCTGGTCTCCCAGTCCGGTTCCATGATGGGCGCCATCATGTCGCGCGGCGCCGCCCGCGGCATCGGCTTCAGCCACATCGTCGGCACGGGCAACGAAGCCGACCTCTCCGCCGGCGAGGTTGCCGCCCTGCTGGTCGACGACCCGCAGGTGGACGCGATCCTGCTGTTCCTCGAAGCCATCCGCGAGCCGCAACACTACGCCGACCTCGCCCGCCGCGCCCACGCTGCCGGCAAGCCGGTCATCGTCTACAAGCTCGGCCGCAGCCCCTTCGGCGCGGAACTCGCCACCTCCCACACCGGCGCCCTGGCCGGCAGCGACGCGGCGGCGGATGCCTTCTTCCGCCGCCTCGGCATCGCCCGCGTCACCACGCTGGAAGCCCTGCTGGAGCTGCCGCCGCTGCTGGTCGGCCGCAAGCCGCTGGCCCGCCCGACCCGCGCGGCGGGCGTCATGACCACCACCGGCGGCGGCGGCGCCATGGCGGTGGACTGCCTCGGCGTGCTCGGCATCGAGGCCCGCGCCCCCGACGCCGCCGCCCATGCCGCGCTGGAAGCCGCCGGCTTCCACAGCCACGGCCGCCTGCTGGATGTCACGCTGGCCGGCACCAAGCCGGAACGCGTCGCCGCCGCGCTGAACGCGCTGCAGATGGCCGAGGACACCGACATCGCCCTCTCCGTCATCGGCTCCTCCGCGCAGTTCCGCCCGCAGGACAGCGTGGCCGGCATCATCCGCGCGCTGGAAGCTGGCCATGCCAAGCCGATCGCCGCCTTCCTGGTGCCGGAAGCGCCGCAATCGCTGCGCCTGCTCGCCGAGGCCGGCATCCCCGCCTTCCGCACCCCCGAATCGGCGGCCGACTGCATCCGCGCCTACAGCGAATGGCGCGCCCCCGGCCTGCCCGAAGCCCCGGCCCGGGTCGCCTTCCCGCTGCCGGCGCAGCCCGACGAAGCCGACGCCCGCAACCTGGTCGCGGCACTCGGCCTGACCAGCCCCTTCGCCGTGCTGCGCACGCCGCAGGACCCCTGCCCGCTGCCCTTCCCGGTCGCGCTGAAGATCCTCTCGCCCGACCTGGCCCACAAGACCGAGGTCGGCGGCGTGAAGCTGAACATCCCCGACGCCGCCGCCCTGAAGCAGGAAGCCGCCGCCATGCACGGCCGCGTGCGCCGCATGGCGCCGGAAGCGCGGCTGCAGGGCTTCCTCGTGCAGCCCATGGCCAAGGGCGTGGCCGAGGCCATCCTGGGTTTCCGCCGCGACCCGGAAGTCGGCCCCCTCGTCATGCTCGGCACCGGCGGCGTCACCGCGGAACTGTTCCGTGACGTCACGCTCCGCCTCGCCCCCGTGAGCCTGGACGAAGCCTTCGAGATGATCAGCGAGATCAAGGGCCTGAAGCCCGCCGCCGGCTGGCGCGGCCTGCCGCGCGGCGACCTGGCCGCCCTGGCCCGCGCCGTCGTCGCCGTCAGCCAGCTGGCGGCGCGGGAGGACGTGCAGGAGGCCGAGATCAACCCGCTCATCGTCGCGCCCGAGGGCGAGGGCATCATCGTCGCCGACGCCTGGGTGGTTCGCCGCTGACAACCCTGCCTTCGCCGGTCTAGCCTCGGCGAACAGGGAGACACGACAATGAACCGCAGGACACTGCTGGCCGCCACCGCGGCCACCACCGTGGCCGCTCTGGCCGCGCCCACGCTGGCCCGACCCGCCTTGGCCCAGCCCGCCTATCCCGACCACGCGATGCGCGTGATCATCCCCTGGCCGCCCGGCCAGGCGACGGACCTGGTGGGCCGGCTCTACGCGCAGAAATTCGGGGAAGCCTTCGGCGTCAACGTGGTGCCGGAAAACCGCGCCGGCGCCGGCGGGCAGATCGGCACCGACGCCGCCGCCAAGTCGCCGCCGGATGGCTACACGCTGCTCGCCGCCTCGGCTGGCCCGGTCACCATCAGCCCGCTGGTCCAGCACACCGCCTACGATGTCGAGCGCGACCTGGTGCCGGTGGCGATGACGTCCAACTCGCCCTACGTGCTGGTGGTGCGGCCGGACTTCCCGGCGCAGGACATCGCCGGCTTCATCCGCGAAGCCCGCGCCCACCCGGGCAAGTACACCTTCGGCTCTTCCGGCACCGGCGCCGCGGCGCATCTCATCGCCACCTGGTTCAACCTGCGCGCCGGCATCGAGGTGATCCACGTCCCCTTCGCCGGCAGCATCCCGGCGCTGACCAACGTCATGGGCGGCTCGGTCGACTACTGCATCGAGACCTTCGCCGCCACCATGCCGCTGGTCCGCCAGGGCCAGCTCCGCGCCCTCGGTGTCTCCCTGGCGAAGGGCACCTACCTGGCGCCGGAACTGCCGCCCTTCGCCACCGCGGCCAACATGCCGGGCTTCGACGCCGGCGCCTGGGGCGGCGTCATGGTGCCCGCCCGCACGCCGGAGGCCATCGTCAAGCGCCTGGCGGATGCGCTGGCCGGCTTCATGCAGGGCCCCGACATCCGCGACCAGTTCACCCGCCTGGGCGTGGAGCTGGACTACCGCCCGTCGGACGCCTTCGCCACGCTGCTACGGCAGCAGCGGGAGATGTTCACCGGCATCATCCGCGAGGCCAACATCAAGGTGGAGCAGTAGCGCCGCCTCGGCCGCCACGGCCAGCGCCGCGCCCACCCAGCCCGGCGCCAGCCACAGCCACCAGGCCAGCCAGGCGCCGAACACGCCCCCCACCGCCAGGCACAGCGCCCGCAGCGCCAGGTCGCGGTGCCCCAGCCGGCGCGCCTGCAGCAGCGCCCCCAGGCCGCACAGCTGCAGCTGCGCCAGCAGCGCCAGCGCC
>CAIMOR010000390.1 GCA_903843125.1 uncultured Rhodospirillales bacterium
GCCGGCCACGCTGGAACTGGCGCTGGGCGCCACCTTCCTCGCGCTGATCATCGGCCTGCCGCTCGGCCTCTTCGCCGGCCTGCGCCCGAATGCCTGGGGCTCCCGCGCGGTCATGGCCGGCAGCATCCTCGGCTTCTCGCTTCCCACCTTCTGGGTCGGGCTGATGCTCATCATGGTCTTTGCCGTGCAACTCGGCTGGCTGCCCAGCACCGGCCGCGGCGAGACCGTCAGCATCCTCGGCCTGCGCTGGTCCTTCCTGACGCGCGACGGGTTGCTGCACATGGCCATGCCGATGCTGTCGCTGTCGCTGTCGCGCATCGGCCTCGTCATCCGCCTGACGCGGTCCGGCGTACGGGAGAACATGGTCATGGACTACGTCCGCTTCGCCCGCGCCAAGGGCCTGTCGCCCAACCGCATCGTCTTCGTCCACGTCTTCCGCAACATCCTGATTCCCGTCGTCACCGTCATGGGCCTCGAACTCGGCGGTACCATCGCGTTCAGCGTGGTGACCGAAAGCGTCTTCGCCTGGCCCGGCATGGGCAAGCTCATCATCGACAGCATCAACGTGCTGGATCGCCCGGTCATCGTCGCCTACCTGATGCTGATCGTGCTGATGTTCATCGTCATCAACCTGCTCGTGGACCTCAGCTACTCGGTGCTCGACCCCCGCGTCCGGCTGGAGAGCCGCGAATGAGCACCGCCACGCTGCCCCCCAGGGTGGAAACCCCGTTCCGCCGCTTCATCGCCGGCTTCTGCGAAAGCAAGGTCGCCATCGGCGGCCTGGTGGTCTGCTCGCTGATCGTGCTTGCCGCGCTGTTCGCCCCCTGGATCGCGCCGCAGGACCCCTACGACCTGGCGCAGCTCGACATCATGGATGGCCGGATGGAGCCCGGCACCGTCGGTGGCGCCGGCTTCACCTACCTGCTCGGCACCGACGACCAGGGCCGCGACATGTTCTCCGGCATCCTCTACGGCCTGCGCATCAGCCTCGCGGTCGGCGTCGGCTCCGCCATCCTCGCCGGGCTGGTTGGCGCCACGCTCGGCCTGCTCGCCGCCTATGTCGGTGGCCGCACCGACAGCCTGATCATGCGCCTGGTCGACCTGCAGCTCTCCTTCCCCGCCATCCTCGCCGCGCTGATGATCCTCGCCGTGCTCGGCAAGGGCGTGATGAACGTCGTCATCGCGCTGGTCGTGGTGGAATGGGCCTACTACGCCCGCACCGTGCGCGGCACCGCGCTGGTCGAAAGCAAGCGCGAATACATCGAGGCCGCGCGCGGCCTTTCCCTGCCCACGCGCCGCATCCTGTTCAACCACCTGCTGCCCAACTGCCTGCCGCCGCTGATCGTGGTCGGCACCATCCAGGTCGCCCGCGCCATCGCGCTGGAAGCGACGCTGAGCTTCCTCGGCCTCGGCGTGCCCATCACGGAACCCTCGCTCGGCCTGCTGATCGCCAATGGCTACGAGTACATGCTCAGCGGCAAGTACTGGATCAGCTTCTACCCCGGCATCGCGCTGCTGCTGACCATCGTCTCCATCAACCTGGTCGGCGACCAGGTCCGCGACGTGCTGAACCCGAGGCTGCAGAAATGATCGCCCCGATGGTCGCAGCGCACGCAGGGCGCGGAGAGCTGAATCGGAGGCGCCCAACATCCCCGATGGTCGCAGCGCCCACAGGGCGCGGAGAGCTGAATCGGCGGCGCCCAACATCCCCGATGGTCGCAGCGCACGCAGTGCGCGGAGAGCTGAATCGGAGGCGCAAATGACCCTCACCTTGGACGTGAAAGACCTCCAGACCCACTTCTTCACCCGCGCCGGCGTGGTCAAGGCGGTGGACGGCGTCAGCTTCAGCCTGAACCGCGGCAAGGTTCTCGGCCTGGTGGGCGAAAGCGGCAGCGGCAAGTCGGTCAGCGGCTTCTCCATCATGGGGCTGGTGGACGAACCCGGCCGCATCGTCGGCGGCAGCATCC
>CAIMOR010000391.1 GCA_903843125.1 uncultured Rhodospirillales bacterium
GGACCAGGCCGAGCCCGCCGAGGTGGCCCTGGCCCGCGCCCGCGCCGTGCTGCGCCGTGGCGGCTGGGGCACCGGCCATGGCCACCCGGCCATCGCCTGGCGCCTGGTGCCGGCCCGCCGCGCCCTGCTGCGGCCCTGCGGCACCGATGCCCAGCTGACCAGCGCCGAGTTCGACCTCTTCCGCCTGCTGACCATCGCGCCGGGCGAAACCGTCTGCCGCGACACCGTGGCCCACCACGTGCTGCGCCGCCGGATCGAGCCGACCGACCGCTCGGTCGACAACCTGGTGATGCGCCTGCGCCGCAAGCTGGGCGAGGACCGCGCGGTCAAGACCGTGCGCGGCCAGGGCTACATGTTCGCGGGCTTCGAGACCGGCACGCTGCTGGTGGGCTGACCCAGCCCGGCCGGCCCGGCGCCGGCGGCGCGGCCCAGGTGGCCGCTGACCGCGCCGCCGGCGTCCTGCCGCAGCCGGGTGAAGAACGGCGCCGAGGCCGCCACCACCACCGCCGCGATCATGAAGGCCCAGCTGAAATCCGCCGTGGTCAGCAGCCCCGGCCGACCGTGCAGCGCCGAACTCGCCTCCAGGCTCGCGGTGGCCAGCACCACCCCCAGCGCCGGCGAAAGCTGCTGCGCCGTGCCGAAGAAGCTGGTGGCGGCCGAAAGCTTGGCTTGCGGCACATCGGCGAAGGCCAGCGTGTTCAGGGCGGTGAACTGCAGGCTGCGCGCCAGCCCGCCCAGCGCCAACAGGCCGAAGATCGCCATCACCGGCCAGGCCGCGGTGAAGGTGGCGCAGACCGCGATGCCCGCCGCCGCCAGCAGGGCATTGCCCGCCAGCGCGGCGCGGAAGCCGAAGCGCCGCAGGATCGGCCGCGCCAGCGGCTTCATCGCCATGGCCCCCAGCGCCGTGGCGAAGGAGACCAGCCCGGCCGCGCTGGCGCTGCGGTGGAACCCCAGCTGCAGCAGCATCGGCACCAGGAACGGCGCCGCCCCCGCCCCGCCGCGGAACACGCTGCCGGCCAGCGTCGCCTGGTTGAAGGTCGGGATCGCCAGCAGGGAAAAGTCTATCGCCGGCCGGCTCCGCGCCCGGCAGTGCCGCACCGCCAGCACGCCCACCGCCAGCCCCACCGCCAGCGCCCCCGGCGGCAGCCAGCGCGGAAACACCCCGCGGCCCACGGTCTCGATGCCGAACATCAGCAGCGCCAGCGCCACGCCGATCAGCAGCAGCCCCTTGATGTCGGGCGGCCCCGGGTCCCCCGGCGGCACGTCCGGGATCTTCCACGCCACCATCGCCAGCCCCAGCATGCCGATCGGCACGTTGATGTAGAACACGCTGCGCCAGCCGAAGCTGTCGGTCAGGAACCCGCCCAGCGGCGGCCCGCTGATCGGCCCGATCATCGCCGGCATGGTCAGCCACGTCATCGCGCTCAGCATGTCCTCCTTGGACACCCGCCGGAGCAGCAGCAACCGCGCCACCGGCACCATCATCGCCCCGCCGAAGCCCTGGAACACCCGCGCCGCCACCAGCTCCCCCAACCCGGTCGAGCGCCCGCACAGGATGCTGGCGAAGGTGAAGATCGCGATCGCCGCCATGAACACCCGCTTGGCGCCGAAGCGGTCGGCCACCCAGCCACTCAACGGAATGAACACCGTGATGCTGACCAGGTAGCTGGTGATCGCCACGCCCAGCCGCGCCGGCTCCTCGCCCAGGTCGCGGGCCATGCTGGGCAGCGCGGTGATGATCGCGGCGCTGTCCAGGTTCTGCATGAACAGGGCGCTGGCGACGATCGCCGCCATCACCCGCATGTCCACTTGTTTCGGCGGGGCATTCTCGCTCATCGCTGGCAGGTTACGCCGCCCCGGGCCGCACCACCACCCGCCCCGCCGCGCGCCGGCCGCTCACATCGGCCATGGCCTCGCGGAATTGCTCCAGCGGATAGGCGGCATGCACCTCCGGCCGCAGCTTCCCCGCGGCCCACCAGGCGGTCAGCTGGCCCCACAACGCCTGGCACGGCGCCGCCCAGTCGGCCCGGTCCACCCCCGGCGACCAGCCGACATAGGCGCCCCAGTTCAGCCCGGCCACGCCGATGTTCTTCAGCAGCAGCAGGTTGACCCCCAGCTGCGGAATACCGCCGGCGACAAAGCCCAGCGTCACCAGCATGCCGCCATCGGCCAGGCAGCGCAGCCCCTCGTCGAAGGCAGCGCCGCCCAGCACGTCCAGCACCACCGCCACGCCGCGCCCGCCGGTCAGCCGCCGCACCTCGTCCTTGAACGGCAGCGCCGAGTCCAGCACCGCCTCGGCCCCGCGCTGCCGCAGCATGGCGTGCTTGGCCAGCCCGGCGCGGGCGATGACCCGGGCGCCGAGGGCCAGGCCGATCTCCACCGCCGCCAGCCCAACCCCGCCGGCCGCCCCCTGCACCAGCACCCATTGCCCCGGCTGCACCTTGGCCCGCCACAGCAACGCCGCCCCCGCCGTGGGATAGCTGATCGGAAACGCCACCGCCGGCTCCAGCGGCAGCCCATCGGGCACCGGCACCACATGGATGGCGTCCACCACCGCCTCCTCGGCCAGCGCGCCCCAATCCGCCACCGCGAACACCCGCGTGCCCGGCGGCAGCGGGTTCGCCACATCCGCGGCGCTCTCCAGCACCACCCCGGCAATCTCGGTGCCCGGCACGAAGGGCAGGGGCGGCCGGCGCTGGTACTTGCCCGCCACCACCAGCTGCGTGGCGAAGGAAATCCCCGCCGCCAGCACCCGCAGCCGCACCGCCCCCGGCCGCAGCGGCGGCGGCGGAATGTCCTTCAGCTCCAGCTGGTCGAATTCCCGCCAGCTCTCGCACACCAGCGCGCGCATCAGTCCGCCCTTATGTTGGCCGAGGTCACCAGCTGCCCCCAGCGCGCGTACTCCGTCTCGACGAACCGCCCGAAATGCGCCGGCGTATCCGCCACCGGCACCGCCCCCAGCGCCGCCATCCGCGCCGCCGGCTCCGGCTGGCGCAGCGCCGCCGCCACCGCCTGCTGCAGGGCGCCGACAATCTCGGCCGGCGCCCGCGGCGGCGCCCATATCCCGTACCAGGTGGAGATCTCGTAGCCGGCCACCCCGGCCTCGGCCACCGTCGGCAGCTCCGGGAAGGCCGGCTGCCGGCCCTCGGTGGTCACCGCCAGCGCGCGCAGCTTGCCGTCCCGCACCGCCCCGGCGCTGCTCGGCATGCTGTCGAACATCACCTGCACGTTGCCGGCCAGCAGGTCCGGCAGCGCCTGGCCGCTGCCCCGGTACGGCACGTGCTGCATCTCCACCCCGGCCAGCTGCTTGAACAGCTCCCCGGCCAGATGCGGCGCCCCGCCGTTGGAGGACGACGCATAGCTCAGCCGCCCCGGATGCGCCTTCGCATAGGCCACCAGCTCCGCCACCGACCGCACCGGCAGCCCCGGCGTCACCACCAGCATCAGCGGCACCAGCGCGATGTTCGTCACCGCGGTGAAGTCCGCCACCGCGTCATAGGGCAGGCGCATCATGTGCGGCACGATCACATGCGCCGAGGCATCCACCAGGAAGGTCGCGCCATCCGGCGCCGCCCGCGCCACCTCCGCGCTGCCGATGGACCCGCCCGCCCCGGCCTTGTTCTCCACCACCACCGGGAACGGCAGGTCGCGCGAAAGCTGCGTCGCCACCACCCGGCCCATGATGTCGGTCGGCCCGCCCGGCGGATAGGGCACCACGAAGCGGACCGGACGGGTGGGCCAGGCGCCCTGCGCCAGCACGGCCGGCGCGGCCAGCACCCCGGCAACCAAGGCGCGGCGGTTCAATGCCATGCGGACGACCCTTCCCTATTGCGTTCGTGCTGCCAGGATAGGGCGAAATCGCGGTCAGGAAACCATGCGCCCCTATGAAGGCCTGTTCGTGCTGGACACCAGCCAAGGCATCGCCGGCCCCTATTGCGCCACCCAGCTCGCCGCCCTCGGCGCCACCGTGGTCAAGGTGGAACCGCCAGCCGGGGACTGGTCGCGCGGCCTCTCCTCCAAATCCGGCAGCCATTCGGTCATGCACACCGCCTTCAACCGCGGCAAGCGCAGCATCATGCTGGACCTGACCCTCCCCGCCGACCAGGCCAGGCTGGCCGCCCTGGCCGCCCGGGCCGACGTCATCCTCGAAGCCTTCCGCCCCGGCGTCGCCCGGCGCATCGGCATCACGCCCCAGGCCGGCAAGCCCGACGTGGTCTTCCTCGCCATCTCCGGCTTCGGGCAATCCGGCCCCAGCAGCGAACGCCCCTGCACCGACAGCATCGCCCAGGCCTTCACCGGCATGGTCGCGCTGAACCAGGGCATGGACGGCATTCCCCACCGCACCGGCGCCTTCTTCGCGGTCGATGTCGTCACCGGCCTCTCCGCCATGGTCGCCGTGCAGGCCGCGCTGGCCGAGCAGCAGCGCGACCGCCTGACCAACGCCCCGCCGCAGCGCCGCGTGCTGGATGTCTCGCTGCACCAGTCCTCGGCCGCGCTGCTCGGCTACAACATCGCCGAATGGGGCCTGCAGCAGCGGGAACCGCAGTCGCTGAACACCCCCGCCGGCGCCTACCAGGCCGCCGATGGCCGCTACGTCATGATCGGCCTGGTCCGGGAAGCCGAGTTCGTCCAGCTCTGCCGGGTGCTGGAGATCGCCGACCTGTCGCAGGACCCGCGCTTCGCCAGCTTCCCGCTGCGCTCGCAGCACCGCGAAGCCCTGCTGCCGCTGATCCGCACCGCCTTCATGGCCCGGCCCAGCACCGAATGGCTGCCGCGCTTCCACGCCGCGCGCATGCTGTGCGACCAGGTCAACACGCCCCTGGACTGGCTGGCCGACCCGCACGTGCAGGCGACCCACGCCGCCGTCACGCTCGACCAGCCCGGCCTCGGCCCGCTGCCCTTCCCGGTGCTGCCCGGCCTCGGCCCCTGGTCCGTCGCCGCCCCCGGCCTCGGCGAGCACACCGAAGCCGTGCTGCGGGAGGCGGGCCTGTGAGGCTTTCCGAAGCCGTCGCCGCCCAGGCCGACCTGGTGCAATGGCTGCTGAACTGCATGGCCAGCATCGGCGCCGACCCGCCCGGCATCACCCGCGAAGCCTATGGCCGCGGCGAGAACGCCGCCCAGGCGCAGATCGAGGAAACCGGCCTCAAGCTCGGCATGACCGCATCCCTGGACGCCGGCGCCAACCTGACGCTGCGCTGGGCCGCCGAAGCGCCGCAACAGGCCCCGGTGCTGCTCGGCAGCCACCTCGACAGCGTGATCCAGGGCGGCAATTTCGATGGCGCCGCCGGGGTCATCGCCGGCCTCGGCGCCGTCGCCGCGCTGCAGGCCGCCGGCCTGGCGCCGAAGCGCGACATCGAGGTGCTGGCGCTGCGCTGCGAGGAAGCGGTCTGGTTCGGCCTCGGCCTGATCGGCAGCCGCTGCCTGCTCGGCCGCCTGCCGCCCGGCGCGCTGGAACTCCGCCACGCCCGCACCGGCCTGACCCTGGCCGAGAGCATTGCTGCCTGTGGCGGCGACCCCGAGGCGCTGCGCGAGGGCAAGCCGCTGCGCGACCCCCGCGGCATCGGCGCCTACCTCGAAGCCCATATCGAACAGGCGCCCCAGCTGGTCGAAGCCGGGCTGCCCGTCGCGGTCTGCCTGGCCAACCCCGGCAATGTCCGCCACCCCTTCATCCGCATCAGCGGCGAGGAAGCCCATACCGGCCTGCCGCACCGCTTCCGCCGCGACGCCGCGCTGGCCGGCGCCGAGTTCTCCCTGGCGCTGGAGCGCCTCTGGCTGGAGGAGGAGGCGCTGGGCCGCCCGATGGCCGTCACCATCGGCCGCTTCCACACCCCCGCCGACCGCCACAGCCTCACCTCGGTCTCCGGCAGCTTCGAACTCAGCCTGGACCTGCGCGCCTACAGCGCCGACCACCTGAAGTCCCTCGAAGCCCGGCTCGGCCGCATCGCGGTGGACGTCGCCGAACGCCGCGGCGTCCGCATCGAGCTCGGCGAGCGCAGCGCCGCCGCCCCCGGCCCGATGCACCCCGTCATCGTCAAGGGCCTCACCGAGGCCGCCGGCCGCGCCGGCCTGGCCGCACCGAAGCTGAACAGCCCGGGCAGCCACGACGCCAACAACTTCGCCGCCGCCGGCGTGCCCACCGGCATGCTGCTGGTGCGCAACCGCAACGGCAGCCACAACCCCTACGAGGCCATGGCGACGCCGGACCTGATGGCCGCGGTCGGCGTTCTCGCCGAATGGCTGCGCACCAACGCCTGCGTGGAGCAAACCGCATGAAGGACGCCCAGGGCCTGGAGATGACCGCCGCGACCACCGCGGCGGTCACCGGCTACGACCACGCCATCGACGGCTTCCTGCGCTACCGCGCCGACACGCCGCAGCGCCTGAAGGCCGCCCTGGCGGCGGACCCGGAGGCGCCGATGCTGCGGATCGCCCAGGCCAACTTCACCCTGCTCGGCCACCAGGCCAGCGCCCTGCCCCGCGCCGCCGACAGCCTGGCCCGCGCGGAGGCCACCGCCGGCACCGAGCGCGAACGCGCCCATTGCGCCGCGCTGGCCGCCTGGGTCGCCAACGACGTCACCCGGGCCATGCAGGTCTGGCGCCGGATCGTGGCGGAATACCCGCACGACATCCTGGCCTTCCGCATGCACCATTTCGTCGCCTTCTGGGCCGGCCGCCCGGACTGGATGCTGGAAGCCGTCGCCGCCGTGCAACCGCACTGGTCCGCCGCCATCCCCGGCTACCCCAGCATCCTCGCCTGCCGGTCCTTCGCCGCCGAGGAATGCGGCCTCTACACCGTGGCCGAGGCCGCGGGGCGGGAAGCCGTGGCGCTGGACCCCGGCGACCTCTGGGCCGCCCATGCGGTGGCCCATGTGCTGGAGATGCAGGGCCGCCGCGGCGAGGGCATCAGCTGGATCGCCAGCCTGGAACAGCACTGGGAAGGCGGCAACAACCTGGCGCACCACCTGTGGTGGCACCGCGCCCTGTACCACCTGGAACGCCAGGAATGGCCCGCCGTGCTGGCGCTGTACGACAACCGCTTCCGCAACCTGGCCAGCCCGGTCACCCTGGCCGCGCCGGACCTCTACATCGACGTGCAGAACGCCGCCTCCATGCTGTTCCGCCTCGGCCTGCACGAGGTCCATGTCGGCGACCGCTGGGTTGAACTGGCCGACAAGGCGGAGGCCCGCATCGGCGACCACCTGAACCCCTTCACCCTGCCGCACTGGGCCATGGCGCTGGCCGCCACCCGGCGGTGGGACGCCGGCGCCCGCCTGCTGGCCGCCCTGGCCGCCGACCCGGCGCCGCTGGCGCATGACGTGGCCCGCCGGGTCTGCGACGCCGTGCTGCGCCACGGCCATGGCGACTTCGCCGGCGCCGTCGCCGCCATGCGGCCGATCCTGACGCGCATGTCCCTGCTCGGCGGCAGCCACGCGCAGCAGGACGTGCTGGAGCAGCTGTTCCTGGACAGCGCGGTGAAGGCCGGCCTGGCCGAGGACGCCCGCACCCTGCTGGAACGCGTCGCCGGCCGCCACCCGGTGCCGCCCGCCCGCCGCGTCGGCTACGCCCAGGCGGCGAAGGAGGTGAGGTTCTGAGATGATTAAGCTTGGGCGCGGTAAGGCACCCAAAAAAACGTTTCAGTTTGCTGTGGATGAACGTAAACTACACGCACCCCATGTCGCGGGAAATTTCCGCGCCCCAGGTGGAAATTCTCGTAATTCCTTTTCAACCTGTCCAATGGCTCAACACGCTTCCTCAAATCAATGACGAGCAGAACTCGAACTCGCGCAC
>CAIMOR010000392.1 GCA_903843125.1 uncultured Rhodospirillales bacterium
CCTGGAGGATGCGGTCAAGATCCTGCAGGGCCTGAAGACCAACTACGAGAAGCACCACAAGGTGCGCTACACGCCGGAGGCGATCCGCGCCGCGGTGGAGCTTTCGGCCAAGTACATCCACGACCGCAAGCTGCCGGACAAGGCGATCGACGTGATCGACGAGGTCGGCGCCAGCCGCATGCTGCTGCCGGAGAACAAGCGCCGGAAGACCGTGACGCTGAAGGATGTGGAGGAGATCGTGGCGAAGATCGCCCGCATTCCCCCCAAGACCGTCAGCAACGACGACAAGGAAACGCTGCGCACCCTGGACCGTGACCTGAAGGCGATGGTCTTCGGCCAGGACAAGGCGATCGAGGCACTCTCGGCCGCGATCAAGCTGAGCCGCGCCGGCCTGCGCGACCAGGAGAAGCCGATCGGCAACTACCTGTTCAGCGGCCCCACGGGCGTCGGCAAGACCGAGGTGGCCAAGCAGCTGGCCAAGACGCTCGGCATCGAGCTGATCCGCTTCGACATGTCGGAGTACATGGAGCGGCACAGCGTCTCCCGCCTGATCGGCGCGCCGCCCGGCTATGTCGGCTTCGACCAGGGCGGCCTGCTGACCGACGGCATCGACCAGCATCCGCACGCCGTTCTGCTGCTGGACGAGATCGAGAAGGCCCACCAGGACCTGTACAACATCCTGTTGCAGGTGATGGACCACGGCAAGCTGACCGACCACAACGGCAAGACGGTGGACTTCCGCAACGTCATCCTGATCATGACGACGAACGCGGGCGCTTCCGAGATGGCGAAGGAAGCCATCGGCTTCGGCGCCACCGCCCGCACCGGCGAGGATACCGAGGCGATCAAGCGGATGTTCACGCCGGAGTTCCGCAACCGGCTGGACGCCATCGTCCCCTTTGCCGGGCTGACGCAGGAAATCGTTGGCCATGTGGTCGAGAAGTTCGTCATGCAGCTGGAAGCGCAGCTGGCGGACCGCAACGTGACCATCGAGCTGTCCTCGGCCGCCAAGGAATGGCTGGCCGAGAAGGGCTACGACCCGCTCTACGGCGCCCGCCCGCTGGCGCGGGTGATCCAGGAGCATGTGAAGAAGCCGCTGGCCGAGGAACTGCTGTTCGGCAAGCTGACCAAGGGCGGTTCGGTGAAGGTGGGCATGAAGGACGGCGCGCTGTCCTTCGACGTCATCGAGGCCGCTCCGCCGGCGCTGCCGAAGCCGGAGAGCGGCGACGAGAGCGAGCGCGAGCCGGAGCAGGTTGAGCCGTAGCTTTCGGCCGGCCTTCGCGGGAAGATGCACGGGCGCCGGGGAACCCCTCGGCGCCCGACGCAATTCCGGGGGACGCCATGAGCGCGATCAAGGACTGGGACGCCTACAACGCCGCCGCGCGGGTGCGGGGCAAGGAACTCAACGGGCTGCACCCGGAACTGGTGAAGGGCTTCGCGGCACTGTCCGCCGGTGCGGCGAAGACGCAGCACCTGGATGCGAAGACGCGCGAGCTGATCGCCCTGGCGGTGGCCGTCACCACCCGCTGCGACGGCTGCATCGACGCGCATGTGCGGCGCGCCAAGACCGCCGGCGCGACGAAGGCGGAGATGGCCGAGGCGCTCGGCGTCGCCATCGCGCTCAACGCCGGCGCCGCCTTCACCTATTCACTGCACGTGCTGGACGCGGCCGGCGACGACGCCGCCTGAACGCCTCAGCCCTGTGGTGCGCCCATGATGTAGGGCTTCAGCGCCGCGTAGATCAGCGCGTGGATCGGCGTCGGCACGCCGAGCTCGCGCCCCAGCGCCACCACCTTGCCCGAGAGCCAGGGCAGCTCGATCCGGTTGCCGCGGATCAGGTCGATCGCCATCGAGGCCCGCATGTTCGGCGGCATGTGTTTCCAGCCGCCGATGATCTTCTCCGCCGTGCCCTCGGGCAGCGCGATGCCGCGCGCCACGGCCAGCGCCGCCACTTCGCGCACCGCGGCGTGCATCAGCGGCGCAATGTCGGG
The DNA here is from genome assembly GCA_903843125.1 of uncultured Rhodospirillales bacterium. Taxonomy (GTDB): domain Bacteria; phylum Pseudomonadota; class Alphaproteobacteria; order Acetobacterales; family Acetobacteraceae; genus CAIMOR01. Next base: position 1,992 of record CAIMOR010000392.1, read on the forward strand.
GTCGTCGCGCAGCTCGCCCATCGGGCGTCGGGTCAGGCTGGTCCAGCCGGAGTTCGTCGCCAGCAGGATGAACTTCAGCCACAGCTCGGTCAGGATCTTGTCGCTGAGCGTGGCGTCGAAGCCGGCCTTCTCGCACAGCGCGTGGAAGGCCTGGCCGCGCGGGGTGATGCTGCCGTCCAGCTCGCCGAAGACCAGGCGCATGAAGGTGCCGGTCTGCTTGATCACGCCGGGCTCGGCGATGGTGGCGCTGATCTGCGCCACGCCGCCCATCACCGCCTTCGGCCCCAGGATCGGCAGCAGCCGCTCATGCGCGTCGATGCCGTTCTGGAAGGTCATCACCGCGGTGTCCGGCCCGACCATCGGCTTGATGGCTTCGCCGGCGCTTTCCACGTCCCACAGCTTCACGCAGAACATCACCAGGTCGACCACGCCGACCTTGGCCAGGTCGTCCGTGGCCTGGGCGGGTAGCAGGTGGGTGTCGCCGCGCGGGCTGAGGACGCGGAGGCCGCTCTCCTGCATCGCCTTCAGGTGCGCGCCGCGCGCGATGAAGGTGACATCCCCGCCGGCATGGGCCAGCGCCGCGCCGAACGCGCCGCCGACGCCGCCGGCGCCTACTACTGCAATGCGCATCGTGCGCTCCTTCAATCCAGGTTCTAGTACCTCTTATAGCTGAGGAACTTGCCTGTCATGGTCAGCTTCACCCGGTCGCCCTTCTGGTCCGGCAGCCGTTCCAGCACCATATCGTAGTCGATCGCGGACATGATGCCGTCGCCGAACTCCTCCTGGATCATGTCCTTCCAGGTGGTGCCGTAGACCAGCACCAGCTCGTAGAAGCGATAAATCAGCGGGTCGCTCGGCGGCATCGGCTGGGCGCCGCGATAGGGTATCTCGCACAGCGTCGCCTCCTCCTCCTCGTCGAGGCCCAGGATCTCGGCCACGCCGCGGGCATGGTGCGGCTCGGCGCTCATCTGGCCCATGCACAGCGCGCAGGTCCAGGTGGGGGACATGCCGATGCGGGCGGCGATCTCGGCCCACTTCAGGCCCTTCTTCTTCTTCAGCTTCAGGATCTTGAGGCCGAGCTCGGTCTTGGCGTCGTTCATCGCCGCTTTCCTCTTGGGCTTGGTGGTTGGGGTGGTGGCAACAGCCCGCGGCGCGGCCGGCGAGGCCGCAGGCGGAAAAGGGGTGAGCACCGGCTCCGGCCGTGGCACATCAAGCGGTGTGCCGCCCACGTCAGCGCCGGTTGCGTGCGCGTCCGAACCAGCG
>CAIMOR010000393.1 GCA_903843125.1 uncultured Rhodospirillales bacterium
CCGATCTGGCTCGGCCTGGCCGCGGTCGACGCGTTCGGCAGCGCGGCGGCCGGGCAGTTGCATCGGCAGGGGCGCCAGCTGCGCCAGCGGGCGGCCACCCTGCAGCAGCAGGCGCGGCAGGCCGGCGCCACCCTGCTGCGGCTGGCCCAGCCGGGCTTCGGCTGGCGCCGGCTGGCCACCGGTGGCCTGGCGCTGAGCCTTGCGGTCAGCCTGGTGCAGCGCCTGGGGGCGCAGACCACCGGCGGCGTCGATGTGATCAACCTGATGCCCTCGGGCAGCATCCTGGCGGACCGGCCGACCGAGGGCGCGCCCACGAACAGCTCCTCGGGTTCGCCGCTGCGGCGCCAGGGCGGGGCCGCACCGCCGACCGACCCGAACGCGCCGGTGACCTTCACCGCCGACGAGGTCGAGTACGACCGCGAATCCGGCCTGGTGACGGCGCGCGGCCATGTGGAGGCCTGGCAGGGCGAGCGCGTGCTGCGCGCCGACGAGTTCACCTACAACCGCGAGACCAAGGTGGCCACCGCCCGCGGCAACGTCCAGCTGCTGGAAGCCGATGGCCAGGTGATGTTCGCGGACGAGGCCGAGCTGAAGGACCAGTTCAAGGACGGCGTGCTGCGCGAGGTCCGCGCCCTGCTGACCCAGAACGTGCGCATCGCCGCCAATGGCGTCAGGCGCACCGGCGGCACCATCAACGAGCTGTCGCGCGTGGTGTATTCCTCCTGCGATGTCTGCCTGAACGACCCGACGGTGGCGCCGGCCTGGCAGGTGCAGGCCCGCATCGCCACGCAGGACAAGGAACTGCAGCGCATCACCTACCGCGACGCGGTGATGCAGGTGCACGGCATCCCGGTGTTCTACACCCCCTACCTGTCGCACCCGGACCCTTCGGCGGAACGCGCCTCGGGCTTCCTGTTCCCGCAGATGGGCGTCACCCGCTACCTCGGCGCCTTCGCGATGATCCCGTACTACCAGGTCATCGACCGGCAGTCGGACATCACCATCACGCCGCTGTTCTCCTCGCGGCAATATCCCTTCGTGCTGGGCGAATACCGCAACAAGCTGAACTTCGGCGAAATCGACGGCAACTTCTCGCTGGGCGGGCTGAACGGCACCAACAAGACCAAGGAAATGGTCGGCGGCCACATCTTCCTGCGCGGCCGCTTCGTGCTGGACGAGCATTGGCGCGCCGGGTTCGAGCTGAACCGCGCCACCAGCGACACCTACCTGCAGACCATCCGCACCTGGTCCCGCCCGGTCTATGCCTCCACCGCCTATGTCGAGGGGTTCTGGGGCACCGAGCAGTATGCCCGCATCGACATCCGCGGCTACCAGAGCCTGCAGCTGAACTACAACAACGACAAGCTGCCCTACGTGCTGCCGAACGCCATCTACGAATGGGCGCCGAAGGACGAGCTGGCCGGCGGCCACCTGACGCTGGACACCGGCTTCCTCAGCATCTTCCGCGTCACCGGCACGCACACCCAGCGCGTTACCAACCGGGCCAGCTGGATCCGCCACGAATACGACGACTGGGGCGGCCTGTGGACCTTCCGCATGCAGGGCGACGTGAACGGCTACTGGGCCGGCGGCCAGCAGCTGGACCCGGTGAACCTGCCCGACGCCAACGGCCTGAACCGCAACGTCAACATCCGCGGGGCGGTGGACTGGCGGATGCCCTTCGTCCGCTACGGCGACACCTGGGGCAACCAGATCCTGGAGCCGCGGGTGCAACTGGTCACCGGCCCGCGCATGGGCCGCCAGGGTGGCCTGCCGAACGAGGACAGCATCGACTTCGAGCTGACCGACGCCAACCTGTTCGCGCTGAACCGCTTCGTCGGCCGCGACCGCATGGAGGGCGGCAGCCGCGTGGACAGCGCGATGCGCGCCGCCTGGAACTTCCCCAATGGCGGCACCGTGGAAGGCCTGGTCGGGCGGTCCTACACGCTGCAGGACGACCACAGCACCTCCGTGCTGTATGGGCTGGACGGGCTGCAGCGGCGCGCCTCGGACTGGGTCTCGCGCGTGCGCGTCTCGCCGGTGCCATGGTTCGAGACCATCGCCCGCATCCGCACCGATGGCACCGACCTGACGCAGCGCCACCTGGTGGATGGCGTCGCGCGGATCAGCCTCGGCCCCTCGCTGTCGCTGAACACCGGCTACCTCTACGCCCCGCCGGTGCCCTACCTGCTGCCGATCCGCACGCGCGAGGAGGTCTCGGTCGGCGGCACCGCGCGGTTGGGCACCTGGCGGGTGAACGCGACGGCGAAGTACGACCTCAGCAACGGCCACTTCGCCATCATCCAGGGCGGCGCCGGCTATGAGGACGAGTGCGTCATCATCGAGGCCCGCGTGCTGCGGCGCTTCAACCGCGACCTGGTGACGCACCAGCAATACCCGATCAACACGCAGATCCTGATGCATGTCGGGCTGAAGACGCTGGGCGATTACTTCTTCCGCGCGCTCTGAGCGCGATGCATTTCCGCGCGCCGCCGGTCAGGCATCCTCCCCGGTCGGGCGGCCGGTGACGCAGCGCCAGTGGTGCCACAGCAGCCGCGCCGCCAGGGAGCGCCAGGGTCGCCAGGCCTCGGCCAGCAGGGTCAGCGCCTTGAAGCTCGGGCGTTCCGGCAGCCCCAGCAGATGCGCCGCGCTGGCCGCCAGCGCCACGTCGCCGGGCGGGAAGATGTCCGGCCGCTGTTCCGCGAACAGCAGGTGGATCGAGGCGCTCCACGGCCCCAGCCCCTTCACCGCAGCGATATGCGCCAGCGCCTCGGCGTCGCTCATCCCCGGCAGCGCAGCGAAGTCCAGCCGGCCTTCCACGCAGGCGGCGGCGAGCGAGCGGGCATGCGCGGCTTTCGGCCGGGACAGCCCGGCCGCGCCGCACAGCGTGGCGTCATCCAGCAGCAGCAGGCCGGCGGGGTCCAGCGCGCCGGGCAGCGCACGCAGCCGCAGCCAGATGGCGCTGGCCGCCTGGTTGCTGATCTGCTGGCCGCAGATGGCGCGCAGCAGGCCCGGGAAGCCGGGCATCCGGGTGCGCCAGGGCAGCGGCCCGGCGGCCGGGATCACCGCGGCGAAGCGCGGGTCCTGCGCCTCCAGCGCGGCGATGCCGGCCATGGCCCAGGGCGGCGGGTGCGGAAAGGGGGCGGCAGCGTCCATGCCACCCCATACCACGCCCTGCCGGCGCCGACCCACGCCGGGCGCTGCCGGCTGCCGTCCGCCTGCGGGAGCGCCCGGCCTCAGCCGATGCGGCGCGGGCGGCCGGTCTTGCGGTCCATGCTGAAGCGGGCGACGACGCCGCCCTGCGGCGTGGTCAGGGCAAACTCCACCGTGTTGTCGGCGGCTTCCTTCACGTCGGTCACGCGCCAGTTGCGCTCGCCCTGCCAAAGCAGGAAGGCCTCGGCGATCTTCTGCACGTCGGCCGTCGTCAGCGCCTTGTCCTCCCGCGGGAAGAACAGGCCGCCGAACGGGCCGCGCATGCCATGGTGGTGCGGGCCGTGGTGCCAATGGCCCATGGGACCACCCATGGGGCCCCCCATGGGACCGTGCGGCATCTCCTGCCCGGGCGGGGCCGGCGGTGGCGGCTGCTGCGCCAAGGCCGGCGCGATCCAGGCGGAAAGCGCCAGCGCGGCCAGGGCGGCGGTGCCGGCCTGGCGAGCGCGGCGGTGGAAGCGGTCGAAGTGGAGCGGATGCATGGCGGGTTCCGGCAGAGATGACGCCGGGGATAATGCCGGCGCCATGTTGCGGCATCGCGTCCCCGGCCATGCCGAATTGCAACGGAACGCAACGGCGCGCCCCGGCGCGGGCCGAACAGGCTATGTAACAGCCCATGGAACCCGTGCCGCACATCCTGGTGGTCGATGACGACCGCGAAATCCGCGACCTGCTCTCGAAGTTCCTGGAACGCCAGGGCATGCGCGTCACCGCCGCGCGGGACGCCAAGGAGGCGCGCAAGCTGTGGCCGCTGGGGCGCTACCACCTGGTGGTGCTGGACCTCATGCTGCCCGGCGAGAGCGGCCTGGACGTGGCCCGCTGGATCCGCAGCCAGGGCGACACGCCGATCGTGATGCTGACCGCGATGGCCGAGGAGACCGACCGCATCGTCGGCCTGGAACTGGGCGCCGACGACTATCTCGGCAAGCCGTTCAACCCGCGGGAGCTGCTGGCCCGCATCCGCGCCGTGCTGCGCCGTGCCTCCGGCGAGGGCGGGCCCGGGGTGAAGGAGCCGCCGGCCAAGGTCATCCGCTTCGCCGGCTGGCTGCTGGAACCCGCGCGCCGCCGGCTGCTGAACCCGGATGGCGCCGAGGTGCCGCTGACCGGTGGCGAATACGAGCTGCTGCAGGTGATGGTGGAGCGCGCCAACCGGGTGCTGACGCGGGACATGCTGATGGACCTGCTGCGCGGCCGCCAGGCCGGCCCGTTCGACCGCGCGATCGATGTCGCCGTCTCCCGCCTGCGCCGCAAGCTGGAGGATGACGGCCGCAACCCGTCGCTGATCAAGACCGTCCGCGGCGGCGGCTATGTGCTGGCCGCCACGGTCGAGAAGGCCTGAGCCATGGATTCGCTGCCGCGCGCGGAACCAGCGATGGCGGCGGCGCGGCAGGGCCTGCCGGCGCCGCTGTGCTGGCTGTGGCCGGGCAGCCTGGCCGGGCGCACCGCGCTGGTGCTGCTGCTGGGGCTGACCCTGGTGCAGGCCGCCGGCCTGACCATCCACGCGCTGGACCGGGTGGACCTGCAGCGCTTCGCCCAGGCGCGGGAGATCTCGGCCCGCGCCTTCGGGCTGTGGAACACCGTGGCCCTGGCGCCGCCGGAGCGCCGCCGGCAGATGCTGGCCGACGTGGAGCTGCCGCCCGGCCTGACCGCCACCCTGGACGACGACGCGCTGGTGCCCGCCGGCACGCCGCCGCCGCCGCCGCCGATCATGCGGCTGTTCCGGGTGGACCGGCTGCAGGGCGCCGGGCCGCTGCGGTTCCGCCCGCGCGAGGTCCGCGTCGGCCCGCTCGGCGGGCCGGACCGGCCGCTGCTGCTGCCACCGACGCTGCC
>CAIMOR010000394.1 GCA_903843125.1 uncultured Rhodospirillales bacterium
ACAAAGCCGCAGCGATGGCTATTTAGGCCCCCCTCGGCGGTGGCGACACCGCACGCGGTTGGTACGGGCGCCTAGCTCAGTTGGTAGAGCAGCTGACTCTTAATCAGCGGGTCGTAGGTTCGAATCCTACGGCGCCCACCACTTTCCTCTCTCGGGGGCACATCGGGGGCACAAGAAGCCGCCGCACCCTATCCAAGCCATCCTCACCTACCCGGGCAGGACACCTGTGCGCTCCTGTTCGAGCCGGTGACGAACCCGCGCCACCAGGGCAGCCCGCAGCGCCTCCTGCTGTTCCTCGGTCAGCTTCAGGCCGTCTTCTCGCTCGCTCCCCTCGGTGCCATTGAGGCCGAAGGCGACTCGCTCCATCCGCACCAGCCGTTCGCGGCACCGCACCAGCTTCTCGAACGTCTCGGCCAGCCCGTCGACCTGCAACACGGTGTCGGGTGGGTTGGTCTGCACCGCGAGCTGGAGGTAGCCCATCAGGCCGTCGCACATGTTCAGGTCACGGGCGATGGCGCGGCGGTGCTGGCGGATCACCTCCACCTGGGTTGCAGCGGCGGTCTGGACCGCCTGGGCAGCCTCTGGTGGCGGCAGGGCGGAGATGGCCATCACCATCGGCGCTGGCCGCGCGTGGCCGCCACACGCGCCGTTGGGGGCATGCTGAAGGGCGATGCTGGTTGCCTGGGCGGTGGCCGGCCGGAGCGTCGGCTTCCAACGCTCCCTGCGCGCCCTTTTCCGGATAGCCTCGTGGCTCACGCCGTACTTCAGGCCGAGGGCGCGAACCGAAGCCAGTCCGACTTCGAAATCGGCCTGAACCTGGAGCCAGTCGACATCGGGGCGGCCAGGATGGGCCATGGCAACCTCGCGCATTGGGTACTGACAACCTTGCCGGCAACTTAGCACTTGCGATGCCCCTGGGTGGCAGCTTTTCCCGGGGATTCCCGAAGATGGTTGTTACCGTTGGAGGGGGGCGGCGCCTCATCCGCGAGGCGACCATCGTGATCGCCGCGCGGCGCTGTCTCATCGCTATCGAGAACTGTCCCGACGAACGGCGCTATGGCAGCTCAGCCACCCCGTCAGGCCAGGTTGCGGATGCGGCCTTCGAGGTAGTCCAGTAGCTCGTCGACCCGCACTGCGGCGCCCTTCTCCAGGTTACAGCGGGCGTGTAGTACCTGGATGTTCGCTGTTTCGTTGCCTCCCCCCATGGACCAGGGGATGACGTGGTCGACATGATGGCTGTGGTTGGTCAGGCTCAGCGGGTCACCGCACCGGGGGCATCGGTTATCCTGCCGTTGTACCAGCCGTTGAACCAGGTCGGCGCGCCAGAGCCGAGTTCTTGGCTGCGGCTGAAGGATATGCAGCTCCGCGACAAGCTCGGCCAGAATCTCCTCATTCTCGACCTCGGCGGCGGACGCCTTGGCGGCGGCGATCATGGCCAGTCGTCGCGCCCTTGCTACGCCATCGTCAGCCATCGTTTACGGCAGCGCATAGGGTGCGTTCGATGTCCTGGTCGTTGGCGGCCTGGCCCAAGGCATTGATCTGCCCCTTGAGCCTGGTGCCCTTCGACCTGAGCGACTTACGAAGCCGCACGATCTGCGGTTGGATGGCCTCCGCGAGCTGAAGCCGCTCCATCGATTCCAGCGTGCTCAGGATGCTGTCCACCTGGATGACCAGCGCCCTCAGCTCTTCTTCGGTCTTCTGCTTGTGGTTCCTGAAGTTGCCGCTCAGCGCCTGCGACCGTCCATGGATCGCTGAGATTTCGGCAGTGAAGGCAGCCTCTAGCTCGCGGACCTTCTCATCGGTGCTGGCCTGGGCCTCTATCAAGGCGGTCAGTTGAGCCTGCTGTTCGTGCAGTTCGGCAACGGTGGCGATGCCCAAACGCCGCAGAACGCGCTGCAATAGGTTCATGGCAACTTCCTATTGTATCCTGCCGGCTCTAGCGCAGCAGTTTCGTTTCGATGGTACGTTAGCATCGGTGCGACCATCGGTTCAACCGAACGGCTTCGAGCGACTACGGCAGCCGTCTGGGCAACATCTCGCCGGGCCGCAGCTGCGTAACGCTGCGTACCCGGAAGGTGCCGTCGGCCAGCCCTTCCCGGAGCGACAGGACAGCGCCGAGCGATTTGGTGGCCGAAGTTGGGTCGGGCGCAAACAAGGCGGCGGTACGGTTGCCGGCCGGCAAGTCGTCGGTGGCGCGGCGTAGTTCGTACTCGATCTGGAAGGTCGGCATCGCTGGCCTCACCAAGGAAATGCGGGAAGGGCGACCAAGCGCAGACGCGCCCCCGTCGTCGCACGACAAGGCGGACCGCCGATGCCCTGCTGCATCAGCCACAAGCCGCCTCTGTCGATGATGCGGGGGCAATGCTCTGCTCGACGGAGCGGGCCGGCGTGTGTGGCTGCGGCACCGGCCGTGCGACAGATACAGGCGACCAGCGGGAGGGGGCGGGCAGCGTCCGGCCCGCCAGCCTCGGCACCAGCAGCACAAGTGACCGCAAGGATCGCGGCGATAAGCAGGGCGCGCTTCATGGTGACCATCAACATCAGTTCGCGTCGAACTCGGCCATCGACATTGAACGAGGGCGCACATTGCCGTTCCGCACAGGGGTAATGGTGTACCTCCAGTTCTGCACGACCCTGCCTCCATCGGCGTCGAACTCGGTCGTGAAGGCGTCGTAGTCAGGGAAGCGGTGCGCGCTGGCGTCGCCGACAAAGGTGTTGCAGCCCCGACTCCACAGGTCGCCGAAGGCGAACTCGATGCGGTACTGGCCGGCGGGGATGTCAGCGATGGTCGTCGTCCAGCGCGGAGCGACGAATGCGGCGACCGCGACGCGACCATCGACGCCCCGCAGCTTGGCCACCGCCCAGCGGGTGTCCTGATTCGTGACGATGGCCCGGTGTTCGCCCCAGTCGCGGCGCAGGATGACCTCGCCGGCCGTCGGAGCGCCACCGGCGTTGCGGCGGCACCAGTCGGCGCGCGTGTCGCTGGTCGATGGCGGGCGACCTTGCGCGACCGCTGTCGTGGCCACCAGCATGAACGCCAGGACGAACGCGATAGCGGTCGGCGAACTCGGGTACAGGGCGCCGCGCAGGAAGCCCAACAGCTTGGGGCGGGTGAACCCGTTTCGGTCGCACCGCTGGCCGCCGGTGCCGATGACCCGCGTTACCGGCTCCGGCTCGCCCTTGCTGGCCAGCGCGTCGATGTCGCGCCGGGTGTTTACCGCAGCCTCGCCCGGCGCCAGGACGCGCGGGCTGTTTAGTCGTCCGCCAGCCGGCGCTTGGCTTCCGTCGCTTTCGCCCAATCCCCCATCTCGCGCAGCCGCGCGCTGATCCCGGTCGCCTTCATGTACTCCCTGATCTGGTCGTGTATCAGTGCGACGTGCC